>JAGXBK010000023.1 GCA_018971195.1 Betaproteobacteria bacterium
CGAGGTGGTTTGGTGGGACAATGCTACTTCCGCGATCGACTCGTCAATCGGCATCCGGCCACGGGCCACCCGGAATCCAGAGGAGCTCACGATGAACGAAGAAACCCTGAACCTCAGCATCCGGAAATTCCTCAAGCTGGTCGGCGTCAACTCGCAACGCGAGATCGAGCAGGCGGTGGCCAGGGCGATCGCGGCCGGCGCGATCGCCGGCAAGGAGACGTTCCCGGCACGCGTGACGCTCGAGGTCGCCGGGCTCAAGCTCGCGGCGACCTTCGACGGCGACATCAAGCTCGAATGAGCCGACCGGCCGAGGAGGTCCGTCCTTGCCCATCGTCAAGACATTGCACATCGTCTTCATGGTCTCGTGGTTCGCGGGGCTGTTCTACCTGCCCCGGCTGTTCGTCTACCACGCGATGGCCGCAGCCGACGACCGCATCGGCATCGAGCGCCTGAAGACGATGGAGCGCAAGCTCTACTACGGCATCATGACGCCGGCCGCGGTGCTGACGATCGCCTTCGGCGTCTGGCTGTGGCTCGGCTACGGCTTCAGCGGGGGATGGCTGCACGCCAAGCTGGGGCTGGTGCTGGTGCTCGTGGCGTTCCACCTGTACCTCGGCCACCTGATGCGCGAATTCGCGCATGACCGCAACCGTCACGGACACGTCTTCTACCGCTGGATCAACGAGATCCCGGCGCTGCCGCTGCTGGTCGCGATCGTCTGGCTCGTCGTCGCGAAGCCCTTCTGACGACCGGGCCGCATGCAGCCATCGATCCCCGGGCGGGGCCGGCGCAGGTCCCCGAGTCCGGCATGACCGAGCGCTACTTCGCGCCCTGTCCGCGCGGCCTCGAATCCGCGCTCGCGGCCGAGCTCGGAGCGCAGGGCGCCACCGATGTCGCGGCCGTCGACGGCGGCGTCGGTTTCGGGGGCGATATCGCCCTCGCCTATCGGGCAAACCTCGAATCGCGCATCGCGAGCCGCATCCTGTGGCGCGTCGGAGGGGCGACGTGCCGCGACGAGCACGAACTTTACGCGGCGGTGCACGGGATCGACTGGACGCGGCATTTCCGGCAGGACCGGACGCTGCGCGTCGACGTCGCCGCGACGCGCTCGCCGCTCGCCAGTCTCGAATTCGCGACGTTGCGCGTCAAGGATGCCGTGTGCGACCGGTTCAGGGCCGAGCGCGGCGTCCGTCCCTCGATCGACAAGCGCGCGCCCGACGTGCGCGTCCACGTCCACCTCGCCGAGCGCGAGGCGACGATCTACCTCGACACCTCGGGCGAACCCCTGTTCAAGCGCGGCTGGCGCCGCGAGACCGAGGAAGCGCCGCTGCGCGAGAACCTGGCTGCGGGACTGCTGTCGATTGCGCAGTGGGCTCCCGGTCGCGTCCTTCTCGACCCGATGTGCGGCAGCGGCACCATCGCCGTCGAGGCGGCGATGATCGCGGCGGACCGTGCCCCCGGACTGTCGCGCAGCTTCGGCTTCCAGAAGCTCCTGTGGTACGACGGCCCGGCGTGGCAGCGCCTTACGCAGGCGGCGCGCGATCGCGTTCGTCCCCCGCCGCGGGCCGTATCGATATTCGCGAGCGACCTCTCGCCCCGGGCCGTTGCGAAAGCGCAGGCGAACCTCGCCGCGGCGCAGGTCGCGGCGTTCGCGGGCGTCGAGCAGGCCGACGTGCTGACCCGCAAGGCGCCGGCCGCCGAGGGCCTGCTGCTGTCGAACCCTCCCTACGGCGTGCGCCTGGACGACGCCCGGCGACTGGCCGAGCTCTATCCGCGCCTGGGCGACGCGCTGAAGAAAGGCTATGGCGGGTGGACGGCGTACCTGTTCACCGGCGACCTGCGCCTCGCCAAGCTGATCGGCTTGAAGCCCGAGCGACGCACACCGCTGTGGAACGGAGCGCTCGAGTGCAGACTGTATTCGTTTCGAATCGTCGCCGGGTCGATGCGCGAGCGGGCGACTTCCTGACGCAGCGGCGCCGCGTCCCGTCGGCTGCAGTCGACGACGGGGCGATGCTAGAATAAGCGACCGATTCGATCCTCGGGCACCTGCAATGCCGATGCTCCCCGCGCGCAACTACGTCTCCGAGCACACGAAGTTCATCCGCGACCTGCTCGCCCGCAAGCCACAGCTCGAGTCCGAGCAGCGCGCCGGGCGCGCCATCTGGTGGGACAAGCGTCCTGCCGACCTCAAGCTGCGCCACGAAATGGACGAGGGCAGCGTGCCGCAGAAGCCCTACGTCTATTCGACCGACGACGCCGAGTAGCTGCGCCCGGCAGCCGGGCGCGGCGCGGCGGGATCCGCGGCGGTCGCGCGTTACACCGCCACGAAGCAGCGCTTGCGGCCCGTCGCCGCCGATCATCGCCTGCGCATCATCACGAGATCGTGATGCAGAATGTATCCGGGCAGGATGTGCAGCACGTCGAACCAGCGGGACCATACGTTGCGCACGTAATCGGCGTCGTGCAGCACGTTGACGTATTCGCCGCGATGGTCGGCATGGCCGTCGAGCTGCGCATTGGCCCCGTTGAACACGATACCCCGACGCCGGACCTCGTCGACGAGTCGGCGATGCTCGGCGGGCGGCAGGCGCGAGAAGTCGATCGCCGTTCTGCCGTGGATCGTCACCGCGATCAGCGCGCCGCGCGCCGCGACCCGCGCCAGCTCCGCGAGCCAGCGCGACTGCATCGGCTCCTGCAGGTGGGTGAACACCGAGATGCCGTAGATCGCATCGAAGCTCGCATCGGGGAAGGGGAGCGGCGGCGCCATCTCGCAATGAGCGAAGCGTCCCGGCAGGTGCGCGGCGCACCAGGCAACGTTGTCCGCGTCGATGTCGCATCCGGTCAGCGCCTGCGCCCGCACCGCGGGAAAGTGGCGTGCGATGCGTCCGCAGCCCACACCCCAATCGAGGACACGGTCGAAGTCGGCAAGGCGACGCCCGGCCACGGCCTGCATCGCGCGGTCGATCCGGTGGTAGTCGGTCGCACCCGACACCAGGAATCCATCGGCGTCGCGATCGCCGATGACGCGAAAGCGGCGTCCCTCGTCGGGCAGGTCGGCGTGCAGCGCCGGATCGGGCTTGAACCACGAGTCTCGTCCGCGCTCGAGAGCCGGCGTGTCGGGGACGACGCGTCGGATCTCCAGAACCCCGCCGGGATAGGGCTGTGCAAATTCGCCGATCGTCGCCTCGAAGCCACACATCGCCGCCGCCTCGCGCATCCAGAACACGTCGCCGACATCGGCCCGCGGCAGCGGGTAGCGGATCGCGTCGAAGCGCCTGCCGTTGACGGTAAACCAGCCGTCGGCGGGCTCGCCTGCGCCGGGAACGGGCATCGACCAGCCTTCGACGGTGAGGCGTGAGCCGACAATCGACAGCCTGTCGACGTACCACGGCTCTGCAGCCAGCCTTCGCTCCATCCGCGGCGCCACAGGCAGGCGATCCTGCGATGCCGCCTGCGGCGGCGTCTGCGGACCTGGCTGCGCTGGCGCCGCCTGCGCCGCCGGCACGGACCTGCGCAGCCAGCGCGTGATGCGGCCGATGGGATTGGTACGCATCGTGTTCGACGCCTGGAAGCGCGCAAGTAGGCGGCGCACGTGGAAACGCGCGCGCCCGGCCGATTCTACGTCAGTGCCTGCCGCGGCGTCGCGCGTCACCATCGGCTGGATCGACGAGCCCGCGGCCGAAGGCATCGTCGGGTCGCGGATCCGCATCGCCGGGTGGGCCCTCGATACGCTGGGCGTGGCGTCGGTGGAGATCCGGCACGCCGGCATACGCCACGCGGCGCAATTCGGACGTCCCCGCCACGACGTCGCGGTCGTCCACCCGGGCTATCCCGACGGCGGTTTCGGCGGGTTCGAATTCGAAGGCCCGCTTGGGCGAGGAGATGCGAATCCGCGGGCGTCCCGCAGCCGGCTCGAGGTCGTTGCGATCGCCAGGGACGGCCGCGAGACGCTGCTCGGAACACGCAGCGTGATCGCGCCCGAGTCGCTGCAGATATGGCGTGATTTCGATCAACGCGGGTCCCGCGACGGTCATGGCAGCGATGCGTTCTTCCTGCTGCCCGCGCTCTCCGGCATTCCCGCCGGAAGCGCCGAGGGCCTGGGCGCGCGCTACATGCCTTACCTGTCGCCAACCACCCGCATCGGCATGCGCGTCCCGATCCTCTATCTGCGGACGACGCAAGGCGCAGCCGGCGACTGGGCGTTCGACCCCGATTTCGACGTGGCACGCACGCACGGCGCACGCGCGGTCGCCGAGGATTCGCTCACCGCGCTGCTCGCCGACGCCGTCGCGCGCGGGCTCCCGGTCCTCGTGACTCTCGACGGAGGCATCTGGGCGGACGCCTCGGGCACCGTTCCGGAATGGGACGTCAACGACCGGCTCGAGGAGGACATCGCGAACTGCCAGTGGAACGAGCGCGACGAGGTGATGCCCGACGACTGGCTGAAGCACCTGCCCGGATCCCGGGCGGCGCCCGAGCTCGCGCGCGCGCTGACCCTCAACGTCTATGCGACCACCGTGCGTCGCTACAAGAGGCGCAATCTCCAGCAGGCCGCTGCCGGGCTCGTCGCGTTCATGCACGCGCATCCCGGCCTGTTCGTCGGCGTCAACCTCGATCCCGACGTCTACATCAATCCGTTCTTCTCCGAAGGCCAGTGGTACGACTACAACCCCGGAACGCTGCGGCAGTTCCGCCACTGGCTCGCCGGCACCGGTCCCTATGCGGGAGCCACGCTGCCGGAGCTCCCGGACCTCTCGTCGTGGCGCCGCGCGCGACCGCTGTCGCTGGAAGAGGCGGCGGCACTTGCCCGGCGCTCCTTTGCGACCTGGGACGATGTCGATGCGCCGCGCAGCTTCCCGCGCGACCCCGCGGCCCCGTACTGGAAGGATCCCTGGGTGCACGAATGGGAGATGTTCCGCCGGCACCTCGTCACGCTCCACTACGATGAACTCGCGCAGTGGCTGATCGACGCGGGCGTTCCCGGCGATCGCATCTGGTCGTCGCAGGGACTGATGGCGCCTTGGGAGGGGTGCATGTCGCTGGCGCTGCGCGAATCGAGTCCGGTCAGGAACTACGACTCGGGCGGCGTCTCGATCGAGGGCAGCAAGCCGCGCAACGCGCATCTCGGCGCAATCGTCTACGGTCCCGCCGCGACCAACGAAATGCCGATGGAGAACGGCAGATCCCTCTACGCCACGCTCGCGGACATCGATCCGGGATTCGGCATCGTCGAGTTCAACACCGCCGACCTGCGCCGGCCGCGTTCACATCCGACCTACGCCGACGCCTACCGGGCGCTGCGCGACCTGTGGAACGCCGGAGCGCGCTTCGTCTCGCCGATGGCATGGAACGGCTCGAACGGCCTCGCGCGCGACGCACCCGACTACGCGCCCCACACCGCGTGGCGCAATACGCCCCTCGAGGACGCCGCGCTCGATTTCCTGCTCGCGCGCACCGGACTGCCCCTGGGATCGCTGCTGTGGACGTTCGGCAGCGGTCATTACGGCGACGACGACGGATGGACCGCAGTTGCCGGCTCATCGGTTGCCGGCGTCGGCGGGCTCATGCTCGTTCCGGATGCCGGCAACGGCGTGGCGCTCGAATCGCCGCGCGACCTCCGGATCGATCGGCAGAAGATGACCACGGTCGTCGCCGGATTGCCGGTCGACGCCGAAGTCGACGAAATACGCGTGCTGTTGTGCATCGGCGCCGACCCGCAGTGGATCGTCGCAGCCGCGGCGAGCGACACGTCGCTCAAACGCTGCAGCGCCGGCATCGCGATTACGCTGGCGCGCGTGGCGTGTGGCGAGCGCGCCCACCGGGTGCGCATCGAATTCAGGTTTCCCGACCGGCGCAGCGTGACGCTGTCGCGGATCGCCGTGCTCCGCGGAAAATGGGGTCAGAGCTGTAATACGTTGGCAAAAATAGGGTCAGAGCTGTAATACTTTGGCGCGATGCCAATCCGCGATACAGCAACCAGACTGCAAAGTATTACAGCTCTGACCCTATTTTTGCCAAAGTATTACAGCTCTGACCCTATTTTTGCCAACGTATTACAGCTCTGACCCTATTTTTGCCAACGTATTACAGCTCTGACCCCATTTTCCCTGACCCCGTCTTTCAGCGGTCGTCGGTCTTGTACTCGACGTAGGTACGGTCGCGCAGCTGCCGGATGAATTCGTCCCATTGCTCGTCGCTCTTGCGCTGGCGAATCGCCTGGCGCGCCTGCTCGCGCTCGCGCTCCTTGGTGATGTCCTGCTTGCGACGTCCGAGCACCTCGATCAGATGCCACCCGAAAGGCGAACGCACCGGCTCGGAAATCTCACCGATCTTGAGCTTGTCCATCGCGTGCTCGAAATCCGGCACGGTATCGCCCGGCGAAAGCCATCCGAGGTCGCCGCCCTTGGCCGCCGACGCGTCTTCTGAATTGGCTCGCGCGATGTCCTCGAATTTCGCGCCGGCGATCAGGCGTTCGCGCAGGCGCTCGATCCTGGCCTTCGCTTCCGCTTCGGAGGTCGATTCGTCGACCTTGATCAGGATGTGCCGCGCATGCGTCTGCTCGACGATCGTCGGCTGGTTGTGACTCCGGATCTCGAGGAGCTTGACGATGTGGAAGCCCGCGGGGCTGCGCAGGATGCCCGAGACCTCGCCCGGCTTCAGCGTACGCACGACATCGGCGAACACGGTGGGCAGCCTCGCGCTGGTGCGCCAGCCGAGGTCACCTCCCGACGACGCATCCGGGGCGGCGGAAAACGTCGCCGCCACCTCGCCGAAGCTCTTGCCCGCCTTGATCTCGTCGAGAGCCGCCTCCGCGCGCTTGCGACTGGTCTCGACGATGGCCGGCGTAGCCTGCTCCGGCACGGTGATGTAGATGTGCGAAAGATGGTATTCGCTGTCGCCGCCCGCCTGTGACGCGACGGTCGCCAGATAGTTGTCGACCTCGGCGTCGGTCACCATCACCTTGCTGTCGACCTCGCGCTCGCGCACGCGCTGGACGATGATCTGCCGCCGCAGGTCGTCGCGATAGTTCGCATAGGGAATGTGCTCCTTCTCGAGCACCTTGCGGAACTCCTCGGGCGAGAGCTTGTTCTCCTGCGCCACGCGCAGGATGGTCCGCTCGACCGTCGTGTCGTCGACGCGGATCCCGGACTGCTTGGCATACTGCAGCAGGGCGCGTTCGATGATCAGGCGCTGGAGCACCTGCTTGTCCAGCACGTCGCTGGGCGGCGGCGTGATGTTCGACGCCTTCAGCTGTTCCAGGAAGACCCGCCGCTCCTCGTTCAGGTCCCATTGCGTGAGCGCCTCGTCGTTGACGACGACGATGACCCGGTCGAGCGGAACGACTGCGGCAGTTGCGCCCTGGTGCGCGGGCTCCTGGGCGGATGCGACGCCGGCGACGAGCGCGAGCAGCACGGCGAGCAGCGCGAACCACGGACAGCGACGGGCCATCGGATCACTCCTGATATTCTAGAATTCGGGAAGCGGCCCCAGGCCGCGGTCGCGCGATGAAGCATCGCTCGTCGGCGCGTAGCCCGGCACGCTGCGGCGCAGGAGTTCGAGCGGGCTGGTGCCGACTCGTGCGAGGCCGCTCAGCTCGAGCTGAACGAACACCGATGTCGTCGCCTGTTGCGTCGTCGTCGTCAACCTCTGGCCGACGACGCGCAGCACCCAGCAGTCGCGATTGTACTCGATGCCCGCGACGGCCTCCAGAGTCTTGCGGTCGGACACCGAGTAGTTCCAGCGCCCGACCAGCGTCCAGTTGTCGGCGACCGGCCACTGTCCCGACAGGTCGACTTGCTTGATCTGCTCGAGCGCGCCGGCGGGGTCGACGATCGAGCGAGTGTAGCGCCACGTGGCATTGAACGCGTGCCCGATCGATGGCGTGTAGCGGAAGCCGGCGTTCAGGCGCTCGATCTGGCGCCCGTCGAGGTTGTACTGCAGCAGGCTCGCCAGCGACCAGGCGTCGGACAGCCGCCCCTCGGCCGACGCGAGAAAATCCGACGTCGACGCCGAACGCAGCGGCTCGCTCAGGTTGACGCGCTGGTCCTCGAAGTAGAAGCGCTGGCCGACCGCGAGGCGCAGGCGCTCGCCGCCTGTCTCCCCGTCGAGGAACCGTGACGTCAGCGCCATCGTCAGCTGGTTCGCGTCGCCGATGCGATCGCTCCCGATGTAGCGATTGGCCGAGAACAGCTGCGAGAAGTTGAAGTCGTCGAGTGCGGTATCGAACACCGGCGCATTGTCCTGCCTGCGATACGGAACATAGACATAGTAGGCGCGCGGTTCGAGTGTCTGCGTGAGCGGCATCTTGGCGACTTCGAGGTCGCGCTCGAAGACCAGGCCCGCATCGAGGCTGGTGATCGGAATCGCATAGCTCAGGTGGCGGTCCGGCAGCGCGGGCGTCGGGCTGTCGAGCGAGTATTCGCGCAGGTGCAGGCCGGTGCGGGCGGTGAAGAACCATGCCGGCCCCTGCCGGCTCCAGGACACGGTCGGGTAGAGGACGAAGCGATCGCCGGTCGGCGCGAGCGCGGGCTGCGCGAAGCGCGCGTACTCGGCGGTGCCGCTCCACGTGAGCCCCAGCCAGTCGGTGTCGCGCAGCGAGCCGAGGACCTGCGGCAGGCGGTTGTAGGGCGGCACTACCGGCGCGCTCGGATCCTGCAGCGTCTGGAAGCTCTGGACGCGCGCGAGCAGCGACCATGGCCCGCGGGTCGCCTGCAAGCCGGCGTCGCGCGGAAGCGATTTCTGCGAGGTGACCGAGATGCGATCGGCGAAATCCGCGAAGTACGTGTTGTCCGAAACCCTGTTCAGGTTCCAGAACCCGGACAGCCACGGCGCCAGCTGATCGCTGTGCGTCCATGTCAGCGCGTAGCGGTTGTCGCCGCTGACGCGGTCGTGCGGAAGGTACTCGGCGTCGATCTCGCCAGTCGACTGGCCGAGTGCCGCGTCGACGCCCCCCAGCAGGTAGCGAAACTGCACGCCCAGCATCAGGCCACGCTTGCTCATCAGCCGCGGAGTCAACGTCGCGTCGTAGTTCGGCGCGAGGTTCAGGTAGTAGGGCGCGGCGATCTCGAGACCGCGCACCCCGGTCGAGCCCAGCGTGGGGGTCAGGAACCCGGACTTGCGCTCGTTCGACAGCGGGAACTCGAGCCATGGCGCGTAGAGGACCGGGGCATCGAGAAAATGCACTGACGCGCCGTGCGCCGTGCCGACCTTGCGCAGGTTGTCGACCTCGATCTCGCTGCCGCGCAGGTACCAGTCGGGATTCGGCGCGATGCAGGTGGTGTAGCTCGCATCGGTCGCCTCGTAGCGATCCGGACCGAGAAAGCGGATCTCGGACGCATCGCCGCGCCCGTTCGCCTCGGAGATGAAATAGCTGGGAGACTTGAAGAACCCCGTCTGGGTGTCGCGTTTGTACTGAAGCTCCGGCCCGGCGATCCAGTCGAGCCCGCGGCGCAACACGACGTCCCCCTTGCCGAAGATCGTCTGATCGCCGATCGAATACGACAATCGATCGGCCAGCACAGTTTCATCGCGCGTGCGCAACTCGACGTGGCCCTCGGCGGTCAGATGCTGGTTGTCCCCCTCGAGCCGGTCGGCGCGCAGAAACAGCGCCCCCCGGGGCGCACCCGCGGTCAGGCCGCCCGGCGCTGCCGCGACTGCGCCGCCGGAAGCCCCGGGCGCCGGCGTCGTCGCGGCCTGCCCGGGCACCGCGATCTCGGGCGCCAGCTTCAGGGCGAGATCCTGCGCGCAAAGTGCCCGCGATGCACCCGACACGGCGACCAGAATGGCCCAGGCGGCGATCGGGCCGGCGGGTAGCTTCATCGAAGGAAACGGAGGTGCGGCGGTTTGCTAGAATCCGCGCATTCTAGCCCGGCGTTGTGGCGTCTGCCCGCGCCGCGATGTGGCCCGACCGGGCCCCACACCGACGCCCGACCTCCGATGTCCTCCGAATCGTCCGCGGACCCGCGGCAAGACGCGCTTTGCCATTGGCTCGATTCGACGCTGCGCCTGCCCGATTTCGCGATCGCGCCTGCATCGTCCGACGCGAGCTTCCGTCGCTACTTCCGCGTGTCGCTCGCAGCGCCTTGTGAGCGCGCGCAAGGCGAGGCGACGCTGATCGCGATGGACGCGCCTCCGCCGCAGGAGGATTGCCGCCCGTTCGTGCACGTCGCGAAGCTGCTCGGGGCGGCCGGCGTGCACGCGCCGCGCGTGCTCGCTTTTGACCTGGAACGCGGGTTCCTGCTGCTGACCGACCTGGGCAGCACGACCTACGCGTCGGCGCTCGACGACGCGAGCGCACACGCGCTCTATCTCGATGCGTTCGACGCGCTGGTCCGCTGGCAGAGCGCGACGCGCGAAGACGAGCTTCCGCCCTACGACGAAGCCCTGCTGCGGCGCGAGCTCATGCTGTTCCTGGACTGGTACGTCGCGCGGCACGTCGGCCGAACGCCGGCGCCCTCCGAGCGCGCGACCCTCGATGCCGCTTTCGCCGCGTTGATCGCGAACGCCCTGTCGCAACCCCGGGTCTACGTGCACCGCGACTACCATTCGCGCAACCTGATGCTGTGCACGCCCAACCCGGGCGTCCTCGACTTCCAGGACGCCGTCCTCGGCCCGATCACCTACGACCTCGTGTCGTTGCTTCGCGACGCCTACATCGAATGGAGCGAGGAGCGCGAGCTCGACTGGGCGATCCGCTACTGGGAGCGCGCCCGCAAGGCCCGACTGCCCGTCGCGGCCGACTTCACGCAGTTCTGGCGCGATTACGAGTGGATGGGCGTGCAGCGCCAGCTCAAGGTCCTCGGCATCTTCGCGCGCCTGAAGCACCGCGACGGCAAGGATCGGTACGTGAACGACATGCCGCGCGTGTTGCGCTATCTGCGCCGCGCATGCGCACGCTACCGCGAGTTCGCCGCGCTGTCCCGCCTCCTGGATTCCCTGGAGGGCCGCGCGCCCGACTTCGTGTATTCGCTCTGACGCCAAAGGACGCCGCGGAACTTCAATGACCATCGCGATGATCCTGGCCGCCGGGCGCGGCGAGCGCATGCGCCCGCTGACCGACGGCATGCCCAAGCCCCTGCTTCGCGCCGGAGGCAGGCCGCTTATCGTCTGGCAGATCGAGGCCCTCGCCCGCGCCGGATTCGCCGACATCGTCATCAACGTTGCGCACGACGGCGACCAGCTGCTGGCCGCGCTCGGCGACGGCGCGGCGTTCAGCGTGCGCATCCGCTGGTCGCGCGAACGCGAGCCGCTCGAGACCGCCGGTGGCATCGCAACCGCGCTTCCGCTGCTCGGCCCGGGGTCCGTGCTGATCGTTTCGGGCGACGTCTGGACACGATTCGACTACGCATCCCTCGTGGCGCGGATCGACGCGATGGCGGCCGATCCGGCTGCCGCCCGCGCGCACCTGGTGATGGTTCCCAATCCGCCGTATCACCCCGAAGGCGATTTCGCCCTCCGGCAAGGCCGGCTCGCGCTGGCGGCGGAAGACCGCCTGACCTTCGGCAACATCGGCGTCTACGACACCGCGCTGTTTGCCGGGCTGCCGCGCGGCGTCAGGTTGAAGATGCTGCCGCTCTACCGCGACTGGATCGACCGCGGGCTCGTGTCGGGCGAGTACTACGGGGGGCCATGGGCCAACGTCGGCACCCCGGACGACCTGCAGGCGCTCGACGCCATGCTCACCGGTTCCTCCGGAACCGCTCCAGGACCTGCTCCCGTGGACGCGGGCACGTGATTTGCACGCGATCGGAATCCGGACATCGCGGGCACTTCGCCGAACCCCGGACCAGCCGCCGCCCTGCCGCCACCCGTTCGCCGCATGCCCGCTGCCACCATTGAGCGACAACCGTGATCACGAACAATCCGCTGCTCGATTTCTCCGGACTGCCCCGATTCGACCTGATCGAGGCGACGCACGTCACCCCCGCCATCGACACGCTGCTCGCGCAGGCGCGCGCAGCGTTCGACGCTGTCGGCACCGACACCCGGATCCCGACCTGGGACACCGTCGTCGCGCCGACCGAAGTCGTCCTCGACCATCTCGACCGCACGTGGAGCGCGGTGGGACACCTCAACGCCGTCGCCAGCACGGCGGCGATTCGCGACGCCTACAACGCCAACCTTCCGAAGATCACCGCGTTCCACGCCGACATCGCGCAGGATGCGCGGCTGTTCGAGCGCTATCGCGCCCTCGCGCGCGGCCCGTCCTATTCGAAGCTCGAAGCGGCACGGCGCAAGGTGGTCGACAACGCGCTTCGCGATTTCCGCCTGGGCGGCGCCGAACTGGATCACGCCGGCAAGTCCCGGCTGAAGGCGGTCCAGGAGGAGCTTGCCGTGCTGTCGGCGAAGTTCGACGACAACGTGCTCGACGCGGAAAATGCCTGGTCCCACCACGTCGCCGACGCGAGCGCGCTCGCGGGCATTCCCGCCGACGTCATCGCCGCAGCCCGCGCGGACGCGCAGTCCGAGGGACGCGACGGCTACAAGCTGACGCTGCGCTCGCCCTGCTACGTCCCGGTGATGCAGTATGCCGACGACCGCGCGCTCCGTGCGCTGATGCACCGCGCAGCGGCCACGGTCGCATCCGACCTCGGCGAATCGCCCGACTGGGACAACACCGGCGTGATCTCGCGAATCCTCGAGTTGCGCAACCAGGAGGCGCAGCTCCTTGGCTACGCGCATTTCGCCGCGCTGTCGCTGGTGCCGAAGATGGCGGGCACGCCGGACGAAGTCCTCGCGTTCCTGCGCGACCTCGCTGCGCGGGCACGTCCGTTCGCGCAGCGCGAGTTCGCCGAGCTTCGCGAGTTCGCAAGGACCGAGCTCGGCATCGACGAACTGGCGGCGTGGGACATCGCGTGGGCATCCGAGAAGCTGAAGGCGCGCCGCTATGCGTACTCCGAGCAGGACATCCGAGCGTACCTTTCCGAAGACCGCGCGCTCGCCGGACTGTTCCGGGTCGTCGAGACGATCTACGGCGTGACCATCCGTGCCGGCAGCGCGCCGGTGTGGCACCCGTCGGTGCGTTTCCACGAGATCCACGATGCGCATGGCGCGCTCATCGGTCAGTTCTACCTCGATCTGCATGCCCGCGAGGGCAAGCAAAGCGGTGCGTGGATGGACGACGCGATCAACCGTCGTTACTCGGCCGAGCGCCTGCAGCATCCGGTCGCGTACGTCACCTGCAATTTCCCGGGACCGGTGGGTGACCGGCCCGCGCACCTGACCCACCGCGAGCTCACCACGCTGTTCCACGAGTTCGGCCATGGGCTGCACCAGCTGCTGACGCGCGTCGACGTGGCCGGCGTGTCGGGGCTCCAGGGCGTCGAATGGGATGCCGTCGAGCTGCCGAGCCAGCTGATGGAGAACTTCTGCTGGGAATGGGACGTGCTGTCGTCGATGACGGCGCACGCGCAGACCGGCGAACCGCTGCCGCGCGCGCTTTTCGAGCGAATGCTCGCAGCGCGCAATTTCGAGCGCGGCATGGCCATCGTGCGGCAGCTCGAGTTCGCGCTGTTCGACATGCTGCTGCACAGCGCGTACGCACCCGGCGGCGGCGCATACGCGAGCCCGCAGGCGGTGCTCGATGCCGTGCGCCGCGAGATCGCCGTCGTGCCGCGCCCGGACTACGACCGCTTCATGCACGCATTCGGCCATGTCTTCGCAGGCAGCTACGCGGCCGGCTACTACAGCTACCTGTGGTCGGAGCTGCTTTCCGCGGACGCCTACAGCCTGTTCGAGGAGCAGGGCGTGCTCTCGCCCGAGGTCGGAGCGCGCTTTCGCGACGAGGTGCTCGCGCGCGGGGGGACGCGTCCCGCCCTGGAATCGTTCGTCGCGTTCCGTGGCCGGCCGCCGCAGCTCGACGCCCTTCTGCGCCATAATGGCATGGTCGCGTCGCCGACGAACTGACGCGTCATCCGGAGGGCTCGCCATGAATCCGATGCGCACTGCCTTGCTGCCGCTGTGCGTGGCGCTGGCCTTCGTCCTGGCGGCGCAGGCGGCGCCGCTCTACCGTTATATCGACGCCAACGGTCACGTCGTCTATTCCGACCAGCCGCCGCCGCCCGGCGCGAAAGCGGTGCAGGCGAAGCAGCTGCAGGGGAACGTCATCGACACCGACACGACCCCGCTCGCGACCCGCCAGGCGATGCAGGTCTTTCCTGTCACGCTGTATACGTTCGACTGCGGCGAGGTCTGCCGCGAAGCGCAGGCACTGCTGGTCAAGCGCGGTGTGCCGTACACGAGCATCGATGTCACGACGCCGGAAGGGGGCACGAGACTGAAAGCGCTGACCGGCGGGCAATCGGCGCCGGCGCTGCAGGTCGGCGACAAGCTGCTGGCAGTCGGCTTCAACGAATCGCGCTGGCAGGCGCTGCTCGACGAAGCCGGCTATCCGAAGACCGCGCCGCCGCTGCGCGCCGGCCGGGGCGCCACGCCTGCGAAGGTCCCGGCGAATGCGCCCGTCAATGTGCCTGCGAAGGCCCCTGTCCCTGCACCTGCGGGATCCGCGACGACGCCGGAGGGCAATCCACCTGCGCCGACCGGCACCCTGCCGCAGCCGCCCACGGGGAACGCGAGAGGCAGCGGCTATCCGCAATGACCGCAGGTGCCGGGGCCGGCGATGAAGCTCGTCACCTGGAACGTCAATTCGCTGAATGTCCGGCTGCCCCGGCTCGTCGCGTGGCTCGGCGCGAACGCGCCCGACGTCGTGTGCCTGCAGGAAACCAAGCTCGAGGATGCGAGGTTCCCGGTCGAGGAGCTGCGTCAGGCCGGCTACGCATCGGCGTTCGCCGGACAGAAGACCTACAACGGCGTTGCGATCCTCACCCGCGCCGGCCTGACGGTCACCGACGTCGCACGGGGCATCGACGGCTTCGACGATGCGCAGAAGCGCGTCATCGCGGCGACCGTCGAAGGCATCCGCGTCGTCTGCGCGTACGTACCGAACGGGCAGGCGATCGGCTCCGACAAGTATGCGTACAAGCTCGCCTGGTGTCGCGCCGCCGCGTTGCATCTGCGCGACGCCGTGGCACGGCATCCGCGGCTCGCGATGGCTGGCGATTTCAACGTCGCGCCCGACGATCGCGACGTCCACGATCCGGCACTGTGGGAAGGCCAGGTGCTGTGCTCCGAGCCCGAGCGCGCGGCGTTCCGCGAATTCCTCGCCGCCGGGCTCAAGGACAGCTTCCGGCTGTTCGACCAGCCGCCGAACGTGTTCAGCTGGTGGGATTACCGCCAGCTCGCGTTTCCGAAGAACCACGGCCTGCGCATCGATCACATCCTGCTTTCGGAGGCGCTCGCCTCGCGGTGCACGTCGTCGCGAATCGACCGCAACGCCCGCAAGGGCGAGAAGCCCTCGGACCACGCTCCGGCGATCGTCGAGATCGCCGACGACGCCCTGCGCTGACGTCCTGATCGTCGTCGATTCGCGCTCGAAGTCCGCAAACGCCATGCAGCTTGTGCGAGGGGCAGCGGGCCGGGCGCGTCTGCGCGCTCGAAGCCCGCAAACGCCATGCAGCTTGTGCGATGGGCAGCGGGCCGGGCGCGTCTACGCGCTCGAAGTCCGCAAACGCCAGGAAGCTTGTGCGATGGGCAGCGGGCCGGGCGCGTCTACGCGCTCGAAGTCCGCAAACGCCTGCCGGCGGGTCCCGGTGCAGCTTCGCTCGAGAACATCCTGCCAAGGATGTTCCTGTCGGGCTCGCTCGCCGCACCACCCGCGACGGCAGGCGCTCCCACTCGCGCTCGACGCGCCCGGCCCGCTGCCCCGACAGATTGGTACCGATTCGGTCTGTTACGACGCGATCTGGGCGAGCTCGAAACCGTGGTCCGTCCCGAATTTTTCGATGCTCGACCTGCGCTGCCGCATCGCCAGGCGAGTGGCGACGGGCTACGCGAAGGGCGCCTCGGCCTCCTTGCATCCGCGCGAAATATAAATGCCGGCGTGTCGGCCTCGCCGCGGCGACTCGCTTGGGCCGTCGATCCCCGCTACGCGGGGCCCCTCGCCGGCCGCTCGCGCCGCCAATGCCGCAGTCGTCGCAAAGCGGGTGGCTCGTGCGCGGCGACTCGTGGGTTGAGTCGCCGCCGCGAGCCGGGACCCGCTCGACGACTCGATTTGCGCCACCGAAGCACGGCGCGTAGCCCGTCGCCACTCGCCTCACGCCAATGCGTGCACGGCGATTTGCGCCACCGAAGCACGGCGCGTAGCCCGTCGCCACTCGCCTCACGCCAATGCGTGCACGGTGATTTGCGCCACCGAAGCCCGGCGCGCAGCCCGTCGCCTCACGCCGATGCGTGTACGACGACGCGCGCGCAGGCGCTTCCGCCCTACTGGTGGTCGCTCTTGCGCAGCTCGGCCTCCATGCCGAGCTCCCGGATCTTGCGCGTCAGGGTGTTGCGGCCCCATCCCAGCCACGCGGCCGCTTCCATCCGGTGGCCGCCGGTGTGCGCGAGCGCGCGCCGGATCAGCGTCGTCTCGAACTCGCGCTCGAGCCGATCGCCGACATGGCGCTCCCCGCGGGCGAGCGCAGTGGCGAGCTCGCGGTCGAGCGCCTGCTGCCAGTTGCCTTCGCCCGCCGCAGGCGGAGCGCCGCCCGCGCGAACCTCGGGCGGCAGGTCTGCGACCTCGACACGCTGGCCGGGCGCCATCACCGTGACCCAGTGGCAGATGTTCTCGAGCTGGCGCACATTGCCGGGGAAACGGAACGCGGCCAGCACCGCGAGCGCGGCATCGGAGAAGGCCTTGGGCTCGACAGTGAGGTCACGCGCGCTCTTCTGGACGAAATGCCGCGCAAGCGGCGCGATGTCCTCCGGCCGCTCGCGCAGCGCGGGCAGTCGCAGGCGCACGACGTTGAGCCGGTGCATCAGGTCTTCGCGGAACAGCCCCTGGCGCACGCGCTCCTCGAGGTCCTGGTGCGTCGCGGCGATGATGCGCACGCTCGACTTCTGCGGCGCGTGTCCGCCGACGCGGTAATACTCGCCGTCGGCGAGCACGCGCAGCAGGCGCACCTGCAGATCGGCCGGCATGTCGCCGATCTCGTCGAGGAACAGCGTGCCGCCCTCGGCCTGCTCGAAGCGCCCGCGGCGCATCGTCTGGGCGCCGGTGAATGCGCCGCGCTCGTGACCGAACAGCTCGGATTCGAGCAGGTCCTTCGGGATCGCGGCAGTGTTGATCGCGACGAACGGACCTGCGGCGCGCGGACTGTGCCGGTGCAGCGCGCGCGCGACGAGCTCCTTGCCCGTTCCCGATTCGCCGGTGATCAGCACGGTGGCCGCCGAATGGGAAAGCCTTCCGATCGCGCGGAACACCTCCTGCATCGCCGGCGCCTGGCCCAGGATTTCCGGCGCTTCCGGCACCGCAGCCTGCGCGGCCGGCGCCTTGCGCGTCTCGCTCGCCGCGCGCCGGATCAACGCCAGCGCATGGTCGACGTCGAACGGCTTGGGCAGGTACTCGAAAGCGCCGCCCTGGAATGCCGCGACCGCACTGTCGAGGTCCGAGTAGGCGGTCATGACGATCACGGGGATGTGCGGGTGGCGCTCGCGGACCTGCTGCAGCAGCGACAGCCCGGATTCGCCCGGCATGCGGATGTCCGATACGAGCACCTCCGGCTCGCTCACCGTCAGCGCCTGCAGCACCTCGTAGGCCGATGAGAATGTCTGGTGCGGTATCCCTTCGCGCGTCAGTGCTTTCTCCAGCACCCAGCGGATCGACCGGTCGTCGTCGACGATCCAGACGACATTGCCGCGCTCGCCGGCTGCCGCGTTGCCGCTCACGTAGGCCGCCTCCATCGTCAGGTCAGACCTGCCGGCCTCAACCGCGGCCCGCGGAAAGCGGCAGCAGCACGGTGAACACGGTGCGGCCGGCAACGCTCGCGCAGTCGATCGTTCCACCGTGCTGCGACACGAATGTCTGCGCGATGGTCAGCCCCAGGCCGCTTCCACCGTCGCGCCCCGACACCAGCGGGAAGAAGATCCTCTCCCGCAACTCCTCGGGGATACCCGGCCCGTTGTCCTCGATCGCGATCGACAGCGCCGTGCGGTGGTGGCGCCGGGCCAGCGTCACGCCGCGCGCAACGCGCGTCGTCATGCGGATCTCCGGGGCAGCGATGACACTGCCGGAGAGCGCCTGCGCGGCATTGCGAACGATGTTGAGCAGCGCCTGCACCAGCTGCTCGTCATCGGCATCGAGATCAGGCAGGCTGGTGTCGAAATCGCAGACGACCGGAATCGCCGGAAACTCGGCCTGCACCAGGCCCTTCACCCGCACCAGCACCTGGTGCACGTTGATCCGCCGGTACGTCGGCGCGCGATGCGGCGACAGCAGGCGATTGACCAGCGTCCGCAGGCGATCGGCCTCGGCGATGATCACCTGCGTGTACTCGATCAGCTGCGGGCGATCGAGCTCGCGCTCGAGCAACTGGGCTGCGCCGCGTATGCCGCCCAGCGGATTCTTGATCTCGTGGGCGAGATTGCGGATCAGCTCGCGATTGGCTTGCTGCTGCTCGCGCTGGCGCTCCTCGCGTGCGATCTTCAGCTGCTGGTCGATGTGCCGGAACTCCAGCAGCAGCGTGGCGTCGGCCGCGTCGACCGGGGACACGGTGCATACCAGATGGAGCCTGGGCTTGCCGGGCAGCCCGAGCTCGAGCTCCTGCTCGGTATACGACGCGCCGGTTCGAACCGCCCTGTCGATCGCGGCGCGCAGCGCCGGGGCGCCGCCGAACAGCTCGTCGATCGCGTGACCTTTGAACTTGATGTACGACAGCTCGAACAGGTTCTCGGCCGCCGGATTCACGTAGATGACCTGGAGCGACTCGTCGAGCAGGAGCACCGCGGCGGCGAGCAGCTCCAGCCCGCGCCGCGCGACGGGCGGGGGTTCGGGCGGCTTGGCGGGAGCGAGCCGCAGCCTCATCGCTGCACCCGGTGCGACGCCGAAGCGACCGCAGCCTGCAGCGTTGGTCGGCCGACGGGCGCGGCAACGCCGCGGCTCGCGCGGCGCCGCGCGCGGGCTTCAGCGCGTCGTGGCGATCTCCTTGCGCAGCGCGTCGATGTTGCGTTCGTGAACGGTGACCGCCTGGCGCAGCTTCGCGATCCGCTGCCTGTATTTCTCGGCATCGTTCTTCTCGTCGGGCAGCGGCTGCGGTGCGCCGTTGCCGTATTCCGCTCGCGCGGCGGTGAGGAGCTTCTCCTCGTTGGCGAGCTCGTCGTCGAGTATCTTGCGGCGGGTGTCGTCGCGGCTCTTCTGCACTTCGGGTGACACCCGCGGGAATCCCTCGGGCGTCGGCGTCGATCGCGTCCCGCCGCCCACCCCGCGTGGGGCTTCCTCGACGATGTCGCAGGAGAGCTTGCGCAACCCTTTCGCGGGAGCGACGTTCGAATAGACGACATTCCCGTCGGGATCGATGTACTTGCAGATCGCGGCCTGCGCCTGCGCGGTTGCGAGCATCGACACGGCCGGAAGGCCGACGAGGAGGATGCGCCGTAGCGCGACGAAACGGAAATCACGTCGAGTCATTGCGCCGAGTGTAACCAACGCGCCGGGGAATCAAAAGGGGCGGACCGCGCGGACACCCGCGGCGTCCGCCCCCAGTGAACCGCTTCGCGTGGGAAACGGCGGCGATTACAGGCTGTAATACATGTCGTATTCGACCGGATGGGTCGTCATGCGGAAACGCGTGACTTCCTCCATCTTGAGGTCGATGTACGCATCGAGCATGTCGTTGGTGAACACCCCGCCGCGGGTCAGGAACTCGCGGTCCTTCGCCAGGTTCTCGAGCGCCTCGTCCAGCGACGCACAGGGATGCGGTACCTTGGCGGCCTCTTCGGGCTCGAGGTCGTACAGGTTCTTGTCCATCGGATCGCCGGGGTGGATCTTGTTCTGCACGCCGTCGAGACCCGCCATCAGCATCGCGGAGAACGCAAGGTACGGGTTCGCCGTGGGGTCGGGGAAGCGCACCTCGACCCGCCGGCCCTTCGGATTGCTCACGTACGGAATCCGGCAGGATGCCGAGCGGTTGCGCGCCGAGTAGGCGAGGTTGATCGGGGCCTCGAAGCCGGGGACCAGCCGCTTGTAGGAGTTCGTGCCCGGATTGGTGATCGCGTTGAGCGACTTGGCGTGCTTGATGATGCCGCCGATGTAATACAGCGCGAAGTCCGACAGCCCGGCGTAACCGTCGCCTGCGAACAGGTTCTTGCCATCCTTCCACACGGACTGGTGCACGTGCATCCCGGAGCCGTTGTCGCCGACGATCGGCTTGGGCATGAACGTCGCGGTCTTGCCGTAGGCGTGCGCGGTGTTGTGCACGCAATACTTGAGAATCTGCAGCCAGTCGGCGCGCTGGACCAGCGGGGCGAACTTGGTGCCGATTTCACACTGTCCCGCCGTCGCGACCTCGTGGTGATGGACTTCGACCTCGACGCCCATCTGCTCGAGCGCGAGGCAGATCGCCGAGCGGATGTCCTGGAGCGAGTCGACCGGGGGTACCGGGAAGTAGCCGCCCTTGACGGTCGGTCGGTGGCCCATGTTGCCGCCTTCGAACTTCTCGGCTGTCGACCATGCGGCTTCCGACGAGAAGACCTTGCAGTAGCTGCCGGACATGTCGACCGACCACTCGACCGAATCGAAAATGAAGAACTCGGGCTCGGGACCGAAATACGAAACGTCGCCCAGGCCCGTGGACTTGAGATACGCCTCCGCGCGCTTGGCGAGCGAACGCGGGTCGCGCTCGTAGCCCTTGCCGTCCGCAGGCTCGATGACGTCGCAAGTCAGCAGCAGCGTCGTCTCGTCCATGAACGGATCGATGTTGGCCGTCGCCGGGTCCGGCAGCAGCAGCATGTCCGAGGCCTGGATCCCCTTCCAGCCGGCGATCGAGGAGCCGTCGAAGGCATGGCCCGACTCGAACTTGTCGGCATCGAAAGCCTTGGACGGAACCGAAACGTGCTGCTCCTTGCCGCGGGTGTCGGTGAAGCGCAGGTCGACGAACTTGACTTCCTTGTCCTTGATCATTTTCAGCACGTTGGCTGCGGTGCTCATTCGAAGGTCTCCTGAAAAACGAGGGCGGAAAACAGGCCGTGCGGCCGGTTTCCGGACGCAAAGATATTTAGCCAGTTCCGTGCCACCGGGTAATCGTCAATAAACAATTGTTTAATAACGAGTTTTATTCGAGTGTCTCATGGAATCCGCAGCGGAGGCACCGGACTGGGGCAAACACATTAAACCACGTCGCAGATTGGTGCGATCGCAGGACGTTGCGCACCAAACTTGCGCGCCCGGACGCCCGAAGTGATCGGAACGGTCCTCAAGGATAGAACAGGTAGACGCGATAACCCGCCTGATGGGTCGCGCTGGCGTCGATGAACAGCCTGATCGACTGCTCGTGATTGCCGGGAATGCCGGCATGGCGGTCCACTCCGCCGGCCAGGTACTCCGAAGGCGCGAACGCCCGGCGCACGACGACCTGGTCCGACGCGTCGGTGAGCGTCAATTCCAGGTCTGGATACGCCAGGGCGTAGGCCGAGCGATTGCGCACGGTCGCCGTCAGGATCAGCAGCCCGCGATGCGCGGGATCGGCCTGGAGGTCGGAGCCCTCGATCGACAGTGCCCTGGGGTCACGCAGCGGGCGAATCGTGCACGAAAGCCAGCGGCATGCGCTTGCCAAGGCGGGCCTCAAGTCCGGCGCGCGGGCAGCGAGCGAATCGTGAAGCTGCAGCAGCGCCTGCGCGCCCAGGCCCGCGACCAGCAGCAGCATTGCAACGATGTAGAACGCGTTGCCGCTGCGCCGCGGGCGCACGCGCCGGCGCAGTGCCGCGCGCGCCGCCTCGAGTTCGCCCAGGTCGAGCGATGGTGCGGTCGCGTTCCCAGACGCGGCACCGTCGTCAGCGACGGCCCCGGGCGCCGTGCCTTCGACGACCGTTGCGGGCGTCGCGTCGACAGCGCTCGGCGTCACGGCGGCCACGTCGGTTGCAGGGACGTCGGCTGCGTCGGTTGCAGGGACGTCGGCTGCGTCGGTTGCGGGAACGTCGGCGCTGGCTGCCGCTGGGTCGTCCGCCACGGTCGCCGCCACGGTCGCCGGCGCGGTCTCGGCCGCGACCGGCCCGAGCGCATCGGATTCGCGCAGCGTGATTGTCGGCCGCCCGAGCGAGAGCTCGTCGGACGCTTCGTCTTCGCGGGCATGGATGTCGACGAGTACGAGCTGCGAATTGGCGTCGAACACTGCGCGGCAATGCCCGCAGCGCACCTGCCCTTCGCGTAGCGCGAGCTGCTCGGACGTGACGCGGAACACCGTCGCGCAACCGGGGCAGCGGGTGAATTTCTGATCGGCCATGGGCGATTGCCAGCGCGCAGCGTCAGGCGGGCGCACGCGCACGGACGCCGGCGAGCAGCACCCAGCCCTCGCTCACGCGCCAGCGGGAAATGGTAAACCACGGCAAGTACGCGGCGATCACGTCGTCGGCCTGCCTCTCGAGGATGCCCGACAGGGCGATCCGGCCTCCAGCGCTGCAATGCGCGGCGAGCAGCGGCGCAAGCAGGCGCAGCGGATGGGCAAGTATGTTGGCGACGACGACGTCGAAGCGCCGGGCGCCGAGCCCGCCGGGAACCCCGAACTCCGCGACGACGCCATTGACGCCGGCGTTGGATGCGCCGGCTTGTACGGCCTGCGGATCGATGTCGATGCCGCAGGCGCGCGATGCGCCGAGCTTGAGCGCGGCGATGGTGAGGATTCCGGAGCCGCAGCCGTAGTCGAGCACCGACGCTTCGCGGGTGACGGTCTCGCGCAGCCACGCGAGGCAAAGTCCGGTCGTCGGATGCGACCCGGTCCCGAAAGCCAGTCCCGGATCGAGCACGACATTGACCGCGTCGGGCCGCGGCGGCTCGCACCACGTCGGCACGATCCAGAGATCGTCTGCGATGCGGATCGGCGTGAACTGCGACCGGGTCGCCGCGATCCAGTCCTGGTCGGCGACTTCGAAGCGCTGGTGCGGCGGCGGGCGCAACCCGAGCGCGCGTGCCGCCGCGGCGAGAGCCTCCCCGGGATCGCGCCCCGGATCGAACAGCGCGGTCAACCGGGAGATCGGCCACCATTCCCGCGCCTGGGTCTCGCCTTCCGCGAACACCGCTGTTTCCCGCGCGGTCCCGGCGTCGGGGTCGGCGGCGTCGACCGACAACGCCCCGGCGTCGAGCAGCGCGTCGGACCAGCCATCGGCCGTGCCGGCCTCGACGTCGAAGCGCAATGCGGCGAATTTCACCGGCGCGTGCTCCTCCACGACCGGATCCCGTCGAGAGGCGCAATCGGCGTTCCGCGGGATCAACGCTTCACTGCGCCGCCTGCTTGCGCCGGGCGAGCCGCTCCTCGAGATAATGGATCGACGTGCCGCCGCGCAGGAATTTCTCGTCGAGGAGCAGCTCCTGGTGCAGCGGAACATTGGTCTTGATGCCGCCGACGACCATTTCGGACAGCGCGACCCGCATGCGCGCGATCGCTTGCTCGCGGGTGTCACCGTAGGCGATGACCTTGCCGATCATCGAGTCGTAGTTCGGCGGCACGAAGTAGTTCTGGTACGCGTGCGAGTCGACCCGGATGCCCGGGCCGCCCGGCGCGTGCCAGGCGGTGATCCGCCCCGGCGATGGCACGAAGGTCCAGGGGTCCTCGGCATTGATCCGGCACTCGATCGCGTGGCCGCGCCGCACGATGTCGCGCTGGCGCCAGCGGAGCTTCTGTCCGGCCGCGACGCGGATCTGCTCCTGGACGATGTCGATGCCGGTGATCATCTCCGTCACCGGGTGCTCGACCTGCACCCGGGTGTTCATCTCGATGAAGAAGAACTCGTCGGCCTGGTACAGGAACTCGAACGTCCCCGCCCCGCGATAGCCGATCTTGCGGCAGGCTTCGGCGGCGCGCTCGGCGATGCGCGCGAGCGCGCGGGAATTGATGCCCGGCGCGGGCGCCTCCTCGATGATCTTCTGGTGGCGCCGCTGCATCGAGCAGTCGCGCTCGAACAGGTGCACGACGTTCCGGAATCCGTCGGCGAGCACCTGGATCTCGATATGTCGCGGATCGGTGAGGAAACGCTCCATATATACCAGCGGGTTGCTGAATGCCGATTGCGCCTCGTTGCGCGTCAGGGCGACCGCGGGCAGCAGCGCCGCCTCGGTGTGGACGATCCGCATGCCGCGGCCGCCGCCGCCGCCTGCCGCCTTGATGATCACCGGATAGCCGACGGCCCGGGCGATCTTGACGACCTCCTTCGGGTCTTCCGGCAGGGCGCCCTCCGACCCGGGCACGCAAGGCACCCCGACCTTGGTCATCGCGACCTTGGCGCTGATCTTGTCGCCCATCAGGCGGATCGTCTCGGGCTTGGGCCCGATGAAAATGAAGCCCGAGCGCTCGACTTTTTCCGCGAAGTCGGCATTCTCGGACAGGAACCCGTAGCCGGGGTGGATCGCCTGGGCGTCGGTGACCTCCGCCGCCGCGATGATCGCCGGAATGTTGAGATAGCTTTGCGCGGAGGGTGGCGGCCCGATGCACACCGATTCGTCGGCAAGCGCGACGTACTTGGCGTCGCGGTCGGCCTCCGAATGGACGACGACGGTCTTGATTGCGAGCTCGCGGCAGGCGCGCTGGATGCGCAGCGCGATCTCACCCCGATTGGCGATCAGGATCTTGTCGAACAGCTTGCCGCGAGTCGACGTGGCCATGCCTATTCGAGGACGAACAGCGGCTGGCCGAACTCGACCGCCTGTCCGTTCTCGACCAGGATGGCCTTCACCGTTCCCGCCGCGTCGGCCTCGATCTCGTTCATCAGCTTCATCGCCTCGACGATGCAGAGCGTGTCGCCCTGGGCCACCGAATCGCCGACCTCGACGAAGGACTTCGAACCCGGCGACGCCGAACGGTAGAAGGTCCCGACCATCGGGCTCTTGACCACGTGTCCCTCGGGCTCGGGTGCCGGCGCGGGCGCTACGGTCGCCGCGGAGGGGCTCGGCACCGGAGACGCGGCGGCGGGCGCCTGTGGTGTCGGATGCAACATTACCGTTTGCTGGGACGGCGCCACCGCGCGGGTGATTCGCACCCGCTCCTCGCCTTCCTGGATTTCGAGCTCGGCGATCCCCGAGGTTTCGACGAGCTCGATCAAGGTCTTGAGTTTGCGCAGATCCATGGCGATCGCCTCTGCGGCCCGGGCCGCCGGAGAAACCGCGGAGTTTGCCGCAGATGCCTGCAGGTTGTCCAGCAGATGGGCGCGATTGCCGCCTTTTTGCATCCACAGCTCGCGCGCCCGGCGCGGACGTCACCAAGCGCCGCCCGTGACACGCCTGTGTGTCAGGCGCGCTTCAGCAACCCGTGCAGTACCCGATCGAGTTCCGGCTGGACCAGCGGTCCGAGGTGTCGCTGCGCGACCCGCCCGTGCCGGTCGACGATGACCGTGAAGGGCAGCGCGGACAAGCTGTTCCCCAGTGCCCTGGAAAGCTCGATCGCCCCGAAGCCGCCGATCAGCACCGGATAGTTCAATCCGATCTGCTCCGAGAATTCGGTGACTTTGGCTACCTGATCGACGGCGATGCCGACGAATTGGATGCCTTTGGAACCCAGTGCCGCTTGTGCGGCCACGAACTGCGGCATTTCCTGGCGACACGGTGCACACCATGTCGCCCAGAAATTGACGACGAGGACCTTGCCACGCCATTGGGCCAGCGCCTGGTCGTGGCCCTCGGGATCGGGCAGCACGACGTCCAGCAGCGCGGCGCCGTCGCGCTGTGCGGTGCTGGTCGAGTGGAATACGGCGACGCCGGCCGCAAGTGCGGAGAGCCCAGCGACAGCGCCCCCGACCAGGATGGTTCGACGTTTCACCGGATCAGTTGAACCAGCCCCGTGGCTTCGCGGCTTGGACATAATCGCCCGCGCGCGCGCCCGCTGCCGGTACGACGATTTCCACCTGCTGCGGGTTCGGGGGATAGCACACGCCCACGTCGGCGCAACCCTGGGAATCCGCATTCACCGTCAGTTTCTCGCCGGCCCGCCCGGCGCGCGTGAGGGGGACCCGCAGGACGACCGCGTTGCGATAGGTCTGGACATCGCCGAAGAACGCATCGTGTTTGACCTTGCCCGGAGGCAGGTTTACACGCCCGGCCGGCACCGGCGCGACGCGAAACGCCAGGCGGTCGCGATAGAGGTAATACCCGTCCGCGATGTCGAAGCGGACCTCGACGGTCGATGGGTCGAGCGCGCGTGCCGACAGGCGGAACGCCTGGTCGGGCGGAAGCAACGCCGGTTGACCCGCGGAAAGCTGGGCAACGGCCGGGATTGCGGGCCATGCGGCCAGCATGCCGATCAGCGCAGCCGCGGCGATGGACCTCATGTCAGGGGGTCGCGGTCTCCGCCTCGATCCACGCCAGGAATCGGGCATCGCCGTCGACGACAGGGATCGCAATGATCTCCGGCGTGTCATAGGGATGGATATCGCGGATGGCAGCCTCCACGTTGCGATAAAGCCCGGAACGGGTCTTGACGGCGAGCGGCACCTCGCTCGCCGTTTCGATTCGACCGTGCCAGTGGTAAATTGACTCGGTCGGAGCGCCGATGTTCACGCAGGCTGCAAGCCTGTTCCCGACCAGAGTGCGGGCGATGTCGGCCGCGACGGCCGCGTCCGGCACGTGGGTGAGAACGATGATCGGCGTGTCCGCCAAGGAGCTTCCATGCGCTTCGTAGTGCTCGCAATTGTACTGGGTTTCCCCTTTGCGGACTTTTTGCTGACGCTGCGCCTGGCGCGATGGACGGGGGTGCCGCTGTGGATATGGCTTGCCGGGTCCGGGATCGCTGGAATGTGGGTGCTCGCTAACGAGCGGGACCAGTTCCGGATGCGAACGCTTGCGGCATTCCGCGGCGACCAATCGCTGCTGCGCGGCCTGCTCGACAGCGGGCGCCGGGTACTCGCCGGCATGCTGCTGATCCTCCCCGGGGTGCTCTCCGACATCCTTGCGCTCCTGCTCCTGTCGCTGCCGATCAACCAGCGCGGAGCGCTGGGCCCCGAACCCGTGCCGGCCGGGCGCTCGAGCTACCGGCGGCACAGCACCACCCTCGACGGCGATTACCGAAGAATGGAGTAGCGGGCCGAGCAGGCGACGAGGGGCCCCGCCTCGCGGGGATCGGAGCCGGCCGCGAGTGCCCGCGCGAGGCCGACACGCCGGCGTCGCGCATCGGCGACCCATTGCGGGGAGGCCGAGGGGCGCGAGTGCGGAGGCCGACGGGCCGAGCAGGGCAGCCGAGGTCCCGACCTATTTCATGCGGTCCATCAGCGTCGGCTCGGTCTTGCCGGCGCGCCGATAGGCCCATAGCAGCATCGCTATTCCAGCGACGATCATCGGCAGCGACAGCCACTGCCCCATCGTGAGCCCCAGGGCCAGGAACCCCAGGAAGCTGTCGGGCTCGCGCGCGAACTCCGCGATGAAGCGAAACGCCCCGTAGCCCACCAGGAACAGCCCGGATACGGCGCCGAGCGGCCGCCGGCGGGCGGCGAACACCCACAGGATCACGAACAGCGCGACGCCCTCGAGCGCGAACTCGTAGAGCTGCGAAGGATGGCGAGGCAGCTGGTCGACCTGCGGAAACACCATCCCCCACGGCAGGTCGGTGGGACGCCCGACCAGCTCGCCGTTGATGAAGTTGCCGAGCCGCCCGGCGGCAAGCCCCAGCGGAATCAGCGGCGCGACGAAGTCGGTCACGTCCAGCCAGCGCTTGCCCCGCTGCCGGGCGAAGAACCAGAGCGCGATCATCACGCCAATGAAGCCGCCGTGGAAGCTCATCCCGCCGTGCCAGACCTCGAACACCTCGAGGGGATGCGCGAAGTAGTAGAGCGGCTTGTAGAACAGCACGTAGCCGAGCCTCCCGCCGAGGATGACGCCGAAGACGCCGAAAAACAGCATGTCGTCGACGTCGGTCGCGCGCCAGCCGGTCAGCATGCTCTTCTGCGCACGGCGCCGGCCGAGGACGATGAACAGCACGAATCCGACCAGGTACATCAGTCCGTACCAGCGGACCGCGAGCGGTCCGATGCGGAAGGCCACCGGGTCGAACTGTGGGTAGACGAGCATGGAAGTGCATATACCACACCGGATGCGCGATACCGGTCGGAGCCTCAACGCGGCGCTCGCGTCAGATGGCTGCGGTTGTCGATCGGGGCGCCGCGATGCTATCGTTGATTTCCGCCACAAGAACGCGACGCCCGGTGTCGGCTTCGCGCGCTTTCCAGGAGATTCCCCTTGTCGTACAACCGCCGCTCGAAGCTGATCACCCATGGCATCGCCCGCTCGCCCAACCGTGCAATGCTGCGCGCCGTGGGTTTCGGCGATGACGACTTCGACAAGCCGATCGTGGGCGTGGCCAACGGCCACAGCACGATGAATCCCTGCAATGCCGGCATCCAGCCGCTGGTCGACCGCGCGATGGCGCAGCTGAAGGCGGCAGGCGCCATGCCCCAGGTGTTCGGCGTGCCCACCGTCACCGACGGCATCGGCATGGGTACCGAAGGAATGAAATACTCGCTGGTGTCGCGCGAAGTGATCGCCGATGCGATCGAGACCTCGGTCAACGGCCAGTGCATGGACGGCGTCCTCGTCGTCGGGGGCTGCGACAAGAACATGCCCGCCGCGATGATGGCGATGGCCCGCATGAACGTCCCCGGCATCTTCGTCTACGCGGGCACGATCAAGCCCGGGCACTGGAAAGGGCAGACCCTGACCATCGTCTCGCCGTTCGAGGCCGTTGGTGCCTACACCGCAGGCAGGATGAGCAAGGAGGATTACGACGGGATCGAGCACAACGCCTGCCCCAGCGTCGGCGCCTGCGGCGGCATGTACACGGCGAACACCATGTCGTCGTCGTTCGAGGCGCTGGGCATGAGCCTGCTGGGCAGCTCCCAGATGGCCTCACCCGATCCCGAGAAGGCCGAGTCGTCGGCAGCGTCGGCGACGGTGCTGGTCGAGGCGATCAAGCGGGACCTGAAGCCGCGCGACATCGTCACGCGCAAGTCGATCGAGAATGCGATCTCGCTGGTGATGGCGACCGGGGGCTCGACCAATGCCGTTCTGCACTATCTCGCAATCGCATCCGCAGCCGAGGTCGAATGGACGATCGACGATTTCGAGCGCGTGCGCCGGCGCGTTCCGGTACTGTGCGACCTCAAGCCCTCGGGCCGCTACGTCGCGGTGGATTTCAACGCCGCCGGCGGCGTGCCGCAGGTGCTGAAGATGCTTCTCCACAAGGGACTGCTGCACGGCGACTGCATGACGATCACCGGGCGTACGCTCGCCGAGGAACTGGCGCCGGTGCCCGCGACGCCTCGCGCCGACCAGGACGTCATCCGCCCGATCGATCGCCCGCTCTACGAGCAGGGGCACCTCGCGATCCTGCGCGGCAACCTGGCGACCGAAGGCTGCGTGGCCAAGGTCACCGGCCTCAAGAAGCGGTCGATCACCGGGCCCGCGCGGGTGTTCGACTCGGAGCCGCAGTGCATGGAAGCGATCCTTGCGGAGAAGATCCGGCCCGGGGACGTGATTGTGATCCGCTACGAGGGTCCCAAGGGGGGTCCGGGCATGCAGGAGATGCTGGCGCCCACCTCGGCGCTTATCGGCCAGGGCCTCGGTGAATCGGTGGGCCTCGTCACCGACGGCCGCTTCTCGGGCGGAACCTGGGGCATGGTCGTGGGCCATGTCGCGCCCGAAGCCTACGTGGGCGGAACCATCGCGCTGGTCGAGGAAGGCGATTCGGTCACGATCGATGCCGATCGCCACCTGATCCAGCTCGACGTCGACGATGCGACGCTCGCGGCGCGCCGCGCGCGCTGGAAGGCACCACCGCCGCGCTACACGCGCGGACTGCTCGCCAAGTACATGCGCCTCGTGTCGACGGCGAGCAAGGGAGCGATCACCGACGCACCGGCGTGACGGGCGTGCGCCGGCGCGGCTCAAGCTGTCCGGAAAGTGCGCGATGAAGTCGGACGTGACGCGTGCAGTCCGATCGTGCATCGCCGCGATGATCCTCGCGGCGGGCTTGTCCGGCTGCGCAGGGCTCGTCGCGCCGCGGCCCGGCGAGCGGGTCGCCGACGCCCCGAAGCTCGCCGTCGGCGAACGCTGGGTGTACAGCGGTCGCGATGGCTTCCGCGCGCCGGACACGTGGACCGAGACTCGTGAGATCACTGCCATCGACGCCGGCGGCTACACGGTCAGCGTCGTGCAGCACGGCCCCGCGATCGACGTCGACCGCCAGGAGGCCTGGCGCGCGCCCGGCCTCGTCGTCGTCGGCGCGCTGATGGATGCCGAGACACGGCGTTTCGCCGCGCCGCTCGAGCGCTACCGGTTCCCGCTGTACGCCGGCGAGATCTGGAACCAGTGGGTCGACAACTACAACGAGACGACGCGCAAGCCGGGACAGATCAACCGCTATGTCCGCGTCTCGGGCTGGGAGAAGGTCACCACGCCCGCGGGAACGTTCGACGCGATCCGGATGCGCGTACTGATGCACCTCGACGACGGGGATGCGTGGCGCTGGCCGACGCAGTGCAACTACCTGATCTGGTACGCGCCAGCGGTCGGCGCCGCCGTGCGCGAGGAAAAGGACGCCGAGTACTACGAAAAAGGGGACGCGCGGGACGGGGGCGTCGCGGTGCGGACGCAGCACACGGTGCTGGAGCTCGTCGCGTGGTCGCCGGGGACGCCATGACCACGAAAACCGGGACGCCGAGAAAACCGGGACGCCGAGAAAACCGGGACGCACCACGTTTTCCAGACGGAAAACGTGGTGCGTCCCGGTTTTCTCCGTCCCGGTTTTCTCGGCGTCCCGGGTATTCGTGGTCATGGCGTCCCCGGCGACCACGCGACGAGCTCCAGCACCGTGTGCTGCGTCCGCACCGCGACGCCCCCGTCCCGCGCGTCCCCTTTTTCGTAGTACTCGGCGTCCTTTTCCTCGCGCACGG
>JAGXBK010000143.1 GCA_018971195.1 Betaproteobacteria bacterium
CGCGGGGCCGGCGCGATGATCGTGCGCGTCGAGGTTCACGCGGCGGTCCGTGAGAATGCGCTGAGTTCGACCGTAGCCCGAGACGCCATCGTGGATCATCGACACGACTCGTGGCGAAGCCCAACGTGCAAGGTAACCGGCGCGCGGCGCCGATGTCCGCCAGAATTCAAGCTGTGTACCCGCGCGTCCGGTTGACCGTGAGGTTAGGCCGCACTTTGGGTCGCCTGGCTAGCCATCGACAGACGAGACCTCTTCCGTGGCGAAGCCGGCAGGGAGAACGACCTCAAGCATTTCGATGTCGTCGCTGTGGCCGAGTTCACGGTGACGGATATTAGGCGGTTGATGGACGCATGAACCTGCTTCGAGGCGAACAATACCTTGACCCTCATACTCGAATTCGATCCAACCCTTCAGGATGTACACAAGCTGAAACTCCGTCTTGTGCAGGTGGGGCTGGCTTGAGAACTCTTTTCCGGCTGCCGCGCGGATCACGTGGGCGTCAACTCGGCCTTGCGTCGCCTTCTTGATTCCAAGATCGCGATACTCGTAGAAGGAACGAAGACCTCGTTGGAACTCTGCATCTTTGGCGTGGGACGCGACGAAGCCTTGAGTGGTCATAGGTGTTCCTCTGGGGTGTAGTTGTCGTGCGACTGGAGTTCGCGGGGGCGTCGCGTGTGGCCTAACGTTGGAGGTAACCGGCGCGCCGCGCCGATTGTCGCGAGCGCGAAGGCATGTGTCGGCGCGTCCGGTTGACCGACCTGTTAGGCGGCAGCCGTGACTTCACCGCAAGTGCTCGATGTCACTGGGTAGTACGACCCATGAGTGCATGCGTTCTTCGTAGACCGAACGCGCTGGCGCCGGGAAACTCGGGTCAGCGAACGCGCCGACCGGAATGGCGATGTGCTCCGGCGAGCCAGCAAGTGTGTAGAAGACGGTCGAGCCACATACAGGGCAGAAATGAAAGTGAGCATGACCGCCCGAATCGCCGGTGCGTACGTACTCGCGCGACTCTCCGCTAACGGAGACGGATGTCGACGAGAAGCGAGCCTGAACGCCGAAGGCGCTGCCGGTACGCCGCTGACACGCAAGGCAGTGACAGACTCCGACACGAATTGGGTCTCCAACCACCGTGGCGGTAAGTTGGCCGCAAGAGCACGATGCCGTACGCATGCCTGATGGTATGACGCCTAACGTAATGTTGGCTGCCTAAACGGCGCGAATTCCGTCCTAATCGACGGGAAAGAAGGCGTCGGTCGGCCAAATGGCTGATGGGTCAGGGGCGCTCCTGCCTTCAGAATCAACGGCGTGGTCACGATTAGTGGCTCCTAACGCCGTCGTTCAGACCGTGCCGCCCGCAAGCCCCCGCCTGCTCGACCGAGTCCGCGACCGGATCCGCTTCAAGCACTACAGCATCCGGACGGAGCAGGCCTACGTCGACTGGATCCGGCGCTTCATCCGCTTTCACGGCAACCGTCACCCGTCGGAACTGGGGCAGGGCGACGTCGAGCGCTTCCTGACCAGCCTCGCCGTCGACGGGAACGTGGCGGCATCGACGCAGAACCAGGCGCAGAGTGCGCTGCTGTTCCTCTACCGGGAGGTGCTCACAACCGAGCTCCCCTGGCTCGACGGCGTGGTGCGGGCGAAGGCGTCGCGGCGCCTGCCGGTGGTGCTCACCCCGGCGGAGATCAATCGGCTGATCGGTCGATTGCAGGGCACGCATCGGCTGCTCGGATCGCTGCTCTACGGCACGGGCATGCGGATCATGGAGGGTCTGCGTCTGCGCGTGAAGGACGTGGATTTCGGTCGGAACGAGATCCTGATCCGCGACGGCAAGAGCGCCAAGGATCGTATCACGATGCTCCCGGGCCGGGCGGCGCCGCCGCTCCGCCGGCACCTTGAGGCGGCGCAGGAACTGCATCAGCGTGATCTCGCGGAGGGCTTCGGGGCGGTGTGGCTCCCCGGCGCCCTGGCTCGCAAGTACCCGGCGGCGGCGCGCGAGTGGGCGTGGCAGTACGTCTTTCCCGCCGACCGTCGCTCGATCGATCCAAGGACCGGGATCACGCGCCGCCATCACCTGAGCGACCAGTCCTTCCAGCGGGCAATGCGGCAGGCACTGCGCGACGCGGGCATCGCCAAGCCCGCGACGCCGCATTCGCTGCGCCATTCGTTCGCCACCCACCTGCTCGAAACTGGCCACGACATACGCACGGTGCAGGAGCTCCTCGGTCATTCCGACGTCAGCACGACGATGGTCTACACCCATGTTCTGAACCGCGGCGGGCGAGGGGTGGTGAGCCCGCTGGATCGGCTGTACGGGACCGAGCCTCCCGATCTCCTGACGGATCGCGACCGATGACGAAAGGGCCCGCTCCCGGGCCTCTTCATCGCGATGCGGTCGGTGTCGCGCCTCGTTCAATCCCAGCTGAGCGCGCCTCCGGTCTGGTACTCGGTGACACGCGTCTCGAAGAAGTTCTTTTCCTTCTTCAAGTCGATCATCTCGGCCATCCACGGGAAAGGATTGTCGGCCTTGTCGAACAGGGGGTCGATGCCGATCTGCTGGCAGCGGCGGTTGGCGATGAAGCGCAGGTATTCCTTGAACATCATCGCATTCAATCCCAGCACACCGCGGGGCATCGTGTCCTCCGCGTAGGCGTATTCGAGGTCGACGCCTTTCTTCATCAGGGTACGGATCTCGTCGCGGAACGCCGGGGTCCAAAGCTGGGGGTTCTCCATCTTGATCGTGTTGACGAGGTCGATGCCGAAATTGCAGTGCATCGACTCGTCGCGCAGGATGTACTGGTACTGCTCGGACGCCCCGGTCATCTTGTTCTGGCGGCCCATCGCCAGGATCTGCACGAATCCGACGTAGAAGAACAGGCCCTCCATGATGCAGGAGAACACGATCAGACTCTTCAGGAGCTGCTGGTCGGCTTCCATCGTTCCGGTCCTGAAGTTGGGGTCCGTCAGTGTCTCGATGAAGGGGAGCAGGAACTCGTCCTTGTCGCGGATCGCCTTCACCTCGTGGTAGGCGTTGAAGATCTCGGCTTCGTCGAGGCCGAGACTCTCGACGATGTACTGGTACGCATGGGTGTGGATCGCCTCCTCGAACGCCTGGCGGAGCAGGTATTGCCGGCACTCGGGTGCGGAGATGTGGCGATAGGTGCCGAGAACGATGTTGTTGGCGGCGAGGCTGTCGGCGGTCACGAAGAAGCCGAGGTTGCGCTTGACGATCAGGCGCTCGTCGTCGGTCAGGCCGCGCGGGTTCTTCCACAGCTCGATGTCGCGCTGCATGTTGATTTCCTGCGGCATCCAGTGGTTGGCGCAGCCGGCGAGGTACTTGTCCCAGGCCCAACGATACTTGAATGGCACGAGCTGATTGACGTCGGCCTGGCCATTGATGACGCGCTTGTCCTCGACGCGCACCCGGCGGAAGCCGTTGTCCAGCGCCTGCCGCTCGGTGTCGAGATCGTGCACCGGTTCGCGCGACAGAATCCCGCCGGTCACTTGCGCGCGGATGGTTTCCGGCGTCGGCGGCAGCGTTGTCGGGGCGGCGCGCGCGGTGGTGAAATCGTCGTCGAAACTCAGCATGGCAGCTATCTCCGAAGCTCGTTCTTATATTGGGTCGACCGTTGCAATCGAACCGGTTGCGAAGCGGGCCCGTTCGCAGGGGCCCGCACCGGAACCGGATCCGTCAGTTCATGGCGCTCAGCTTGTCGTAGAGAAACTCCGGTGCAAAGTCCTGGCCGTCGAGCCAGGCGATCGAGGCGAGTCCGTAGTCGAGGTAGAACTGCGAGAAGATGTCACGGTCACGCAGCGGCTCGAGCTCCTCGCCATGCAGCTCGTCCGAGAGATCGACGACGCCCTTGCGGCCATCGTCGAACTCCAGCCACACCTTGTAATCACCGAGATACCTGGCTTCCACGACGTGTCGGGGTGCGTACTCGTAGCGGGCCAACTTGGACCTCCATTCGCGAAGTGGACGACCCTGGGAAAAATCGGCGCGCGATGGCACCAGCCCGAATGCCGCCGCAATCCGCGCGCCGCCAGTTCAACTACAGCGAGCCGTTGCCGGCCCTATCGGTCTTGCTGGTCCCTGGCGCGTCCACGCCAACTTCGCGTCCTGTCTGGGTCCGCGCGGGGTCCGTCCGTCCGGTGTCGCCGCACGATGCTCTCGCGGGCCATCGCTGCCGTCGCTTCACCGGTTCACCGAATTGCATGGGGTGCCGTGCCGGTCATGATCCACCGAGCCACGACATCGATCACCTGGGTCTCCTTGCCTCCGAAAGGTCGTCCGCTTGCGAGCGCGCCATCGCCCGGCGTCGCGGGCGGTGCCTGACGCTCGTCCTCGATGCGTACCCACGTCCTGCGCCCGCGCCGGCCCGCATTGACGCCTTGCGAGCCGACGCCGGTGGCGCTGTTCCCCTGCCGGATCACGAGCATGCGCATGCGCTCCGAGGTGGGCTGCTGCGCACTCGCTTCCTCGGGCGCGCAGACCAGGACCGCACCGGCAATCTCCTCGATGTTGGCCGTTGCCACGGCCGCCGACATGCCTCCGCTCTCGAAACCGAGCATCCACACGTCGGCGTTCGGCCAGCGCTCGCGCGACCACCGGACCGCGGCGCGCAGGTCGGTGACGTGCGACGCCGAAAGCCGCCAGTCGACGTCCATCACCGGCTGGTCGGTTGGCGGCGACAGCGCCACGACCGAGCCGCCGATCTCCGCAGCGAATCGCGGGTACTGTGTCACCGGAAACCCGCCCTGCACGCCCATCACGCCATCCTCCGGACCGACGGCGAAACCGCCGCCACCGCTGCCCAGCATAATCACCGCGTTACCCACCGGAACCGCCGACTCGACACTCGTCACCAGCAGCACCTCGCGCACCCCCGGACGCGATTCGATGACCTGTACGCTTCCGCGGTGAGAGAGTCTCGCCTGCGCCGGCTCCGGCGCATGTCGGATCGCGACTCCCGCCGCCCTCACCGCCGGTTGCGCCGACGGGTGCGGCGCGCACCTGTCAACGGCATTCGTCGCACGCCGATCGCGACCGTCACTGGCACGCCTCGCAGCTCGGGTCGTCGATCGCGCAGAACTTGGGCTCCGCGATGGGCTCGGCAGCCGGGCGCGCGGTGGACCGCGCCGGGGTGGCACTCATCCCACCGGTCTCGGTCACCGCGTTCAACTCGCCGCCGCGCCCGGTCGACTTCTCGGCGGAGGTTGCCGCGAGCGTGCGCAGGTAATAGGTGGTCTTGAGGCCGCGCTTCCACGCGAGCTTGTAGGTGTCGTCGAGCCGCTTGCCCGACGCCCCCGCCATGTAGATATTGAGGCTTTGCGCCTGGTCGATCCACTTCTGGCGCCGAGCCCCGGCCTCGACGATCCACGCCGGATCGACCTCGAACGCGGTCGCGTAGAGCTCGCGCAGCTCGGCCGGAATGCGGTCGATGCGCGCGAGCGACCCGTCGAAGTACTTGAGGTCGGCAACCATCACGTCGTCCCACAGGTCCAGCGACTTCAGGTCGCGGACGAGCTGCTCGTTGACCACCGTGAACTCGCCTGAAAGGTTCGACTTGACGTAGATGTTCTGGTACTCCGGCTCGATCGAGGCGGCGACACCGATGATGTTGGAGATCGTCGCGGTCGGCGCGATCGCGACGCAGTTGGAGTTGCGCATGCCGTGGACGGCGATTCGCTCGCGCAGCGCGTCCCAGTTCAGCGTCGCCGATTCGTCGATATCGACATAGCCACCGCGCTCGTCGCGCAGCAGCTTCAGCGTGTCGGGCGGGAGGATCCCGCGATCCCACAGGCTGCCCTTGTACGACGCATAGCGCCCGCGCTCCTCGGAGAGCTCGGTCGAGGCCCAGTAGGCGTGGTAGCAGACTGCCTCCATCGACGAGTCGGCGAAGGCCAGCGCGGCGTCCGAGGCGTAGGGCACGCGCATCAGGTGCAGGCAGTCCTGGAAGCCCATGATGCCGAGCCCCACCGGACGGTGCTTCAGGTTGGAGTTGCGCGCCTTCGTCACTGCGTAGTAGTTGATGTCGATCACGTTGTCGAGCATGCGCATCGCGGTGGTGATCGTGCGCTTCAGCTTGGCCTGGTCGAGCGTCCAGCCACCATCCACCTCTTTCATGTGGGCGAGCAGGTTGACCGAGCCGAGGTTGCAGACGGCGATCTCCGTGTCGCTGGTGTTGAGCGTGATCTCGGTGCAGAGGTTCGAGCTGTGCACGGTGCCGACGTGCTGCTGCGGAGAGCGCACGTTGCAGGCGTCCTTGAACGTGATCCACGGATGCCCCGTCTCGAACAGCATCGACAGCATCTTGCGCCAGAGCTGCACGGCGGGGATCTTCTTGTAGAGCTTGAGGTCGCCGCGCGCCGCCTTCTCCTCGTGGCGGATGTAGGCTTCCTCGAAGGCGCGCCCCCAC
>JAGXBK010000144.1 GCA_018971195.1 Betaproteobacteria bacterium
CCCCGGCTCCTCGAATGTTGGCTACCGCGACCGGGCCGCGACCGCGACGTCGCCCGCCTGCACAACCGCGGGCACCTGCGGCGCGGACGCGACTGGGGCGGTGCCGTCGGACCTGTCCGGCCGCGCATAGTCATAGTAATAGAGGTCCCAGATCCCCTGCGTGCGCGAGACGAAGCGACGCAGTGCGTCATTGCCTTCGGCAGCCTTGGCGCAGGCGCGTTTCTCGATCATGCCGTGCGGGTCGTCGCAGCGCTGGTCCGCCAGCGCCACCGCCGGAGCACATGCCGTCGCGGAGAGCAACGACACCACTGCACCGGCGTGGATGAAGTTTCGCTTCATGAGAGTTCTCCTGATGCAGGCACCCTCCGGCGCGGCCGGATCAGGTGCGGGCGCTGCCCGAGGGTGGACGCCGGCAGCATCGCGTCGAACGCAAGGGCCCCTAGCGCTCGGCAATGACGACCTGGGCCGTGCCGGCAAGCTGCGCCTCCACGCTGTAGTGCTCGGCAAGCGCCACGACCGAGCCGACGGTCACGAAGGCGGCGAACATGGCAGCAGCGGCGAACGCCATGCGCTGCAGCCGGGATGTGGGATTGAATTCGTGGCTCATCGCCAGCTCCTGTCGTTGTACGCGTTGCATACGAGCGCCGAGGCGCCCATCGCCGAGATCACGGCACCGAGGCCGAGTACGAGCGCATGCTTGGCCGGCCCCCGCTTCCGTTCCGAAATCGCGCTCATCACGTTCTCCTTCAGTGCGATCGCGCCGAGTCAGACGCGTTTGCACTAGAGCACGCCTCGCCATGGCGCGGCATTGGTTTGCGACGAAATCGGCGGATGACGGTGCGACTCCGGCCGTGGGGCGATGGATTTGGAAGGCTGGCCGCACGCCGATTCGATCAAATGGGCCGTCCGACCGCAGCCGACCTTGTCGATCCGCCGGGGATGACTGGGAACGCAACGATGTTTACGACGGGCTCGCTCTCGAGCACAGACAGCGGGCATTAACCTTCTACTGTGCTCGGCATCACGCATCACACAAGAAGTCCTGTGCCCGAAGCACCAGCAGGAAGCCTGAGGGTCGGGGGAAACCGCGCCGTTCAGAACCGAATTCGTCCGTCGTTTCCGCCAAACCGTCGCATTGCGGGACGGCGCACGCATAGATTTCGGCACCATGCGCGCGAATGAGTAATTCGCAATAACGGAGTGAGCCTGAACGCGGCCGGGGTGACGGGCGGGTCAGGCGGCGGCTTTGGATCGGCGGTGGATGGAACGGAGCAGCTTTGCCCGAGCCTCGGCGATCACCATGCGGCGATGATCGATCCAAGAACCTCCTCTCAGGCGCACATCCCGTCGGAAGCTTGGACACCCATTCGGGCCCGTACCCCATTCGAACAGGCTAGATGTCGATTATTCCGGCGGAGACGGTTATCCTAACCGGTGGCCGGTCTGGCCGTGCCGTCGCACAGTGTGCAACTCCTCGAGGAGCACGCATGCGGGTTATCAAAGCCGTTATCGCAGAAGACGAGGCGGTGCTTCGCGCTGAGCTGAGGGATGGACTTCTGCGACTCTGGCCCGAATTGGTCGTCAGCGCGGAAGCCGAAGATGGCATCGAAGCTTCGCGCGCGCTGGTTACCCACGCGCCCGACGTGTTGTTCCTCGACATCCAGATGCCCGGCCTGTCGGGGCTCGAGGTTGCGAAGCAGGCGAGCGGTAAGTGCCACGTGGCGTTCGTCACCGCATTTGACAAGTACGCGATCGCCGCGTTCGAGCAGGGTGCCGTCGACTACGTGATGAAGCCCTTCTCGGCGGCGCGTCTCGCGACAACCGTCGCACGCCTGCGCGAGAAGATCGCAACCACCCCCGCGAATCTGGATGGCCTGCTGCGCGCGCTTGCCGATGCCACGGGCTCGCGCAAGGAGTACCTGCGCTGGATTACTGCATCACAGGGTAACGACCTGCGGCTCATCACCGTCGAGGAGGTCTGCTATTTCCAGGCCGACAACAAGTACACGCTGGTCGTGACCCCCGAGAGGGAGTCGTTGATCCGCCGGCCGATCAAGGAGCTCACCGACGAGCTCGACCCGCAGACGTTCTGGCAGATCCACCGCGGCACGGTGGTCAACGTCAACGCCATCGCCGGTGTCACCCGCGACATGGGCGGACGACTGCGCGTGAAGTTGAAACAGCGCAAGGAGACGCTCGCGGTAAGCGAGCCGTACTCCCACCTGTTCAGGCAGATGTAGGCTCACGGCGAGGGGGCCCAGAACAGCGCAATGAAGCCGATCCGATTCGCGATGAGCAAGCGCAAGGCCTTCGCGGTCGCCTGCACGGTGGCGCTTGCCTCGCTCGGTGGGCCGGCGATCGCCGACGATGCCACCGAGCCGAGCGGAACGATCAAGGTCGAGGTCACCGGCTCGAATATCTACCGCTCGGAGGTTGAGACGGCGCTGCCGGTGCAGGTGATCACGCGCGAGGACATCGAGCGCAGCGGGTCGGTCACGGTCGCAGAGCTCATGTCCAAGGTCAGCGCGAACGTGCTGGGGATGAACGACCAGCTCTCGATCGGCAATTTCACGAATCCCGGGATGGCAAGCGTCAACCTGCGCGGCATCGGCTCGGGCGATACGCTGGTGCTGCTCAACGGCCGGCGGGTCGCCAACTACGCCTTCGACGGCTCGGCGGTCGACGTCAACTCGATCCCGCTCGCCGCCGTCGAGCGCGTCGAGATCCTGAAGGACGGCGCGTCGGCGATCTATGGCGCCGACGCCGTCGCCGGGGTGGTCAACTTCATCCTGCGCAAGGACTTCAGGGGTGTCGAGGTCACCGGCTTCGGGAGCTGGCCCGAGCACGGCGGCGGCGAGCAGTCCCAGGCCGTTGCGAGCGCCGGCTTCGGCGATCTCGCGAAGGACCGGTACAACGTCTTCGTCACCGCCGTCTACCAGAAGGACGATCCGCTTAAAGCGACCGACCGCTCGTTCTCGCGCACCGGCTACCTGCCGAATGCGGGGATCATCAATCTGCCGCCTACGCCATTTCCGGCGAACATCTTCTATCCGCCCACGCCTGCCGGACAGCTCTACAACCCGAGCTTCGCGAGCGGCTGCGCGCCGCCGTATTCGCTGCCGAGCACGAGCGCGCAAACCCCGGGTGACGCGTGCGGCTTCGACTACGCCGCGTATTCGATGATCGTTCCGAAGGTCGAGCGCGCGGCGGCGTACAGCCGCGGCACGCTCCAGGCGAGCGCCGATCATCAGCTTTTCGTCGAGCTCGCATATTCCGACAATCGGCTCACGGTCAGCCGGGATCCCACCGATATCGCTCCGTTCACCAATCCCAACTTCGCGATCATCCGCTATCCGGCAGGCGGTCCCTTCTACCCGACCGATTTCGCCGCGGCGAACGGGCTCTCGGGCGACCTCGACCTGCTCTTCCACACCGTACAGCTCGGCCCGCGGGTGAACGAGGTCGACACGTCGGCGTGGCGGACGGTGCTCGGTGCCGACGGCGTGCTTGCCGGGTGGGATTACGCCGCCGCGCTCACGTGGAGCCGCAACGAGCAGAGCGATTCGCTCGGCAGCGGTTATGTCTCGCTTACGCGCCTGAACGATGCGATGGCCACCGGCCTCGTCAATCCGTTCGGGCCGTCCGGTCCCGAGGGCGACGCGCTGCTCGCGGCGACCCAGGTGAGCGGCAAGGTTCATACGGCGAAAGGGACGACACTCGACTTCCTCGTCAAGGGCTCGCGAGACACGGTGACGCTCCCGGGAGGGGCGCTGGCGCTTGCAATCGGCGCCGAAGCCCGGCGCGAGCGGCTGTCGAACGACTTCACCGCGCTCGTCACTCAGGGTGACATCCCGGGTATCGACGTTGCCGCGCAGCCAGTCTCGGGCAGCCGCAGCGCGCAAGCAATGTTCATCGAGGCGAGCGTGCCATTCGCGAAGGCCGTCGAGGCGCAGCTGGCGGCGCGCTACGACCATTACGGTGATTTCGGCAGCACATGGAATCCCAAGGTGGCGCTGCGCTGGCAGCCGACGCGCAGCCTGCTGCTGCGCGCGTCGTGGGGCACCGGCTTCCGCGCGCCGCCGCTCTACGACCTCTATACGCCGCAGGAGCAGACGTTCCTGCTCTTCGACGAGGATCCGCTGCGCTGCCCCGTTACCGGCGCGGCGACAGACTGTGTCCACCTCCCGGCCGTCGTCGGCGGCAACCCCAGCCTGCAGCCGGAGACCTCGGAGCAGTTCAACGCCGGCGTGGTCTGGGAGCCGCTGCCCGGCCTGTCGCTCGCCGTCGACTACTGGAAGATCGCCAAGTACAACCTCATCGGCGCGCTCGCTCCGGGGACGGTCTTCGATAACCTCACGCTCTACGCGCCGACCAACATCGTTCGAGGACCGGTCGATCCGCAGTATCCCAATCTGCCGGGCCCGATCAGCGACGTCATCCTCACCAACCAGAACCTCGGCAATCTCAAGACCTCGGGCATCGACGTCGACCTCGCCTGGCGCGGGCCGCGTACGGACTTCGGGCGCTTGTCGCTTGCGCTGAACGGCACGTACATCATCGACTGGAAAATGCAACCCGACGGCGCCAATTACCAGTCGGCGGTCGGCGCGAACCCGATCGGCGTCCCGGGACCGTTCCCGCGCTGGAAACATTACGCGTCGCTCGACTGGGAGTACGGCGTGTGGGGAGCCACCCTCGCCCAGACGTACCAATCCGGCTACGAGGACACCAACTACTTCCCCGTGCGCGTGGTCGCGCCCATGCCGCGCAGCGTATCGAGCTACGACATCTGGGACCTGCAGGGGCGCTACAACGGCTGGCGCAACACCAAGCTCGCCGTCGGGGTCAGGAACCTCTTCGACCGCGATCCGCCGTTCACCAACCAGCCCTTCACCTATCAGGTTGGCTACGACCCGAGTTACGCGCAGCCGCGCGGCCGGACGTTTTACGCGAGCCTCACGTTCGCGTTCAAGTGAGCACGCCGATCCAAATCTCCAGTGCGGGCGCCTCGGTGGATGCCGGCGACGCCGTGCACAACGGGCGCGGAGCGCGCCCCATCGAAGGGCTGGGCCGCGCCGGCCTGACCATCGTCGCCGTGGCGTCGCTGATCCTTTCGCTGAACCAGACGTCCCAGTCCATGGTCGCGCTGCCCATCGCCGATTGGCTGCTACGCTTCGGTGACGCGTTGGCGACCAACGCAGTCATCGGCGTGGCGATCCTGCTCGCGGCCGTCTGGGCGCGTCACCGCCATCCGGAGCCCGGGCCGTCGCAGTACGCGACCGCGTCCGTCGCGGTCACGCTCGCGGCATTTCTCGCCTGGATTGTGTTGGTGCTGTGGGACAGCGGCGGCACCCTCGACCGCGAGCAGGAGGGCTGGAGCCTCGCGGGTGAAATGGTTCAGATCGCCGCAAACCTGGTGCGCTACGCCGTCGTCGGAATCGCCATCACCGGCGCCTGGCTCTACACCTGCACGGAAGGCGACCACGCGGCCGCGATCGCGCAATGCGCGGTCGACTCGGCGCGAATGGACGAACAGACCGCGGAAGCGCGGCTGCAGATGCTCGAGGCGCAGATCGAGCCGCACTTCCTGTTCAACACGCTGGCGCACGTCAGGCGGCTGTACGCAACCGATCGTGTGGCCGGCGCCCGAATGCTCGGCAACCTCAAGACCTACCTCGCCGTCGCGCTGCCGCAGCTGCGGGCGACAGACTCGACGCTGGGGCGCGAGCTCGACCATGCGAAGGCGTACCTCGAGATCCAGCAGATCCGCATGGGACGGCGGCTGGCCTACGCGATTGAGGTCGCGGACGCGCTGCGCGGCGCGCGCCTGCCGCCGCTGATGCTGCTAACGCTCGTCGAAAATGCAATCAAGCACGGGCTCACGCCGGTGCCGGCGGGCGGTCGGATCGACATTCGTGCCCGCGTCGACGCGGGCGGGCTGTGGGTGGAAGTTGCCGACACCGGGGGAGGCTTCACCAGGTCGGGAGGAGGCGGTGCCGGCCTCGCCAACATACGGGCGCGGCTCGCCGCGCAGTTCGGCACAGAGGCGAGCCTCTCGCTTGCGCTCAACTCGCCGTGCGGCGTCGTCGCCACGATCTCGCTGCCGTACATGCCGGTGGCCGCAAGGGCGCGCCCCTCATGAGCAATGCGGTCTTGGCGGATACCCCTGCGGGGAACAGCTTCGCCACGCTCGCGATCGGCGCGGTGCGCGGGATCCGGTGGCGGCAACTCCGTGCGGCGATGCTCCTCGGGCTCGCGCTGACCGCATGGAGCTTCGCCGTCTTCGTGCGGCCGATCGCCCAAATCGCGCAAAACATGCCGTTCGGAAGCCTGCTGTTGGGCCAGTTGATCGCGGATCAGATCAAGGCGATGTGCCTGCT
>JAGXBK010000024.1 GCA_018971195.1 Betaproteobacteria bacterium
CCGCCGGGCGGCTGCTCCAGCTCGCCGGAACGCTCGCTCCGCTGGTGCTGATCGCGCTCGTTGCGTCGGGCGCGGCCTCGGGCGCCGCTGCCGCGGCCCTGATGGCGATCGCCGGCCTCGCTGCGGCCCTGGGGGGCGCCTACGTGAAGTACGCGCTCGTTACGCGCGCAGGTTTCAATCAGGGCTTCATGCTCGCGCGCCTGCCGGTGCGCGGCTCGCGCTAGCCGCGACCATCACCGATAGCGGACGGAAGGAGAGACGACATGAGCACGCTGGCGGAAACCGGGATCGGGACTCGCGCGTCGAGCCGCTATTACTACGATCGCGCGCACGAGACGATGCCGCGCGAGCGGCTGGCGGCCCTGCAGCTCGAGCGGCTGCGCGCGACGCTGCGTGATGCGTACCAGAACGTGCCGTTCCACCGCGCGCGTCTGAAGGCCGCGCTGATCGCGCCGGACGACATCCGCGACCTTGGCGACATCGGGCACCTGCCGTTCACCGTGAAGACGGACTTGCGCGATCATTATCCATTCGGAATGTTCGCCCGCCCGCGCACCGGGCTTGCGCGGCTGCACGCGTCGTCCGGGACGACCGGCAAGCCCACCGTCGTCGGGTACACGGCGAATGACCTGCGCACCTGGGCCGACCTGATGGCGCGCTCGTTCGCGTGCGCCGGGGCGCGGCCCGGCGATCTGGTCCACAACGCGTACGGATACGGACTGTTCACCGGCGGCCTGGGCGCGCATTACGGCGCGGAGCGTCTGGGGGCCACCGTCGTGCCGATGTCGGGCGGGTCCACCGAGCGCCAGATCGCGCTGATCGCGGATTTCGGGGCGCGCGTGCTTTGCTCGACACCGTCGTACGCGCTGGCCATTGCCGAGCTAGCCGAGCGCCAGGGTGTGGACCTGCGGCAGGGTCCCCTCGAAGTCGGCCTGTTCGGAGCCGAGCCCTGGAGCGAAGCCATGCGCCGCGAGATCGAGGCGCGGCTGGGCCTGAAGGCGATCGACATCTATGGCCTCTCGGAGATCATGGGGCCCGGGGTCGCCTGCGAATGCGAGCACCAGGCGGGCCTGCACGCGTGGGAGGACCATTTCCTGTTCGAGGCGGTCGACCCGGAAACGGGCGCTCCGGTGCCCGAAGGCCACGCCGGCGAGCTCGTGATCACGACGCTTACCAAGGAAGCGCTGCCGCTGCTGCGCTACCGCACGCGCGACGTCACGAGGATCACGACCGCCCCGTGCGACTGCGGGCGCACCCATCTGCGCATCCTGCGCGTGGCCGGCCGCAACGACGACATGCTGATCATCCGCGGGGTCAACGTCTACCCGTCGCAGGTCGAGGCGGTGCTCCTCGACGCGCCCCAAATCGCGCCGCATTACCAGCTGGTCGTCGAACGGCGCGGCAGCCTCGATCACGTGACCGTCGAAGTCGAGGCGCGAAGCGGCGTTGCCCCGGACGCCTTCGCCGAGATTGCGCGAAATGTGGCGCACCACATCAAGTCGCTCATCGGAATCACCGCCGACGTCGTCGTCAAGGCGCCGGGCGAGATACCGCGCTCGCAGGGCAAGGCAGTGCGGGTACGCGACCTGCGACCCAAGGCAGCGTGACGAGATGACCAAGCGCCTGCTCGCATTGACCGTGAATGGCCGCATGCGCGAAGACGCGGTCGCCGCCAATCTGCTGCTGCTCGATTATTTGCGCGGCACGGCAGGGCTCACCGGCACCAAGCAGGGCTGCGACGGCGGCGAATGCGGCGCGTGCACCGTGTTGATCGACGGCCAACCGCGACTCGCCTGCATCACGCTCGCCGCTGCCTGCGAAGGCCGAGTCGTCGAGACGATCGAGAGCCTCGCCATCGAAGGTCGAATGAGCCGCCTGCAGCAGGCGTTCCACGAGAAGCTCGGCACGCAATGCGGATTCTGCACGCCGGGCATGATCATGGCGGCGGAAGCCCTGCTGCGCCGGAATCCTCGCCCGACGGACGCCGACATCCGCGAGGCGCTTTCGGGCAACCTCTGCCGTTGCACCGGGTACGTGAAGATCATCGAGTCGGTGCAGGCGGCCGCAGGAGGCTGATGCGATGAACGACGTCTCCCGCGCCACCGCCGGCGGACCTGCCCGTGATGCGCCTGCCATCGCGCAGGGACGCACCGCCGGGCAGCGCACGCCGCTGATCGACGGCGTCGAGAAGGTCACGGGGCGGGCACGCTATACCGCCGACCTGCCAACGGGCGAGACACTGGTCGGCCGGATCCTCCGAAGTCCGATCGCCCACGGCGTGATCCGCCGCATCGACACCGCGGCCGCGCGCTCGATTCCCGGTGTGCGCGCCGTCATCACCGGCGAGGATTTCGCGGCGCCCTACGGCGTCATTCCGATCGCCCGGAACGAGTGGCCGCTCGCGCGCGGCAAGGTTCGTCATCGCGGCGAGCCGGTCGCCGCGGTGGCCGCCATCGACGAGACAAGCGCCGAGGCCGCGCTCGCTGCGATCGTGCTGGACATCGAGCCGTTACCTGCCTATTTCAGCGCCGCGGCTGCGCGCGCCGCCGATGCGGTGCAACTGCATGAAAACAAGGCAGGGAACATCGAGCGTGAAGTCGACCAGGCGTTCGGCGATGTCGACGCGGGTTTCGCCGCGGCGGATCTGGTGCGCGAACGGACGTTCCACTATGCCGAGGTCGCCCACGGCCAGATCGAGCTCAATGCCGCGGTCGCCACCTATGAGCCCGAGCGCGACCGGCTCACTACGCAATCGGTGACGCAGGTGCCGTATTACCTGCACCTGACGCTCGCCCGCTGCCTCGGGATGGACAGCTCGCAGATACGCGTCGTGAAGCCGTTCGTCGGTGGCGGCTTCGGCCATCGTGTCGAGCCGCTCAACTTCGAGCTGGTGACAGCCGCGCTCGCGCGCGCCGCCGGCGGCACCGTCAAGATCGAGCTATCGCGCGAAGACGGTTTCCTCACCCACCGCGGAAGGCCGGAAACCGACATCCGCCTGAAGCTCGGGATGAAGAAGTCCGGTGCGATCACTGCCGTCGACTGCGAAATCGTCCAGCGCGGCGGAGCCTACGGCGGCTACGGCCTCGTCACGATCCTCTACGCCGGCGCCTTGCTGCACGCGCTCTACAAGGTGGCGGCCGTCAGGTACCACGGCTATCGCGTCTACACCAACACGCCGCCATGCGGAGCGATGCGCGGGCACGGTGCGGTGGATGCGCGGCACGCGTTCGAGTCGCTGCTCGACATCATGGCCGGCGAACTCGGGCTCGACCCGTTTGCCGCGCGGCGTGCCAATCTGATCGTCCCGCCGTATCGCACGCTCAACGATCTGCAGGTGAATTCCTACGGGATCCCCGATTGCCTCGACTGGGTCGAGCAGGCCTCCGGCTGGAAGACGCGGCGCGGCAAGCTGCCGCGCGGCCGCGGTCTCGGGCTTGCCTGCTCGCATTACGTCTCAGGCTCGGCCAAGCCGGTGCACTGGAGCGGCGAGCCGCACGCGGTGATCAACCTCAAGCTCGATTTCGATGGCGGGATCACCATCCTCACCGGCGCAGCGGACATCGGCCAGGGCTCGTCGACGCTGCTGGCGCAGGTCGTTGCCGAAGTGCTCTCGGTCCCGCTCGCGCGCATCCGCGTCATCGCTGCCGACAGTGCGCTCACGCCCAAGGACAATGGCTCGTACTCGTCGCGGGTGTCGTTCATGGTGGGCAACGCCGCGATCCGCGCCGCACAGGAGATGAAGCGCGTGCTCGTGACGGCGGCGGCCAAGCGCCTCGAAGTGCATCCCGAGGACATCGAATGGAACGGTGACCACTGCCGTGTGGCGGGCACCGACCGCACGCTCGACTTTGCAGGCGCGGTCGATGCGGCGCTGGTCGACACGGGCACGCTGACGGTGAAGGGATCGTGGTCGACGCCGCCGGAGACGCAGGGTGGCAAGTTCCGCGGCGCCGCGGTCGGCTCGACCGCAGGATTCTCGTACGCCGCGCAGGTTGTCGAGGTCGTCGTGGACGAGGACACCGGCGCGGTGGCCGTCGAACGGGTCTGGGTCGCGCACGACTGCGGCTTCGCGATCAATCCGCTCGCGGTCGAGGGGCAGGTGCAGGGCGCCGTGTGGATGGGAATGGGCCAGGCGCTCTCCGAGGAGACGCAGTATCACGAGGGCCTGCCGTTGCGGCCCAACATGCTCGACTACCGGGTCCCGACGATCGTCGAGTCGCCGCCGATCGAGGTGAAGCTCGTCGAAAGCCGCGATCCGCTCGGGCCGTTCGGAGCGAAGGAGGCGAGCGAGGGCGCGCTGCACAGCTTTGCGCCGGCGCTCGCCAATGCGATCTGCGACGCGATCGGCATCCGGCTCACCGACCTGCCGGCCTCGCCGGATCGGGTGCTCGAGGCGATCCAGGCGAGAAAGCGCAGGGAGCGACTGCGCGCGAGCATCGGCGTGTCCGCGCAGCCCGACCCCGAGAGGCACTGACGATGGAACGCATGCCCCAGTTCGATCTGCGGCGCCCGGCGAGCATCGCCGAGGCTGCGGCGCTGCTCGCGGCGGAACCCGGTGCCCGGCTGCTCGCCGGAGGGACCGACCTGCTGCCCACGATGCGTCGTGGCATCGAGCGGCCGCCGGTGCTGGTCGATCTCGGGGCGGTGCGCGATTTCTCCCGGATCGACTTTGCAGACGCGGGACTCGCGCTGGGCGCGGGGGTGACGTTGTCGCAGCTCGCGATGGATGGGCGCATCGTGCACCACCATCGGGCGATCGCCGAAGCCGCGCGCAGCGTCGCCGGCCCCGGCCATCGCAGCGCCGCGACGATCGGCGGCAATCTCTGTCTGGACACGCGCTGCGTGTTCTACAACCAGAGCGAGTGGTGGCGGGCGACGAATCATTACTGCCTCAAGCTCGGCGGCGATGTCTGCCACGTCGCGCCGCAGGGCAGTCACTGCCATGCGGCGTTCTGCGGCGACCTGGCCCCCGCCCTGCTCGTGCTGGGCGCCAGCATCGAGCTTTGCGCGCGCCGCGGCGCGCGCGTGATTCCGCTGTCCGACCTCTATCGCGACGACGGCGTCGCACACTTGGCGCTCGAGCCCGACGAGGTGCTCGTGCGCGTCCTGGTACCGGCGCGTTCCCCGGCCCTGGTATCGGGCTATCGCAAGGCGCGGGCGCGCGGCGCGATCGATTTCCCGCTTGCGGGTGTCGCCTGCGCACTGGTGGCGCGCGACGGGGTTCTCGCCGAGCTCAAGGTGGCGTTGACCGGTACGAACTCGCGGCCGATCCTGCTCGCCGGCACCGAGGCGCTGGTGGGGCGCGGCATCGACGAGGCCACCCTGTCGGCGCTCGGCAAGCTGGTGCAAAAGCAGGCGAGCCCGATGCGAACGACGGTCACGCAGTCGAACTACCGCCGTCAAGTCGCCGCCGCGCTGGCGCAACGTCTGGTGCGCGAGCTCGCCGGGTACGAACCCTCGGCCGCGAGGGCGAGCATGTCATGACCACCAATGCCGCTGCAGTCCTGCTCGGGGAACGCGATCCGCAACGCACGGCGCTCGTCTGTGGCGTTGAACGCTTGACCTATGCTGCGCTTCGCGATGCCGTCGCCCGTGCCGCGTCCGCGTGGCGGTGGCGGGGGTTGGAGCAAGGCGAGCGCGTTGCGATCAAGCTTCCCGACGGCTGCGCATGGGTTAGCGCGTTTCTGGGGACGATATGGGCGGGTGGCGTCGCAGTTGCGGTGAATCCACGTATCCGTTCGGAGGATTGGCAGTTCATCGTCGGCGAGGCCGGTTTCCGTTTCATACTTGCCGAGTCGCCCGAGGACACGCCGCCGCAGTTTCGTGACCGGGTCGTGACCCCCGCGCAGTGGGTGCGTGGAGTCACTTCGGCCGCCCCGATCGAGCCCGCGGCGATGGACGAAGAGGCGCCGGCTTTCTGGAGCCACTCGTCGGGGACGAGCGGACGGCCCAAAGCGGTGGTGCACGCACAGCGCTTCGCGCTTCATGTCGAACGCGTCGCCGCCGAGCTGCTCGGCGTGCGCGCGGAGGATCGCCTCTACGCGAGCTCCAAGCTGTTCTTTTCCTATCCGCTGGGCAACAGCCTGTTCTCGGGACTGAAGCTCGGCGCAACCGTGATCCTGGATCCGCAGTGGCCGACCGCGGGGAGTGTCGCGGCGACGATCGCGGAGCAGCGGCCAAGCCTGCTGTTCAGCGTGCCGTCGTTGTACCGCAGCCTCCTGAAGGAGGGTCTTGCGCGCGGGCTCGCGCGATTCGGCATCCGGGCATGCGTGTCGGCGGGCGAAGCGCTGCCATCGAGCCTGCGCGACGAATGGCGCAAGGAGACGGGCATGACGATCGTCGACGGCTACGGTGCCTCCGAAACATTGAGCCTCGTGCTGCTCGATCGCGGCGAAGGGGAGGGACTGCGCCCGGTGCCCGGGGTCGAAGTGCAGGGCGCGAGCCCATGCGGGGACGGCGCCCCGACGCCGATCCGCATCAAGGCGCCGACGCTCGCGCTCGGTTACTGGAACCGGCCCGACGCGGACGCCGCATACTTCCGGGACGGCGCATTCTGTCCTACCGATCTGTTCGAACGCACCGGCGCAGGCGCGTGGCGCTTCAGCGGACGCGACGATTCGATGGTCAAGATCAGTGGCCGCTGGGTCAACCTGGTCGAGCTCGAGGAACGCCTGGCCGGCAGCTGCCCGGGGATCATCGAAGCTGCGGCCGTGGCGGTTCCGGACAGCGACGGCGTGGCTGCCGTCGCGTTTTTCTACGCGCTGAGATCGGAGGCCCCGGCCGATACCGGCGTCGCCTTGAAGGCCTGTGCGGACGGCCTGCCGCCCTACCAGCGGCCGCGCTGGTTGCGGGTCGTGCCATCGCTGCCGCGCACCGCAACGGGCAAGCTGTTGCGCAGGAAGCTTCAGGACTTGCACGCCGCCCATGGCTGAGCTGCTCGCGGCCGAAGGACTGTTCGCCGGCTATGGGGACTCGATCGTCCTGGAAGGCGTGTCGCTGGCGCTGGGGGAGGGTGGGAGCCTGGCGCTGCTCGGGCGCAACGGCGTGGGCAAGACCACGCTGCTCCTGACGCTCATGGGTCTGACGCGGCTTTGGCGCGGGCGGCTCGTCCTGAAAGGCCAGGACATCACGCAGGTACCGACTTTCCGGCGCGCACGCGCCGGACTGGGCTGGGCTCCGCAGGAGCGGTTGATGTTTCCATCGCTTACGGTCGAGGAGCACCTGAAGGCCGTGGCGCGCCCGGGACCATGGGATCTGGCGCGGACCTACCGGATGTTCCCCGCGCTGGACGAGCGCAAGCGGCACCGCGGCAATCAGTTGTCCGGGGGCGAGCAGCAGATGCTGGCCATCGCGCGCGCGCTCATGACCAATCCGAGCCTGCTGCTGCTCGATGAGCCGATGGAAGGGCTCGCACCCGTGATTGTCGAGGGGGTCATCAGGGTCATCGACCAACTGGTTCGCTCCGGCGATCTGGGCGTGATCATCGTCGAGCAGCACGCGCGGCTCGCGCTGTCGTTGACGCAGGACGCGATCGTGCTGAACCGCGGCCGCGTCACCCATCGCGGCGCCAGCGCCTCGCTGCTGGAGGATGCGGCGATACTCGAGCGACTGCTGGCGGTCACCTGAGATCGAGCAACAGGAAGCAGCGGATGCTGACCACCGAACGAATCGGCCGCGTCGTCGTGGCCACGCTTTCACGGCCGCCCGTCAACGCGCTCGACCACGCGTTGATCGCGCAACTCGACGCCGTGCTCGACGAAGCCGGCGCCGACGAGCAGGTTGCGGTGCTGCATATCCGCAGCGACCAGAAGGCCTTTTGCGCTGGCGCCGATCTGGCACTGATGCGCTCGTGCTTTGCGACACCGGAAGGCCCCGAGGCGATGGTCGATCTGGTTCGTCGCATGCAGCGCGTCTTTGCGCGCCTCGAGACCGCTCCGCTCGTCACGCTGGCCGAGATTGGGGGCGCGGCCATTGGCGGCGGGCTGGAGCTGGCGCTGGCTTGCGACTTGCGGGTCGCCGCGGCAGAGGCCACGCTCGGCTTGACCGAAGTTGCGCTGGGGCTCTTGCCGGCGGCCGGGGGCACGCAACGTCTGACGCGCCTCGCCGGCCGCGCCGTCGCTAAGCGCCTGATCCTCGGCGCCGAGCTCTGCAACGGCAGCGAGGCCGAGCGCCTGGGTATCGTCCAGTGGGCGCGGCCGCGCGCGCAACTCGCCGACTGGACCCGCGAGCTCGCCTGCCGCCTCGCCGGCATGCCCAAGGCGGCGTTGACTGCGGCCAAACGCTGCATCGCCGACGAAGGCGAGCCATCCCGAGACGGCTACGCGGCCGAGCTCGTCGCAACCCGCATCCTCTACGACCATCCCGAGACACGACGCAGGGTCGCCGCATTTCTCGACCGGAGTACAACGCAACCGCGCGCCAAGGAGCAGTCATGAGCTTCGTAGACAAGACCGCCGTCGTCACTGGCGCCGCCTCCGGCATCGGCCACGCCACCGCCCTTGCGCTGGCTGCAGAGGGAGCGAGCGTCCTGCTCGCCGACATCAATGCGGAGGCCGGCGAGGCTGCCGCCGCCGCCATCCGGGGCACGGGTCAGAAGGCCGAGTTCCTTCACGTCGACATGACGCGGGAGGACTCCATCGTCGCCTTCGCCGCGGCCGCTCAAGCACGCGCCGGCGCCATCGACATCCTGATCAACGGCGCGGGGTGGGGGCGCACGCTGCCGTTCCTCGAGGGTCCTCCCGACCTGTGGGAGCGGCTCATCGCACTGAACTTCGTGGGACCGATGAGGCTCGTCAAGGCGTTGCTGCCCAGGATGCTGGAACGCGGCAGCGGCAAGATCGTCAACATCGCGAGCGATGCCGGTCGGGTCGGGAGTCTGGGCGAAACGGTGTATTCCGGGGCCAAGGGCGGCCTCATCGCGTTCACCAAGTCGCTGGCGCGCGAAACTGCCCGTTACAACGTGAACGTGAACTGCGTCTGCCCCGGGCCGACCGAGACGCCGCTCCTCGCGGCGGTGCCGGAGAAGCACCTCGAGGCATTCAAGAAGGCGATCCCGTTCCGCCGTTTCGGCAAACCCTCCGAGATCGCCGATGCGGTGGTGTTCTTCGCGAGCGACCGCGCAAGTTACATCACCGGGCAGGTGCTGAGCGTCAGTGGCGGATTGACGATGGTCGGCTGATCTCCCGGCATCTCTGGAAGGAACGAAATCATGATGAAACGCATCGAGCTCGCAGGCTACAAGGCCCGGCATTTCGACTACTCGGTTTCGGGCAAGGTCGCCACGATTACGCTCAATCGGCCGGAGCGCAAGAACCCGCTCACGCTGGAATCGTACGGCGAGCTGCGGGACCTGTTCCGCGAGATGACCTACGCGACCGACGTCAAGGCAATCGTGTTCACCGGCGAAGGCGGAAACTTCTGCTCCGGCGGAGACGTGCACGACATCATCGGCAAGCTGGTGAATATGGACATGCCGGAGCTGCTGGCGTTCACGCGCATGACCGGTGACCTGGTCAAGGCGATGCGCGGCTGTCCGCAGCCGATCATCGCGGCGATCGACGGTGTCTGCACCGGGGCCGGCGCGTTGATCGCCTGCGCGTCCGACATCCGATACGCCACCGCTCGCAGCAAACTCGCCTTCCTGTTCGTCCGCGTGGGCCTGGCCGCCGCCGACATGGGCGCGTGCACGCTGCTGCCACGCCTGATCGGACTGTCGCGCGCTGCTGATCTGCTCTACACCGGCCGCGTCGTCGGCGGCGAGGAGGCCGAGCGCTTCGGCTTCCACCACCGGCTCGTCGAGCCGGAGAAGCTGCTCGAGGAAGCGACCGCGATGGCGGCGAGCCTGGCCGATGGTCCGACCTTCGGCCACGCGATGACCAAGACCATGTTGTGGCAGGAATGGAGCTCGGGCCTCGGCGAGTGCATCGAGGCCGAGGCCCAGGCCCAGGCCATCTGCATGCAGACTCGAGATTTCGAGCGCGCGTACCACGCGTTCGTGGCCAAGCAGAAGCCGGTGTTCGAAGGCAACTGATGGCCGACCAAGGCTTCCTCGCATGGCCGTTCTTCGACGACGCCCATCGCGATCAGGCGCGCGAATTCGAGCGCTGGACGGCAGAGGCCCTTCCGCCACTGCTCGTCGGCGCCGACGCGAGCTCGGACGCCGTCTATGCCTGCGTCGGACGGCTGGCGGCCGAGCTCGGCAAGGCGGGGTTGCTGCGCTACTGCATTCCAGCCGCGTACGGTGGCATCCGCGACGAGCTCGACGTGCGCAGCCTGTGCCTGGCCCGCGAAATCCTGGGGCGTGCGTCGGGCCTTGCCGACTTCGCTTTCGCCATGCAGGGCCTGGGGAGCGCCCCGATCACGCTGTTCGGCCGCGATGAGCAGAAGCGCCTCTTTCTTCCGGGGATGGCCGCCGGCAGTGTCATCGGCGCCTTCGCGTTGTCGGAACCGGACGCGGGCTCGGATGTCGGCGCCATCGCCACCACGGCGACGCGCGACGGCGATTTCTGGCGCCTCGATGGCGTCAAGACCTGGATCTCCAACGCGGGGCTCGCGCATTGCTACGTCATCTTCGCACGGACGGGGGAGGGGCCGGGAACCCGGGGACTGTCCGCTTTCGTCGTCGATGCCGACGCACCCGGGCTGGATGCCTCCGAGCGCATCGACGTCATCGCGCCCCATCCGCTGGGCACGTTGCGGCTCACCGGCTGCCGGGTTCCCGCCGAGCGGATGCTTGGCCGGCGCGGCGAAGGCTTCAAGATCGCGATGGCCACGCTGGATGCATTCCGCTCCACTGTCGGCGCCGCGGCGCTGGGTCTCGCTCGCCGGGCGCTTGACGAAGCGACGACACGCGCGCTGGAACGGCAGATGTTCGGCCGCGCGCTGGCCGAGTTCCAGTTGACCCAGGCCAGGTTCGGCGACATGGCGATTGCCATTGACGCTTCGGCCCTGCTCATTTATCGGGCGGCCTGGAGCAAGGATGTGCTGGGTTCACGTGTAACCCGGGAGGCCTCGATGGCGAAGCTCTTCGCGACGGAGTCGGCGCAGGGGGTGATCGACGCGGCGGTGCAGATCTTCGGGGGCCTCGGCGTGGTGCGGGGAATGACCGTCGAGCGCCTCTATCGTGAAATCCGGGCGCTGCGCATTTATGAAGGGGCGACCGAGGTGCTGCAGCTCGTCATCGGGTCGAAGGTGCTGGAGGCCGCGGCAGCGCAGCGCAGCGCGGCGTTGGGCGATGAGCGGCCCGGCGAAGGCTGATCCCGGGCCGGCGGATGGCAGCCGTGGCGCCCAAGCCGCGCGCTGGGTCGATGCGGACGGCGTGCACATCGACGTGCGGGGACTCGCGGCGCCGGCGCCACTGGTCGCGATCCTCGCGCTGGTCGCGACGATCCGCGACGCGACAGCGGTGATCGTCCATCACGAGCGAGATCCGAAGATGCTGTATCCGGAGCTTGCGGAAATCGGCTGGAAGGCCGAGCGCATCGACGCGCCGCCGGGCGAAGTGCGCCTGAAGCTGACCGCGGTCGCTGCGGAAAGCTGACCTCCAGTGGGCGGTACGACACCGTGGCGGATTCGATGAAGCTCGCTGCCGGCGCATTTCTTGCCGGAGCGACGAGCCGCCTGCTGCCGGCATCGATTCCGTTCCGCTACTTCGGCGCCGCGGTCGCGTACCACCTGCTCGCCTGGATTGCGCTGCTGCCGGATGCCGGCGCATCGCCGCGCTTCACGGGGGGCCTGGGGTGGCGTCTGGCGGCATTGCATCTGGTCACCCTCGGCGTGCTCGTCATGTCGGCAATGGGCGCGAGCCTGCAGCTGTTGCCGATCGCGACTCGACAGCCGGTCCGATTCAAACGCGCGCCGGCCGCGATCTGGTGGCTTTATACCCCCGGCGTGGGCGCCGTCGCGCTGGGCATGGGTACCGGCGCCGCGCTGCTGCTCGTGGCCGGCGCGACCGCCGTCGCGGTTGCGCTACTCGCGTATGCAGCGCTGATCGCGCGCAATCTCCTCGGGGCGAAAGGGATGCCGGCGGTCACTGCCCACTGCTGGGTCGCGCTCGCGTCGCTGCTGGTGACCCTGGTGACGGCGCTGTCGCTGGCATGCACGTATCTGGGAGCGCCGCTTCTGGAGCGCGGCACGGCGCTGGCGCTCCATGTCGCGTTTGCCCCTTATGGATTCATGGGCATGCTGGTGCTGGGTCTCTCGTACATCCTGATCCCGATGTTCGCCCTCTCCGCCGGGCCGGACGTGCGCAATGCCTTGCTCTCGTGTGCGTTCGCCGTGGCGGCGCTGCTGCTCGCGGCGGCCGCCGCGCTCGGAGTCGTGCCCCCGCTCGCGCGCAGCATCGCGATCGCATTGGCAGGGGTGGCCGTGGCGCTGCATCTGCTGCTGATGCGCACCGCGCTGCGCACCGGCATGCGACGCGGGCTCGGGCGCTCGTTCAGACTTGTGCGCATGGCGTGGGCGTTGCTCGTCGCGAGCCTCATTGTGGCGCTGGGCGTCGCGCTGGGCGCGCCGATGGGAGGAATCGCAACGTTGTTCGGCCTGCTGGTGATCGTCGGCTGGCTGCTCAGCTTTCTGCTCGGTATCCTGCAGCGCATCGTGCCGTTCCTCGGTGCGATGCACGCTGCGCGCGGCAGGAAGCCGGCGCCGACGCCCTCGGCGCTGACCGCCGCGCGGCCGCTGGCCGTGCACTTCTGGTGCCATGTCGCGGCGCTGGCACTTCTCGCCTTGGCGATCCTCACCGACGGGGCGCGCCTCGCGGTCGCGGCGGCGCTCGTCGGCGCGACAGGTGCCGCGGCGTTCGGCGTCTTCTTCGCGGGGGTCATCCGGCGGATGCGCCGCCCGCCGCCACCGTCGCAGGCGCGGGTCGCGCAAATTGCTTGACGCGCGTCAATTGGACTGACGCCGTTCCTTGGTAGCTTCGTAACGCAATGGCACGATTGCCCCGACCATGACCTTCCTGCGCCAGGTGAGCCGAATCCTCGACGAGGAGCACCGCAACAATCTCGACCTGCTGGGGCGGGTCGAGCAGGCGCTCGCGCGGGCGCCGCGCGCAGGCACGGCACGCGACCCCGGGTTGGCGAAGCTCGCCCGCGCGTTCGGGGAGCACCTCGAGCGGGATATCACCCGGCATTTCGACTTCGAGGAGCGTGAGCTTTTTTCGCGCATGGCCGATGCCGGCGAGGGCGACATGGCCGCGCTGCTCGCCGAGGAGCACGACGCGATCCGCCTCGTCGCCGGCGAGATCCTGCCGCTGACGCGCGCCGCAGGCTCGGACGGACTCGACGATGCCGGCTGGGAAGCGCTCAGACGCGGCGCGCTCGAAATGGTCGAGCGGCAGGTGGCACATATCCAGAAGGAGACGATGGCGCTGCTGCCCCTGCTCGACGACCTCCTCGACGAGGAAACCGACCGCGAGATCGCATTCGCCTACGCAACGCTTTGACGCAGGCATGCAAGCGAGCACAGGAACCCACATAACGGCGGCCACGGTCCACGACCGATCCATCCGTGCGCTCGCACGCGAGGACCTCGATGCCGTAGTCGCCATCGACGCCGCCAGCCGTGGCCGGTCGCGGCACGGCTACTTCGGGCACCGGCTCGCGGCCGCACTGCGCGAGCCGGGGCTGCACGCGCAATTCGCCGCCGTCGACGACAAGGGGCTCTCCGGCTACGTGCTCGCCCGCGTGCTGGCGGGCGAGTTCGGGCGCAGCGCGCCCGCGCTGCGGCTCGAGGCGATCGGCGTGCGCGGTGACGTTCAGCGCAGGGGCGTCGGCACCCGCCTGATGGACGTCCTCGCCGGCTGGGCACGCCGGCACGGCATTCGCGAGGTGCTCACCCAGGCTGCCTGGAACGATCACCGGATCGTGCAATGGCTCGATGCAGCGGGCTTCAGCCTCGCACCGAATCACGTCGTCGATGCCTTCGTGCATGGTGGTACGTATGCCCCGGCGCGTGACGATCCGGTGGCGATGCCGGGGGCTGCAGGCAGCGCGCAGGAGATCAATTACGCCACGGGAACCGGCAACGACTTCGAGCGGCTGGCACGCGACACCGCCGAGGTGCGGTCGATGGTGCCGGAAGACCTCGCCGATATCGCACGCATCGACCGTGCCATCATCGGCCGCGATCGCACCGCGTACATCGAGGCCAAGCTCAACGAGACGATCGTCGATTCGGCGATTCGCGTTTCGCTGACCGCGCACGATCGGGGGGTGGTGATGGGTTTCCTGATGGCGCGCACCGATCTCGGCGATTTCGGCCGTACCGAGGCCGTAGCCGTCATCGATACCATCGGGGTGGACCCCGACTGCGCGCACCGCGGCGTCGGCCACGCGCTGGTCTCGCAGCTCTTTGCCAATCTGGGTGCGTTAGGCACGGAGCGCCTGGAGTCGGTGGTGGCCCCGCACGACCTCGGCCTGCTCGCGTTTCTCTATCGCGTCGGATTCACGCCGTCGCAGCGGCTGGCGTTCGTGCGGAAGCTGGCCTGAAATACGCAAGCGACCCCATTTCAGGACGCGGCGCATCGTCCCCGAGCCATTGATCCGACAAAATGATCCATTCCCGATTCGATGACGATGCAGTACGCGAGGCGCTGCGCGGGGTGGACGACCCCGAGGCCGGCATGAACATCGTGGATCTCGGCCTGGTCTACGGTATCGACGTCACCGCGGACGTCGTGCACGTCGACATGACCATGACCACTGCGGCGTGCCCGATGGCGGAGATGATCACCGATCAGGCGCGCGCCGTCATCGCCGCGATCGCGCCGGAAGGAACGACCGTCGATGTCAGGCTGGTATGGGATCCACCGTGGACTCCGGACAAGATGACCGGCGTCGCCAGGGAGCATTTCGGCTGGGGATAGAGCGGCCGGGGATAGAGGACCGAGCCACGTTTCCGGGCACGGCTCGTCGCTCGTCGCGCTCGATCCGGAACCCCCCCTGCACGGGGGCGCGCCGCAGGCCCGCGGGGGTTCCGCTGCCGGCTAGCCGTGCAGGGACTCGTACTTCGCCAGCAGTTCTTCCGGCGTCTCCCGGAAGTCGGGATGCGCAACGATGCAATCGGCAGGGCACACGAGCTTGCACTGCGGGTCGTCCTCGGCGCCGACGCATTCGGTGCAGCGCAGCGGATCGATGACGTAGATCGGGTCGCCGACGCTGATCGCCTCGTTGGGACACACCGGCTTGCAGGCATCGCAGGCGGTGCAGCTGTCGTTGATGGTCAATGCCACGGATGTCTCCTTTCCAGAAATCAGGCGGCGGCGCGCGCTTCGAGCTCTCGCAACTTGCCGTGCCGGAAGGCGCCCCACAGCGCCGCGCCGATGGCGCCCGCGTAGATCGAATCCGGGTGGCTGATCGCGGTCACGTTGACCTTCTCGTTGACCATCTCCTCCTGGATCGCGGCGAGCAATCCGACGTCGAGCGCCAGCCCGCCGGTCAGCAGCGCGGTCCCGGTCTTGATCCCGGTCACCTTCAGCAGCTTGACGATTCGCGACGCCATGGAGAGGTGGATGCCCTTCAGGATGTCGTTGGTCGCGATGCCGCGGGACACCATGTTGATCACGTCGGTTTCGGCGAGCACCGCGCAGATCGAGCTGCACTTCTCCGGGGTCCGCGAGCTCATCGACAGCGGGCCGATCTCCTCGATCGCGACGCCGAGGTAGCGGGCGATGTTTTCGAGGAACTGGCCCGACCCCGACGCGCACTGGCTCGTCATCTTGTACGAGAGCACCTTGCCGCGCTCGTCGACGTAGATCGCGCGGCCGTTCAGCGCGCCGATGTCGACTACGGCGCTGATTCCCGGATGGAGGAATACGCCGCCGCGGGCGTGCGTGGTCATCGAGTAGAAGTGGCCGGTGGCGAACCTGACGTTCTCGCCTTCCCCGGTGGTCGCGATGTAGTCGATGTCGTCGGCTTCGAGGCCGGCGTCCGCGAGCACGCCATCGTGCCCTTCCTTCGCGAGCTGCAGCGGATCGCGCCGCCGGATGCGCTCGCAGCGCCTGGCGAGCCATTCCTGCCTGCTGCCGTTCGTACGAAACAGTGCGGTCTTGACCGCGCCCGAGCCGATATCGACGCCGATGGTGCAGATCATGACCGTGCCTCCGCGGTCTTCCCTTCCTCGACCACCGCTCGCCACGCGAACGTTGCACCACCCAACGCCCCGGTGTAGATCGAGTCGGGATTGATGTTGAGGGTCAGCGCGCCGTAATTCTCCCGGACGAGATCCTTCAGCGCCTTCACCGCAGCTTCATTCTTGGCGACACCTCCGGTGAAGGTAAATTCATTGCGAATCCCTCCGGAGCGCGCGAGGATGGACATCGCGCGCAGGATAATCGCCCGGTGCAGACCCGCCATGATGTCCTCGCGCCGGTCCCCGAGGGAAAGCCGATCGCGCAGCTCGGCGCCGGCGAACACCGTGCACGTCGAGTTGATGCGGATGGTCTTGGTGGACTTCATCGCCATCGGCCCCAGTTCGTGCAGGCCCATGTTCATCTCGTCGGCGATGTAGCCGAGATAGCGGCCGCAACCGGCAGCACAACGGTCGTTCATCTGGAAGCTCTCGACGATTCCATTCGGGTCGACCTGGATCGCCTTCGTATCCTGACCGCCGATGTCCAGCACCGTTGCCGTGCCTGGGTGCATCACATGCGCGCCGAGTCCGTGGCACAGGATCTCCGACCTGACATGCTCCTTGGAAAACGGCAGCCGCGCGCGGCCGTAGCCGGTGCCGACGATGTAGGTCTCCTCCATCGGCATGTCAAGAATCCCCTTGATCGGCGCCTCGACCCGGTCCCTGCGACCGGCGGTATCAGGCATCATCAGGAAGGTGCGCTCGAGAGCGGCAAGCAGGTGCCGCCTGATCGAGTCGCCATAGACGCGGTTCTCGACTTCGATGATCGAGCGGTCGAACACGTTGAGCAGGAAGTCGTAGCGGATGCCCGATTCCTTGGCCACGACCTCACCCGTGGCGAGGTACTGGCTGCCCGCGATGTCGCGGAAAAAATCGGATTTCGGCTTCGCTCCGGGGGCGAACAGCGCGGCCGACTCGGCGGAGAGACGCTTGAACACCTCGGCAAGCGCGCTGCTGACGCTTGACGCCGCGTCACCGAATCTGGCATTGGCGACGTTGCGCTGGCAGGTTGACTCGAGGTCGGCGAGCTGCTCCAGATATTGCTCGAAGCGAAAGCTGCGCTCGAGTTGGCCCAGGAAAGCGTCGAGCGCCCCGTTCAGCGCGCCGGTGTTGCCGAGCGCCTGCCGGAAAAGATAGAAGCGGCCATTGACGAGTGCTTCCTGCTTGGCGATCGCGGCTGCGGTGTCATAGTTCGAGCGCGAGTTGGTAATGCCGCGCCCAAGTACGTTCTGGTTCTCGTCGATGACCACCGCCTTGGTCGTGGTCGACCCCAGATCGATGCCGACAAAGCAGCGCATGTGGTTCCCCTCAATGCGCAGCGAGCGCGGCTGCGCGCTTCTGCTTGACCATTTGCAAGTAGCTCTCCAGACGGTTCCTCACGTTCGCCGCCGAGAAATAGCGCGGGTCGACCAGATCGGTCTCGATGAACGCCGCCGGCTTGCCGGTACGCTTCTCGACCTCGCGCAGGACAAGTAGCTGCCCTGCCGAGAAGCTATTGCAACTCTTGATCGAGTTGATCAACAGGCCGTCGGCCTGGTACTCGTCGATATACCTGCAGATCATGTCGATCCGCGACGGCAGGTTGAGGTTGGTGTAGCAGCCCAGGCAGTACTCCGCCAGCGACTCGAGGGGATGATCGGGGTCGTGACGGAAACCGAAGTCATAGACGCCGCCGACCTTGGCGTAGGTGGAAGTCACGACGACTGCCCCCTCGTCATAGAACATCTTCCAGAATTCGCGGAAGCTGGTCCAGTTGGGGGGGCCTTCGACGACGAGGCGGTATTTCTCCTCGGCCATTTCCCCGTCCGGCGTGATCGGGCCCTTGCCGTCGCGTACGCGCTGCTCGATTTCCTGGCGCAGCACCCGGTAGAACTCGGTCGCCTCCGGGGTGCCGCGAAACGCGGTGAAGATCGGGCCGATGTAGTAGACGGCGCCGAAGTAGCCGTCGATCGGCGACGGCCGGTGCTTCGCAGACTGCAGCACCGCGACAAGATCCTCCTCGGCCTTGGTCGATTCCTTCATGTACTGGCGCAACCGGTCGATGTCGAAGGCGACCCCCGAGATTCGCTCCAGCGCCGGGATTACCGTCTCCTTCAATTGCTTGACGACGTAGTCCCGCATGTTCGGCGCGATCTTGCCCTCACCCTGGTAGGGCACGTGCAGCATGACGCTCTCGCAGCCGTATTTGTGGCGGATCAGCTCGAACCACTTCATGAAGGTGAAGCAGCCGGTGTAGGAGAGCAGCAGGATGTCGGGCTTCGGGAGCGCCTCGCCGGTGGGGCCGATCTCGCCACCCAGCATCATCCCGAGGTCGGCCTTCACGTAGTTGCAGACGTCCTCGGACTGGCCGTCGCGCTCCGCGTCCAGGATGAACTTGCCGGATTTCTTGCGCAAGCCGTTCTGCAGCGCGTTGGTTTCCGGAAGGCTCCGCGCGAAGTCGAAGCACATCAGGAGCTCGTTGAGGTTGCCCGGCACGAACGTCGCAGCCACCTTGTGGCCGCGCTCCCGCGCGGTGGCAAGCTCATGATAGTTGCGGTTGATCATCTCCTTCTGCAGCCACATCGCGTCCTCCTTCTGGACCTGTGGCTTTCCGGCACCCTGGGGCAGCACGGCAGTCGCGTTCATGAGTTGGCTTCCCTGGTATTCAAGCGGCAGCGCCGCGGGCTCACGCCGCGCTCCACAGCTTGATCGAATCGGCAAACGTGCCCGCCTGTTCGCGGATCGGGGCCATCTGGCCGGTGTTCTCCGCGTACTTGAAGGCGGTGTGCGGAACCGTGTGCCTGGAGAGCACGTCCTGGAGCATCGGACGCTCGAGCAGCGCCGGGTCGCAGAACGATGGAGCCGCAAAGATGACGCCCTCCGCGCCACTGGTCTTGATCTGCTTGAGCAGGAAGACGCCCTTGTCCGCGCGCTTGGTGTCGTACTTGGCCGCGGTGGTTGCCGAGCGGTGGAGGAACGCCTTGGAGAGCGCTTCGAGCGGGTTGCCGCTCTCAGGTACGTCGTCGAGCAGCCAGCGTGTCACCAGCATGAAGTCGTCGTCGACGATGTAGCAGCCGGCCATCTCGATCGATTTGATCAGCCCGAGCGGCGGCTGCTCGCAGAACGAGCCGTTCAACACGACGCGGGCGTTGTCTCGTTTCGGACGCGGCAGCGCATCGGCCGCGTCGATGTAATCGCGCACGAGCTGCGTGTGCTCCTCGGGCGGCAGCACCATGCCCGCGCGCAGCACCAGGTACACCTCGGAGGTGGGCGCCTGCCATGGCTTCCTGGCGCGGTAGGCGTAGAGCTCCTGCACGGCCCGCCGGTTCTCGTTGTAGACCCGGATCGAGGCGTTGAGCTCGTCGTCGGTAATCGGCGCGCCACGCAGCTTGCCGAGATCGTCGCGCAGGGCCGCGAGCTCGTTGATGTAGAACGTTCCGCCGATCGCGTCCTCGTAGTTCTGCGGAACGTCGAAGTAGCGGACGTACTTGTCCTTGAACAGAATCTGCCACATGCCCGACAGGTTGCGTATCACGTCGCAGATCGAAGGGAAAAGCATTCCGTCGAGGCAATCGAGGCGGCCGGTGAGCGCGAGCTCGATCGTCGAGCGCGGTATCCGGCAAATGTAGCTCTGGTAGTACGCGTCGCCCTGGATGACCTCGATCTGGTCGCCGCCGCCGAGGATGCCCACGGACAGCATGCCTGCCGCATGGACGAGCTCGCGCGGGACGTAGATCGGCATGTAGCCGATCGCCTTTCGGCCGGGTGCTGCAGCTTTCCACTGCTTGACGGCGTTGAGGTCGAGGTCCTCGAAGAGCGCCTGGCAGCGCTCGACGATCGGGATGACGGGTGGGCTCGCGGTCATCAGCGGTGCTCCCATTGCGGTTGGCGCCTGGCGAGGAACGCGGCAAGTCCCTCGTTCGCGTCACGGGTCTTCATCAGCGTTTCGAGGTAGAGCCGTTCGACCTCGGCAAGACGGCGGCGGACATCGGGGACGAGCGAGCCGCGTACGGCGGTGACGGCGCAGGCAAGCGCAGCGGCGCTCTTCGGTGCAAGATGGATGTCGAAGTATGCGAGCGCAGCCGCTTCCGGATCGGTGGCGACGGCCTCGACGAGACCGATCCTCATCGCTTCTTCACCGCCTGTCGACCGGCCCGACAGCAGAAGGTCCTCGGCCACCCCCTGGCCGACACGGTAGGGCAGCAGACATGACGCGGCCGGCGCGAACACGCCGAGCTTCGTCTCGGGTTGACCGAGCTGCGCGTCGGGGGCCGCGAAGATCAAGCTGCCCGCGAGCGCCAGCTCGAGGCCGCCACCGAGGCACTGGCCCCGCACGACGACGAGGATCGGGGCCGGGAACTCGAGCATTGCCAGCACGAGCGCGTGCAGCGACGTCAGCATCGCCGCGCAGCGACCGGGCAGATGTTCCTCGACGCTCGCGCCGAAGCTGAAGTGCGGGCCCTCGGCATCAAGCAGCACGGCGCGCAGCGCCGCTTGCGCTCGATGCGCAAGCAGCGCGCCGTGCAGCGCGGCGATCATCGTGGCGTCGACGAGATTTGCCTTGGGCCGCGCAAGCCGAAGGCGCAACAATGCACCATCGCGGTCGATCCAGACTTTCAGCGGGGATTCGTCGGACATGCTTTCAGCCTTTGCACCTGCTCTTCGGCTGGATCGAGTCGTGCAGCGGCCCGACCCAGCCGGCACCGGCGGCGAGCTGTTGTCGCAACAGCACGAAGTCGACCTCGCGATCGTCCTTGCCGCCTTCGTTGAAAGCGGTGAAGCCCGCGCGCCCCTCGGTCATCATGTTGAGCGCGAGCCACGCGCGTGAGTTCTCCTTGTTGCGGTTCCACGCCTCGAGCTTGGGCTTGCGCAATTCCTCCAGCGTCTTGGTCGTGCAGTCCGGAAACGTCAGCAGCAGCTTCGCGCAGAGCGCCTCCACCTTCGCGTCGAGCAGCGCGAGGTCGACCGTTCCTCGCGCCAGAAGCGCCTTGCCTTCTTTCGCCGCTTCGCCGGCCTTGGGCTCGCCGAACACGATGCGGCCGAATTCGTCGGTCATCCGCTGCGTCTCGACCAGGGGGTTCGCGACGTAGTGCCCGTCGACCTTGAGCGCCGGGGCGATGTCGGCGAGGATCCCCCAGTGGTAGGCCTTGTGCGCGGAGAATGGCTCGCACAGCACGCCGGCGACCATCGCCCGTTCGTTGCCGATCATCGGGGGCAGGAAGTCGGTGGCGCCGCCGATCGGGGCGGAGCCGTGCTTGGGGCCGGCCTGGCCGAAGCGCGCGAGGTCCTGCGCGATCGAGAAGTCGCAGGCCATGCCGATTTCCTGGCCGCCGCCGATGCGCATGCCGTTGACGCGGCAGACGACCGGCTTGTCGCAGGCCAGAATGGCCGACACCATGTCGTTGAACAGCCGCATGTACTGGCGGTACTCCTGCGGGTGTCCGGCGTAGTACTCGGCGTATTCCTTGGTGTTGCCTCCGGTGCAGAAGGCCCTGTCGCCCGCACCGGTGAATACGACGCAGTTGACGTTGCGCGCGTTCGACGCGGCGCGGAACGCCAGGATCACGCCCTTGACCATGTCGGTCGTGTAGGAGTTGAACTGCGACGGATTGTCGAGCGTGATCCAGGCGTTGTACAGGTCCCGCGCGAGATCGCCACCGGGCTTGCTCGCGGGGCGCAGCTCGTAGCGCACGCCTGGCTTGGCGATGTCGTCGACCAGGTCGTGGTGCTTGAACTCGCGGGTGACGGAGACGGCGTCGGAGATGTTCATCGGGCGATTCCTCGTTCAGGCCGGGACCAGCACCGCGCGCTTTCTGATTTCGCGGCGATGGACCGCGGCCAGCACCCGGTTGATGTCGTCGAGCGGGTGCGTCTCGACGAACGGCTTGATCGAGATCCTGCCGGCGAGCACCAGCTCGAGCGCGGCGGGATAGGATTCCGGTGGGCAACCCCAGTTTCCGAGCGCGCGAGCGTCGTAGGCCATCAGGTTGGACAGGCGCACTTCGACCTTGTCCATCGTGAAGCCTACGACCGACAGCGTCGCGCCATGCACGAGCAATCCCCAGGCCGTGAGCTGTCCCGCGCGCGTGCCGGAGCATTCGAAGATGAACCATTCGGTGGCGGGCAGTCCGCGTGCTTTCGCGAACTCACTGATGGCCGCCTTGATCGCTTTGCTGTCCTGCGCACCGGCATCGAGCGTGAGCGCGGCGCCGTGGCGCGACAGCGCTTCGAGCCTGGCCGCATCGATGTCGATGGCGACGACGGTCGCGCCGAAGGCGCTTGCCATCTGCACGCAATAGCCGCCGACGCCTCCCGCGCCGACGACGATGGCGAGACTGCCCGGCGCGACGCCCGCGCGGCGCACTGCCTGGTACGGCGTGGTCAGCGCGTCGGCCACGATCGACACCTCGGCGAGCGTGAGGCCCGCATTCGCGAGGCGCGTCGTGTCGACCTCGCATAGCCCGCGGCCGGGCACGACGACGTGCGTCGCGAAGCCGCCGTGGATGTCGTTGCCCGGCATTTTCTGCGCCCGGCAGATCGGGCCCAGCCCGCGCCGGCACAGGTCGCAGTGACCGCAGGGGAGGACCGCGGGGACGATCACGGCCTTGCCGAGCCAGCCGCCGGCATCGGGCCCCGCGGCCGTGACGATGCCGCTGATCTCATGTCCGAGTGCCAGGGGCAACGGGTGATTCGTCTTGACCCCGTCGTAGAGATAGCCGAGATCGGTATGGCAGACGCCGCATCCTGCGACGGCCACGACGACCTCGCCGGGCCCCGGCTCGGCGCGAAACCGAGCCGCCGCCAGTGGCGCGTTGACCGCCGTCATCAGCCAGTGGCTGGCTTCGATGCTCATCGACGTGCTCCTCGCGCATGGCCGCTCCAGGGTCGGCCCCCCAGGCACGATGCCCGCATCACGGTTCCGGAAGGTGTAAACTGGTAATGAAGTACCGTAATACCGATTTATCGCAAAAATGATGCACGGCCTGAATTGCGAACGCATTGATCTGCGTCAATTGCAATCGAGCCCGGACCCGGTCTACTGTGCGCATCGCCTGCCGACGAAGGAGCGACGTGGAAGCTTCGGTACGCAAAGCTCGCCCGGGTCGGGGCGCCGCCGGCCCGCGCGCGGCTCCCTTTCCGGCGAGTCTCTCGATGGCGCTCGCCGGCAGCGGCGGCAGCGGCGTGATGACGGCCGGGAGCCTGCTTCTGAGCGCCGCGGCGAAGGCCGGGCTGTATGGAATGATGGTACGCACCAGCGGTCCGCAGATCCGCGGCGGCGAGGCCGCCGCGTTGCTGCGCGTGGGCCGCTCGCCCCTGGAATCGCTCGGCGACGACTTCGACCTGCTGCTTGCAATCGACTGGCAGAACGTCACACGCTTCGCGGACGAGATTGTGCTGTCGCCGGAAAGCGTCCTGGTAGGCGACCCCGATCAGGGTGAGGTCCCCGAGCCGTTCAGGGCCACCGGAGCGCGCTACGTGCCGCTGCCTCTCAAGCGGATGGCGAAGGGGGTTCCCGGGAGCTGGACCAACATGGTCGCGCTGGGCGCGGCCGGCGCACTGGCGGGGATTCCCGCGGCTGCGCTGGAGGCCGCGCTGCGCGAATCGTGGAAACGCGACGGGGGCAAGCTCGACGCCAACGTCGCAGCCCTTCGTGCCGGCGGGGCCGCCGTTGCGGGCATCGACCGCTTGCGCGGGCTTCCTGCCGTCGTGGCGCAGGACGAGGCACCGGGCGGCAAGCGCTGGCTCATCAGCGGCAACGAGGCTGCCGGCTACGGAGCGATCCGCGGGGGAATCCGCTTTGTCGCCGCGTATCCGATCACGCCGGCGACCGAGTTGCTCGAGTGGATGGCCCCGGCGCTCGCCAGGGTCGGAGGAACGCTCCTGCAGGCCGAGGACGAGCTGGCATCGATCAACATGATCATCGGTGCCTCGTACGGCGGCGTTCCCGCGCTCACGGCGACGGCCGGGCCCGGGCTCGCGCTGATGACCGAAGGCATCGGGCTCGCCGTCTGCGCGGAAGTGCCGATCGTCGTCGTCGACGTGATGCGCGGTGGTCCGTCGACCGGCATTCCGGCCAAGAGCGAGCAGAGCGACCTCGCGTACGCCGTCAGCGGGCTCCATGGCGACGCGCCGCGGCTGGTTCTCGCGCCGACCTCGATCGCCGACTGCCTGGCGACGACGCAATGGGCCGTGCAGCTGGCCGAGGCGCTGCAGGCGCCGGCGATCGTGCTGTCCGACCAGTTCATGGGCCAGTCGCGTGCGATCGTCGATCGTCCCGCCGACCTGCCTCACTCGGCCACGCGCCTGACCGCCGCGGCCAATGCGGCCGACTACAAGCGCTACCGCGACACGGAATCCGGCGTCTCGCCGATGGCGATCCCCGGCACGCCCGGCGTCGTGTACACGGCCGACGGTCTCGAGCACAACGAGACCGGAATCCCGAGCAGCCAGGCGCGCGACCATCGCGTGCAGCTCGACAAGCGTGAGCGCAAGCTCGTCCGCTACGACTATGGCGACCGGTGGGCCGACGTCGAGGGCGACGGCGCGGCGGCGGTGATTGCGTTCGGATCGGCGAGCGGCCCCGTCCGCGAGGCGGTCGCGCGCGCGGCGCTCCTGGGTGTCGATCTGCGGCTCATCTCGCTGCGCCTGCTTTCGCCGGCCCAGCCGGAACGGCTCGGCAAGGCGCTGTCGGGTGTCGCGCGCGTCCTGGTCATCGAACAGAACCACGGTGCGCAGTTCTATCGTTACCTGCGCTCGGTGTACGACCTGCCGGCGAAGGTCGCGAGCTTTCACCGGCCGGGTCCGCTGCCGCTGCGCCCCGGGGAAATTACCGCCGCGATTCTCGCGTGGAAGGACTCATGAACGACATTGCCATCGGTGCGCCGCCGACCGGCGCACCGCTGACGGCAGCGAACTACAAGTCGTCGTACAAGCCGATCTGGTGTCCCGGATGCGGCGACTATTCGGTGCTGAGCTCCGTGACCAAGGCGCTGGCGATGATCGGCGCGCCGCCTTCGCAGGTCGTCGTCGTTTCCGGGATCGGCTGCTCGTCGCGGATTCCGGCCTACACGTCGTGTTACGGATTCCACGGCGTGCACGGCCGGGCGCTCGCGGCCGGCACCGGGCTCAAGGTGGCGCGCCCTGAGTTGACGGTGCTGGTGGCGGGCGGCGATGGCGACGGCTACTCGATCGGCGGCAATCACTTCATGCACGCGTGCCGGCGCAACGTCGATCTCACCTACCTCGTGATGGACAACCATGTGTACGGCATGACCAAGGGTCAGCCGTCGCCGACTACGGAACCCGACTGGGACTCGAAGCTGTCGCCGGGCGGCACCGGCCTGCGATCGTTCCACCCGCTGGTGATCGCGCTCGCATCGGGGGCCAATTTCGTCGCGCGCGCGTTCTCCGGCGATCCAAACGGCACCGCGCAGATCATCGCGGAAGGCATTCGCCATCCCGGCTTTTCATTCATCGAGATCCTGAGTCCCTGCGTGACCTTTCGCCCGGAGCAGCGGTCGTGGAAGGAGCTCGCTCATCCCGCACCGGTGGCGGCGACCAGCGATGCGGCCCGGGCTGCGCGCCGGATCATGACCGACGACGGCTTCAACATCGGCATCCTTTACGCCGGCGAGCGCGCGCCGTACCCGGCGCTCGCGCGCGAGACGAAGGCAGCGCCAGCCGACCTCGAAGGGGAGTTCGCGCTGTGAAGGCTGCCGCGCGCAAGCCCAAGGCGTCGGAAGCGGCGCCGCGCACGCTGCCCGAGCTGATGGCGAAAGCGCTGGCGATGGAAATCGAGGCCGCACAGCGCTACGGCGAATTCGCCGACGCGCTGGAGACGCATAACAACTTCGAGGTTGCGACGCTGTTCCGCACGATGGCCGAATTCGAGCGCAAGCACGCGCTCCAGATCATGGCCGAGATGGGATGGAAGGCCTTGCCGCCGCAGGCGCCTGGCAGCCCGGGCGTCGAGGGCTTCGAAGCGGCGGAGACCGCTGCGGGTGACGAAGTGCATTACCTGATGCACCCCTATCATGCGCTGCAGCTCGCGCTCGCCAACGAGCAGCGCGCGGAGCGCTTCTTTGCGCAACTCGCGCGAATCGCGGCGGACGGCCCGGTGCGCAAGGCCGCCCTCGAATTGCGCGCCGAGGAGCAGGGGCACGTGAAGCTCGTGCGCGCGTGGATGAAGAAGGTGCCCAAGCCAGAACGCGACTGGGCGCACGATCCTGATCCGCCGCGCTACACCGACTGAGCGCCGGGCGACACGCTGGCATCAAGCCGGCTCGGAGCGCGCGGCTTGATGCAGATCAAGAAACTCGAAAAAACCGCCGATTGCGCGCAAGTTCTGCTCGCGGCTACCAGCAGTTGCGGATATCGTAACCCGCAGACACAAGATCTGGTGGCCGGAGGTATCGCGGATGAACGAGCAGACGGACGGCGAGACTGGCATCGCGCCGACTCGGGTGACCAAGCGCGACGGCGCAAGCCTGCCGTTCAATCTCGACAAGATCGCCTCGGCGATCGCGCGCGCCGGCGCGGCATCGGGCGAATTCGGGGCGGACGTGGCGGCGGGTCTCGCGGACCGCGTCGGGCGCACGCTGGCGCGGGGGAGCCCGGCGGCGAGCGTGCAAGTCGAGGCGATCCAGGACCTGGTCGAGCGCACGCTGCTCGATGGCGGCTACGTCAAGACCGCGCGCGCCTACGTCGTCTACCGGGAACGGCACGCGCGGCTGCGCGAGGACCGCAGGACGATCGTCGACGTAGCGGCGTCGGTCAACGAATACCTCGACCGCGAGGACTGGCGGGTCAACGCGAACGCCAACCAGGGCTACTCGCTGGGCGGACTGATCCTCAACGTCTCCGGCAAGGTCGTCGCGAACTACTGGCTGTCGCAGGTCTATGCGCCGGAGATCGGGCTCGCGCATCGCGAAGGCGATCTGCACATCCACGATCTCGACATGCTCGCGGGCTACTGCGCCGGCTGGTCGCTGCGGCAGCTGCTGCACGAGGGCCTGAACGGCGTTCCGGGGAAGGTCGAGGCGGGGCCGCCCAGGCACATGTCGAGCGCCGTCGGCCAGATCGTGAATTTCCTGGGCACGCTGCAGAACGAGTGGGCGGGCGCCCAGGCGTTCTCGTCGTTCGACACCTACATGGCGCCTTTCATTCGCCGCGACCGGATGACCTACGGCGACGTGCGGCAGTGCATCCAGGAGCTCATCTACAACCTGAACGTGCCGTCGCGCTGGGGTACGCAGACGCCGTTCACCAACCTGACCTTCGACTGGACCTGCCCCGAGGACCTGCGCGAGCAGATCCCGGTGATCGCAGGCGAGGAAATGCAGTTCACCTACGGCGACCTGCGGGCCGAGATGGACATGATCAACCGCGCCTACATCGAGGTGATGACTGCGGGCGACGCCAGAGGACGGGTGTTCACGTTTCCGATCCCGACCTACAACATCACGCCCGACTTCGACTGGGATCATCCGAACACCGACGCGCTGTTCGCGATGACCGCCAAGTACGGCCTGCCGTACTTCCAGAATTTCATCAATTCCGAGCTCAAGCCGAACATGATCCGGTCGATGTGCTGCCGCTTGCAGCTCGATCTCACCGAGCTGTTGAAGCGCGGCAACGGCCTGTTCGGGTCCGCCGAGCAGACCGGGTCGATCGGTGTCGTGACGCTCAACTGCGCGCGGCTCGGCTATCGGCATCGCGGCGACGAGGCAGCGCTCTATCAGCGCGTCGACGAGCTTCTCGAGCTCGCAAAGCAGAGTCTCGAGATCAAGCGCAAGGTGATCCAGCGCCACATCGACGGCGGACTCTTTCCGTACACCAAGCGCTACCTCGGGACGCTGCGCAATCACTTCTCGACCATCGGGGTCAACGGCATCAACGAGATGATCCGCAACTTCACGTCGGACACCGAGAACATCACCTCCTCGTCAGGCCATGCGTTCGCCTTGCGACTGCTGGACCACGTGCGCGCGCGCATCCTCGGCTTCCAGGAGGAAACCGGCCACATGTACAACCTCGAAGCGACGCCCGCGGAGGGCACCACCTACCGTTTCGCCAAGGAGGACCGCAAGCGCTATCCGGGCATCCTGCAGGCGGGCACCCCCGAGATGCCGTATTACACGAATTCGTCGCAGTTGCCGGTTGGCTTCACCGACGACCCGTTCGAGGCACTGGAAAGACAGGAAGCGTTGCAGAAGAGGTACACGGGCGGGACGGTGCTCCACCTCTACATGAGCGAGCGCGTGTCGTCGGCCGACGCCTGCCGGAAGCTCGTGCGCCGGGCGCTGGAGCGCTTCGCGCTGCCGTACATCACGGTGACGCCGACGTTCTCGATCTGCCCGAAGCACGGCTATCTCGCAGGCGAGCACGAGTTCTGCCCGAAATGCGATGACGCGTTGCTTGCGGCCAAGCGGCGCGACCTTGCCGCCGCGTGAACGGCGGCGACATTCGACCGAGAGGAGCAGCGATGAACTCGATGACCGAGATCGGCCACCTGACGGGAGCCGAACCCCATGCCGGCCGCTCAACTGGCGCGTCGATGCTCGCCGACGACGAGCGCCAGCGCTGCGAAGTGTGGACCCGCGTGATGGGCTATCACCGCCCGGTTGCATCATTCAACATCGGCAAGAAAGGCGAGCATGCCGAGCGGCGTTTCTTCACCGAGATCCGCGCGCGGGTCGCAGACGACCTGGCTGACTGAGCGGCCGGCACGCGTGCGTGGCGCGCTGCGCGTCGGCGGCCTGACCCCGCTGTCGACCACCGATTGGCCGGGGGAACTGTGTGCGGTCGTGTTCTGCCAGGGCTGTCCCTGGCGTTGCGGGTATTGCCACAATCCGGGGCTGCTGCCGGCGCGCGGCAGGCGCCGGATTCACTGGGACGACGTGTGCGCATTCCTGTCGCGGCGCCGCGGCCTTCTCGACGGCGTCGTGTTCTCGGGTGGCGAGCCGCTCGCCCAGGGCGGCCTCGCCGACGCGATCGCCGACGTCAGGCGGATCGGATTTCGCGTCGGACTGCACACCGGCGGCGCCTATCCGCGACGGCTCGCGCAGGTGCTTCCGCAGGTCGACTGGGTCGGATTCGACGTCAAGGCCCTGTTCGACGACTACGCACTCGTCACCGGGGTCTCGGGCAGCGGCGACGCTGCGCTGGAGAGCGCGCGGGCGCTGATCGCGAGCGGCGTCGATTGCGAATTCCGCACCACCGTTCATCCACGGCAGCTACCTCCGGCGACCCTGGTGCGCATCGCCGATCGACTGGTGGAAATGGGTGTACGGCGCTATGCGCTCCAGCAGTTCCGGAGCACCGGCTGCGCGACGCCCGCATTCATGGGCGACGGCCTGCGCTCGCGGCTGGAGGAACCGTGGGTCGCCGCCATCGCGCACAATTTCGAGTCGTTCAGCCTGCGCCTCGCATAGCTGCGTCGGTGGGCGCCGATGATCCGGCGCGGGTGCTGACGACGCTGACCAGTGCGCAGAGCAGCAACGCAATGGTCAGGTTATACGCCAGCGCGACGAGCAGGGACGCGCCCACCAGCCCCGAGCCGGCGCGGTACGCAAGCTGCGTGGTCAGCAACGCGCCGACGTGGAAGGCAAGCTGCGCAACCAGCAACGCGCCGGTGATGAGGCCCAGGCTTCGCGCCCTGCCGCCCGCGCGAAGCAGCGCGATGACGAGCACTGCTCCGACGGCCGCGAGCATCGCCGCCCCGAGTCGATACGTCCACACCGGCACGGCGAACCCGGCACTGACGAGCGCGTAGAGCGTGATCTGGGCGATCGCGGCGAGCAGCGTGACGATGGCGATGATCGCGATCCGCGCCCGAAGAAGGCCCTGACCCGGTTGTGGCGCGAGCGCGGTGAGCCGCAGCCACCAGAGGAGCGCGAGCAGAGCCAGACCGCCTTCGAGGTTGACCAGCGACACCGCGGGAATCGGCACCGGGTGGCGCGATTCCGCGAAACCGGCGCCAAGCACCGCGAGTGCGACGGTGACGGCGAGCGCGGCGAGCGCGATTGCGCGAGGGCGCGCAAGACGCGGTCGTTGCGTCACCGTCAATGCGACCAGCAGCAGCACCACCACGCCCACTGCGCCGGCCGCGATCCGATGCGAGAAGCGCGCAATGCGCACCCCGTCCCCGACCATCGACGCGGTCGCGCCGCGGCTGTCGCAGGCAGGCCACTCGGCGCAGGGGACTCCTGCGTGCGCGATCCGTATGTAGGCGCTCGAGACGACGACCAGGAGCATCAGCGCCGCGCCGGTGGTCGCCAGCACGCGCAGCAGACGCAGGGCGCCTCCGTCGTCGGTACTGACGTCGCCGCCGTCGAAGCTGCGATCAATCGCGACGAGGCGGGCCATCATTGCGCCGATTCCATTTTGCATTTCCGGATGGATTCATTCCGGCTGCGCCGCCTGCACGGCCGCCGACGCGGCAACGGTGCTCCGCGTCAGCCCGATATCAC
>JAGXBK010000025.1 GCA_018971195.1 Betaproteobacteria bacterium
GGGCGAGCGCCCGTTACCCTGCGCCCAACTCGCAAGCAGGCGCGCGCAAGCAGGCGCGCGGAAGCAGGCGCGCGGAAGCAGGCCCGCGGAAGAGCGGTCAGCCGACCCGGCTACGCCGGCTCGACCTCGCCGACGCGCCAGCGCAACTCGTCGCCGGCGCACAGCGGCACGATCGTCGTGTCGCCGAAAGGCAGCGATTCCGGGACGCGCCACGCTTCACGGTGCAGGGCGATCGAATCGCTGTTGCGTGGCAGCCCATAGAAGGCTGCCCCGTGCACGCTGGCGAAGCCCTCGAGGCGGTCGAGCGCCCCGGCGTCCTCGAACGCTTCGGCGTACAGCGCCAGAGCGACCGGCGCGCTGTAGCAGCCGGCGCAGCCGCAGGCGCTTTCCTTCGCGTCCTTCGCGTGGGGCGCGGAATCGGTCCCGAGAAAGTACTTGGGGTTGCCCGAAGTTGCGGCGGCGACGAGCGCCTGCCGGTGCGTCTCGCGCTTCAGGACAGGCAGGCAGTAGAGATGCGGGCGCAAGCCCCCGGCGAACATCGCGTTGCGCGAATACAGCAGATGCTGCGGCGTGATCGTCGCGGCGACGTGCTCGGGCGCCTCGCCGACGAACTGGACGGCGTCGCGCGTCGTGATGTGCTCGAGCACGACTCGCAGACCGGGGAAATCCCGCAGGATCGCGGTCAGCTCGCGGTCGATGAACACGCGCTCGCGGTCGAATACGTCGACGCCCGGGTCACTGACTTCGCCGTGGATCGCGAGCACCACGCCGTGCCGCTCCATCGCGGCGAGTGCCGGACAGGCGCGCGCGAGCGCGGTCACCCCCGATTCCGAATTCGTCGTCGCGCCCGCCGGGTAGTACTTGACCGCGTGCACGAATCCGCTCGCCTTCGCGCGGGCGATCTCGCCGGCCGAGGTCGTATCGGTCAGGTACAGCGTCATCAGCGGCTCGAAGCCACCGAGGGCGGGTAGCGCGGCAAGGATGCGTTCCCGGTATTCCGCAGCAGCCTGCACCGTCGTCACGGCAGGGCTGAGGTTGGGCATGACGATTGCTCGTCGAAACACTCGTGCAGTTGCCGCCGCGACGGCACGCAGCGCCGGGCCGTCGCGCAAGTGAACGTGCCAGTCGTCGGGGCGAGTCAGCCTGAGGGAAGGAAGGGGCACCGGAACTCCTTGTTTCGCCGCGATTATAGGGTGCGGCTTCCTCCCGGGGGCGGTCCCGTGGCCGGCGCGTCCGGATGGTCGCTCGCGGGCGCCCGACGGGTTATAATGCCCAATTTTCCGCGGACCTCACGCGGCACCCGATCGCAAGGGTCGGCACCGCGTCGCTATGACGTTACGGATGGAACGAAGCATGGCAGCCAAAACCGCAACCGCCGTCAAGAAGCAGCCCCGCGAGCTGACCGAGGAAGAGATCCTCAAGGCTCCGGAGAAGGACTACATGAACGAGGCCCAGCTCGCTTTCTTCAAGAAGCGGCTGATGGACATCCGCGACCAGATCCTGCGCAACGCCGACGATACCGGGGAGCACCTGCGCGAGAACGAGATCACCACCGACCCGTCCGACCGCGCGACCCTCGAAGAGGAGTACACGCTCGAGCTGCGCACGCGCGACCGGGAACGCAAGCTCCTGAAGAAGGTCGAAAAATCGCTGCGGATGATCGACGACGGCTCCTACGGCTACTGCGAGGAGACCGGCGAGCCGATCGGCGTTCCGCGACTCATCGCGCGCCCGATGACGACGTTGTCGATCGAGGCCCAGGAGCGCCGCGAGCGGGTCCAGAAGCTCTACGGCGACTGATCCCGGACGCGGCCTGCCGCGCGAGGAGCGGGCGCCGTCGCGTAACGCCACCGGCCGCGCCGCGCCGACGATGCCGCTCTGCAGTTCCAATCCATTGATCGAAGGAGTTCGCCGATATGTTCACGCTGCCGCCTCTGCCGTATGCCGATAACGCGCTCGACCCGGTGATCACCGCGAACACGCTGTCGTTCCACTACGGCAAGCACCACAAGACCTACGTCGACAATCTGAACAATCTGGTCAAGGGCACCGAATACGAGTCGGCGACGCTCGAGAAGGTGATCGCCGAGACGGCGGGCAAGCCCGACAAGGCGGGGCTGTTCAACAATGCCGCCCAGATCTGGAACCACACGTTCTACTGGAAGAGCCTCAGGGCCGGCGGCGGCGGCAAGCCGGCGGGCCGTATTGCCGCGATGATCGACGCCGATCTCGGCGGCTATGACAATTTCCGCAAGGATTTCGCCGCCAATGCCGTTTCGCAGTTCGGTTCCGGCTGGGGATGGCTGGTGCGGGAGGGCGGCAAGCTCAAGATCGTCAAGACCGGCAACGCCGAGGTTCCGCTGACCAAGGGCCAGACGCCGCTGCTGACCATCGACGTGTGGGAGCATGCCTATTACCTCGATTACCAGAACCGGCGCGCCGACTACGTCAATGCTGTAATCGACAAGTTGCTCAACTGGGATTTCGCCGCCGAGAATCTCGGGCGGGGCTGAACGCCCCCTGCCGGCGCACGGGCGTACGCAACGGCCGGTCTTCCGGCCGTTGTCATCTGGGCAACGGCATTCGAACAATCTCCGGCGGAAGTGCGCCCTCGCTTGTTCGCTGCGGTCTCCGAGCCCATAATCATCATCTTTCATTCCAACGGCATACCGGTCCGGATGGCGATTTTCGGAAAGGCGTCGGCCAGGAAGTCGACCGCCGCGAAGGCGTCGAGCGGGCCTTCTTCGCCGAAGCGTCCGCACGTCGTATCGGCGCGCGAGCTCGCGGCGCAGGCGGCGAGCCGCAAGGCCGGGAAGTCGCCCGCGTACGAGCCGTTGGGGGAATCGAGCCTGCGCGGCGCGAGCATCATCGACTGGTCGACGGCGCCCGCGGCGATCGAGGTCGCGCAGGCGAACCCGGGACTGTGCGAAGTCCTCGAGAACGCCGCACTGTTGTTCGCAAGCGGCCAGGAGCCTGCGGCGCGAACTGCGCTCGAGCAGGGGGTCCAGACCGACTCCGAGGCGCGGCAGTCGCCGCTGACGTGGCTGGCGCTGTTCGACCTGCTCCAGCGCGCGGACGACCGGGCTGCGTTCGACCAGCTGGCGATGAGCTATCTGCTCCAGTTCGAGAGTTCAGCACCATCGTGGGACGAGAGGGTCGCGCCCCGGCACGACGGCAAGGGCCAGGGCGGCGGCTACATCGCGATCAACGGCAAGCTTTCGGCGAGCAGCGGAATGCAGCTCGACGGCCTGAGGCGTGCGCTGGAGAAATGCATTCCGCGCGCGAGGATCGACCTCGCCTCGGTGGCCGGCTTCGACGACGCAGGCGCCCACCTGCTCGCCCAGGAACTCGCGCGAGCGCGTCGCCAGCGAATGGAGCTCGCGATCCAGCGGCCCGAGAAGCTCGTCGCGGCGCTGGAAGCGGCCGTCGCGCAGGGCAGGGCGGGTGGCGAAGGCGCGTGGCTGCTGTCGCTCGAGCTCAAGCAATGGCATCACGATCAGGCGGGTTTCGACGACCGGGCTGTCGAGTTCGCGGTGACCTTCGAGCTGTCGCCGCCGTCGTGGGAGCCGCCGCCGCGGGCGTCGCGCGCCGGCGCGGATGGGGGGTTGTTGCGCGAGCTGCCGGGCGCGTCGCCGGCAGGTCGCGCATCGCCGACGAGCACGGACTCCGAGACCCTCGTCTGGGGCGGGGAGCTCGTGGGCCCTGCGCCGCCCCAGCTCGCGCAACTCGACCCGTTCGCCGCGATGCGCGACGTCGTGACCGTCGACATGAGCGCCGTGGCGCGCGTCGACTTCGTCTGCGCCGGCGCGCTGCTGAATTCGATCCTGCGCATCGAGGGCCAGCACAAGGCCGTGCAGATCGTCGGCGCGACGCCGATCGTCCGGGCGCTGCTGCTGCTGATCGGCATCTCGCCGCGCCACTTCCTGAAGAAGGTCGAGTGAGCGCAGGGCTGGCGCGGTGAGCAGCGAGGCGTTCCACGGGACGACGATACTGTCGGTGCGCCGCGGCGCCGCGGTCGCCCTGGGCGGCGACGGCCAGGTGACACTCGGCCAGGTCGTGATCAAGGCGACGGCGCGGAAGGTCCGGCGCCTGTACCAAGGCAGGGTGCTCGCCGGATTCGCGGGCGCGACCGCCGATGCGTTCACGCTGTTCGAGCGCTTCGAGGGCAAGCTCGAAAAACACCAGGGACATTTGACGCGCGCCGCGGTCGAACTCGCCAAGGACTGGCGCTCGGACCGCGTGCTGCGAAGGCTGGAGGCGATGCTCGCCGTTGCCGATCACACGGCGTCGCTGATCGTGACCGGCAACGGCGACGTGCTGGAGCCCGAGCATGGGATCGTCGCGATCGGATCGGGGGGCGCCTACGCGCAGGCGGCGGCGCGAGCGCTGCTCGACAATACCGAGCTGCCGGCGGCCGAGATCGTCGGCAAGTCGCTGTCGATCGCCGGAGAGATCTGCATCTACACCAACCAGCACGTGGTCGTCGAGACGCTTCCGGAATGAGCGATCGGGCCGGGGTCGGTGACGTCGTCATTGCCGGTGCCGGACTGGTCGGCCTCGCGCTTGCGACCGCGCTCGCACGCGCCGGCCTGGCGGTGACGCTGGTCGACCGTGCCCCGCTCGCCGCCGCGCAGATCGACGGATGGGATGTCCGGATCTACGCGATCAGCCCGGGAAGCGCGTCGTTCCTGCAGGCGATCGGCGCGTGGCAAGGACTGCCCTGCGAGCGCATCGCAGCGATCGAATCGATGCGCGTCGAAGGCGATGCCGGCGCGACACTGTCGTTTTCCGCCTACGAGCTTGGCGAGCGCGCGCTCGCGTGGATCGTCGAGGAGCGGGCGCTGCGCGCCGCGCTGCTGCTGCAGGCGCATACGGCGGGCGTCGACGTCGTCGCGAGTGGACGCTTCTCGAAGCTCGCCTGGTCGGCGGGCGAGGGAACGTTGTCGCTGGAGGACGGCCGCAGCTATTCCGGGCGGCTGGTCGTCGGCGCCGATGGCATCCATTCTTGGGTACGCAAGGCTGCGGGAATCCTCACCGAGCCGCGGGATTACGGGCAGCAGGGCGTGGTCGCGAATTTCGAATGCGAGCGCGCCCACCATGGATGCGCTCGGCAGTGGTTCCGCGCCGACGGCGGGGTGCTCGCCTGGCTGCCGCTGCCCGGCCGGCGCATCTCGATCGTCTGGTCGGCCCCCGACGCGCTGGCGCGCGAGCTCCTCGCATTGCCCGCCGCCGAGCTGTCGGCGCGGGTCGCGGCGGAAGGCGACAGCGCCCTGGGTGCGCTGACGCCGCTGACGCCGGCGGCGGCATTCCCGCTGCGGTCGCTGCGCCTGCCCACGTCTGTCGCCCATCGGATGGCGCTCGTCGGCGACGCCGCGCACGGCGTGCACCCGCTTGCGGGACAGGGTGTTAACCTGGGCTTCGGGGACGCGCAGGCGATGGCGATGGTGCTGGCCGAGCGCGGGCCGGTCTCCGATGCCGGCGCACCGATCCTGCTCGAGCGATTCGCCCGCCGCAGGGCGGAGCCGGTGCTCGCGATGCACACGCTCACCGACGGGCTCGCGCGGATGTTCGGCGCGCGAACTCCGTGGTTGCGCAAGCTGCGCAATGCAGGGCTGTCCGCAGTCGACAGCGTTCCGATCATCAAGCGCGCGCTGGCACAGCCGGCGCTGCGATAGATGCAATTTCCGGAGACCCGAATGAAACGAACCGGCTGGCTGTTCCTGCTTGGAGTTGGCGCCATCGTCGCCATCGCATCGGTAATGCCGCTCGCCTGGGCCGAAGCCCCGGCGTCGCAGGCGCCGGCGATCCAGATGTCGTCGTCGCCCGCCGATACCCCCGAGGTGGCCGCGATGCGCAAGCTGCTGATGCAGAAGTTTCCCGGCGCCCCGATCAGCCACATCGCGAAGAGCGGCTACCTGGGCCTGTACGAGGTGATGCTGGGCGACAAGCTGATCTACACCGACCCCAAGGTCGCCCACATCTTCGTCGGCGACATCTACGACACGGCGACCCGGGAGAACCTGACCGAGTCCCGGTCGCGCAAGCTCAATCGCGTCGCCGTCGACAAGCTGCCGCTGGATCTCGCCTTCAAGCGGGTCAAGGGGGACGGCTCGCGCACGATCTACCTTTTCTCGGACGCCGATTGCCCGTACTGCCATCGCCTCGAAAAGGAGATGCAGGACCTCGACAACGTCACTGTCTACACGTTCCTGTTCCCGATCGACCAGCTGCACCCCGACGCCGCGCGCAAGTCGAAGATACTCTGGTGCGCCCCGGACCGGGCCAAGGCCTGGGACGCCTATTTCGCGACGGGCAAGCTTCCCGACAACAAGGGCGATTGCGGGGATCCGGTCGCGAAGACGCAGGCGCTCGGCGCGTCGTTGCACATCAATGCGACGCCGACGCTGATCTTCGCCGATGGCACGATGATCCCGGGCGCGCTGCCGCTGCCGGACTTGCAGAGGGAGCTGGCAAGCGCGCAGGCCGACCTCAAGAAGGCCGGCGCGCAGAAGTAGCGGACGGCGGCCGGATCGCCGCGGCCGTCGCCGTGCCCACAGCCGTCGTGTACATGGGACGCGGAGAGCCGGCATCGATGCACAGTGCGATCGTCACCGGCGTGTCGAGAGGACTGGGCGAAGCGCTCGCCCGCCTGCTGCTCGGGCGCGGCTTTCGCGTGGTCGGGATCGGGCGCAGTTCGTCGCCGCAGCTTGCAGGCAGCGGCTATCGCTTCGTTGCCTGCGACCTCGCCGACGTCGCGGCGATCGATGCCGCGCTGGACGGTCCTTTCGCCGATCTCGCCGCGGCGAAGCCCGAAAGCGTGTGCCTGATCAACAACGCGGCCGTTGCCGGCCCGGTCGGGGTGCTCGCGCACCTGGGGGCGGCCGACGTCGAGGCCTCCCTCGCGGTCAATCTCGCGGCTCCGATCGTCGTCGCCAACCGGTTCTGCAGCGCGTTCGCGGATCACGTGCCACGGTCGCGCGTCATCAACGTCTCGTCGGGCGCGGCGCAATCCGCCATTCCCGGCGGAGCGCTGTACTCGATCGCCAAGGCCGGACTGGAGATGCTCACGCGCGCGCTCGCTGCCGAGCGCACCGCGCCGGGGTTTCGCGCGATCACGCTGCGGCCGGGCATCATCGATACCCAGATGCAGACGTTCATGCGTTCGCAATCCTCCGAACGGCTTCCGAATGTCGCGATGTTCCAGGATTTCCACGCGTCGGGGCGGCTGGTGCCGGCCGACGTCGCTGCCGCGAGGATCGTCGATCGGCTCGTGCTCGCCGACGTCGAGCACGGGCGCACCTACAGCTACGCGGAGCTCTGACGGACGGCGCCGTCGCCCGCCGCGGAATTCGCCAGATCCTCCAGCGTCGCGAGCAGCGTCGCGAGCGGCGTCGTTGCACCGTTCATCGCAGCGGTGGCCGGACGAGAATGCGGTAGCGGAGGATGGCACCCGGCGGACCTGCTTCCCAGGTCATGCAGTAGTCGTGCTCGATCAGGGTCTCGTAGGTGCCGCTGGCCGATGCCGACGGCCCGCGGACGATGGGCATCAGCACGTCGCTGCCCTCGCGGTAGCCGATGTCGAAGCGGAGCGGCGCGCTGCTGTCGTATTGATAGTCGAGACGATCCCCGCGCGCGAGCCGGGCGCACTCCGAGTGCGTTCCGTAGGGCGCGATGACCACCCGCGGGACCACGCGCGGGACGCCGGGGCTGATCGCCGGCGTCGATGCGCAGCCGCACAGCGCAAGCGACAGCAGCGCGACCTTCGCCTGGCGCGAGTGCGTGATCACCGGCCCGATCCGATCGCGCGGCGAACCCGCGGCCGCTCGATCTTCCAGTCTTCGGCGAGCATCGCGTAGCGCACGTGGTCGCGCCAGCGACCGGCGATCTTGACGTAGCGCCGCGAGTAGCCTTCGCGCGTGAATCCGATGCGCTCGAGCAGGGCGAGCGAGCGGGCGTTGCCGGGCTGGACGTTCGCCTCGATCCGGTGCAGTCGCAACTGGCGAAACGCGATGTCCAGCGCCAGCGCGAAGCCCTCGGTCATGTAGCCGGCCCCGACGAGCGGCGCGAATCCGTAGTAGCCGACGTAAGCGCTGCGGAACACGCCGCGAACAATTTCCGAGAAATTGAACACCCCGGCAAGGGCATCGTCTTCGTTGCGCATGACCAGGAATCCGACATGGATCGGCGATGCGTTGGCGGGCCGGTAGCGCGCGACATACGCCGCATACGCGGCCGGCGTCTCTGGCGCGCGGACCCAGGATCCGTGCAGGGTACGAGACGCTCGCGCGCTCGCGATGAAGTGCTGCTGATCGACGCGTTTCGGGGGCCGGAGGTAGACCCGGTTTCCGGCGAGCGTCGCCCGCCTGGGACGCGTTGGCATAATGGACATTTTATCGCGACGGGACGCAGCGGATGAGCGCTTGGATCGAGGGCCGCGTGGCAGGATGCCGGCGGTGGACGCAGAGCCTGTACTCGCTGCAGGTCGACGCCCCGGCACTGACTTTCACCGCGGGCCAGTTCGCAAGGCTTGCCCTGCCCGCGCCGCCGGGCTCGAAGGAAGCGATGATCGGGCGCCCCTATTCATTCGTGAATCCCCCATCGGTGCAGCCCCACGAGTTCTACTTCATCGTCCTGCCGGAAGGACCGCTTTCGCCCAGGCTCGCCGTGCTGAATCGCGGCGAGAGCGTCTGGCTCGCCCCGCGGGCCAACGGATTCTTCAGCGTTTCGGAAACTGCGCAGGCCGAATCGCTGTGGTGCCTGTCGACGGGAACCGGCATCGGACCATTCCTGTCGATGCTGCGCACCGACGACCCGTGGGCGAAGTTCGAGCGCGTCGTGCTCGTGCATTCCGTGCGCCATGCGGAAGAGCTCACCTATCGCGACGCGATCGCCGGAATCGGGCATGCCCGGACGGGCGCGTTCCAGTACGTCCCGATGGTGAGCCGGGAGGCCACTCGGGACGCGCTCGCGGGCAGGATTCCGCAGGCGATCGAGGACGGCCGGCTCGAGGGCCGGGTCGGCCTGTCGCTGACGCCCGAGAATGCCCACGCGATGCTGTGCGGCAATCCTGCGATGGTCGAGGACGTGCAGAAGGTGCTCGCCACCCGCGGCATGCGCCGGCACCGGCGCAAGGAGCCGGGGCACATCACGCTCGAGACTTACTGGTAGCGCGTCAGTCCTCCAGCGCGCGCGTCACGATCTCGCTCACGTCGCGTGACAGCCGCGGCGTGCGTGCGATGCGCTCCAGCGACCGTTGCATCAGGCTGCGCCGCGGCTCGGCAAAGCGCTTCCACAGGTTGAACGCGCCCGCGAGCATCGCCGCCAGCTGCGGGTTCGCCGGATCGAGCGCGCGCACCTGGTCGGCGACGAACCCATAGCCCGACCCATCGCTCGCGTGGATCCCGGGTAGATTTCCCAGCGCGAATGCGCCGACGAGCGCGCGCACCCGGTTGGGATTGCGGACATTGAAGCGTGGGTGCCCGACCAGCGCCTGCACGCGCTGCAGCGCATCGGGCCGCAGCGATCGCGCCTGCAGCGAGAACCATTTGTCGAGCACCAGCGGCTCGTCGCGCCACCGGGTCTCGAACCGCGCGTATACCGCGTCGCGGGCCACCGCCTCGCTGTCACGCAGCGCACCGAGTGCGCCGAGCGCGTCGGTCATGTTGGTGGCGGCGTCGTAATGTTCGAGGACGAGCCCGTGGGCCGCGCCATCGTCGAGCGTTCCCAGATAGAACAGCGCGAGGTTCGCCAGGCTGCGCGGACCTGCCTGCTCCGGCGTCGGCCGATAGGGGCCACGCGGCAGATGGCGGGCGTACGCGCTCTCGAACGCGCCACGATGAGTCGCGGCGAGCGCTTTCCTGGCGAATCGCCAACCGGCGATGACGCCCTCGACGTCGATCATCGGTTCCAGCGTCGCGACGTACGCGGGGTCGGGCAGCGCGAGCGCAAGCGCAAGCAGCGCCGGGTCGCTCGTGGTGTCGGCAAGCAGCGCAGCGACCAGACGCGAAAGTGCCGGCGGCAGCGCGAGGGGCGTGCCGTCGCGCCGCGCCCGCGCGAGTCCGAGCACGGCACCGGTGAAGGAACGCTGTGCGGCGTCCCAGCGATTGACCGCGTCGCTGTCGTGCGCCGCGAGCAGCGCCAGCTCGTCATCCCGGTAGTCGTACTCGACGCGTACCGGCGCCGAGTAGCCGCGGAACAGCGATGGCACCGGTCTCGCCGGCACGTCGATGAACTCGAAGGTCTGCGCTGCCGACTTGAGCTCGAGCACGCGGGTCGTGCCTTGCGCCGTGGCCTCGCCCGCAAGTCTCAGCGGGATGTCGCGGCCGTCGGGTCCGAGGAGCCCGAGCGCGAGCGGAATGTGCAGCGGGGGTCGGGCGGAACCGGATCCCCGCAACGGCAGGCTCTGCGAGACCTCCAGCGTCCAGCGGCGGGTGCCGGGGTCGTAGCGGCCGGCGGCGGCGACAACGGGCGTGCCGGCTTCCGAGTACCAGCGACGGAACTGCGACAGGTCGACGCCCGAGGCATCCTGCATCGCCTGGACGAAGTCGTCGCAGGTCACCGCCTGCCCGTCATGGCGCGCGAAATAGAGGTCCATGCCACGCCGGAAGCGCCCGGGTCCCAGCAGCGTGTGCTGCATGCGGATCACCTCGGCGCCCTTCTCGTACACGGTCGCCGTGTAGAAGTTGTTGATCTCGCGGTACTCGTCGGGCCGCACCGGATGGGCCATCGGTCCCGCGTCCTCGGTGAACTGGCGCCGTCGCAGGTACTCGACCGCGCCGATGCGCTCGACCGCGCGCGAGCCCATGTCGCTGGAGAATTCCTGGTCGCGGAAGACCGTCAGTCCCTCCTTCAGCGACAACTGGAACCAGTCACGGCAGGTGATGCGATTGCCGGTCCAGTTGTGGAAGTACTCGTGACCGACGATGCCCTCGATGGCGTGGAAGTCGGCATCCGTCGCCGTCGAGGGGTCGGCAAGCAACATCGCGCTGTTGAAGATGTTGAGGCCCTTGTTCTCCATCGCGCCCATGTTGAAATCGTCGGCGCAGAAGATCATGAAGGTGTCGAGGTCGTAGGCGCGTCCGTAGCGCTCTTCGTCCCAGCGCATCGCGCGCTTCAGGCTTTCCATCGCGTGATGGCAGCGTGGCAGATTGGCCGGCGTCGAATGGATGCGCAGCGCGACCTTGCGGCCGTGCATGGTCGTGAAGCTGTCGTCCAGCACCCCGAGATCCCCCGCTACCAGCGCGAACAGGTAGCTGGGTTTCGGGAACGGATCTTCCCAGGTGACGAAATGGCGGCCGTCCGCGAGCGGCCCCGCCGCGACGCGATTGCCGTTGGACAGGAGCTGCGGATAGCGCGCACGGTCGGCGCGCAGCGTCACCCGGTAGCGCGCGAGCACGTCGGGACGGTCCGGGAAGTAGGTGATTCGCCGGAACCCCTCGGGCTCGCACTGCGTGCAGAACACGCCGGACGACACGTAGAGTCCTTCGAGGGCGACGTTCCGGGCCGGTGCGATGCGCGAGCGCACCGACAGCGTGCCGACATCGGGAGCATTCGCGACCGTCAGCGTTCCAGGACCGAAGACGACCTCGTCGGGCGCCAGCGACCGGCCATCGAGCGTCACTTCGACGTCCTCCTGCTGCTCGCCGTCGAGGACCAGCGGGGCTGCGCGGTCCTGGTCCGCCGCGCCGGGATTGCGGCGAAACCCGAACGTCGCTCGAACGAGGGTCGCCTCCGGGTCGAGGTCGCATTCCAGCTCGAGGGCCGCGACGAGAAAGGGCGGGGCGCGGTAATCGAGCCGCCGCCGGGGCGCAATGGCGCCGTCGCGGGGCAGCATGGGCGCCATCATGTCTCGGCCATATGTCTAGTTCACGCCGAGCAGCGCGACGTCGAAGATCAGTGCTGAATCAGGAGGAATGATGCCGCCGGCGCCGAGCACGAACGAGAATTCAGCTCCGCGGTCGCGCGAACTGTCGAATCGGGCACCGCGCATATCAGGCTTCGAACTGTCGTGGAGCCACCCTGTGGAATGAACGCTGACGGCGCTGCCGCCGACAGCTTCGTCGCCAGTGCCTTGTTTAACATCGAGTTTTTGTAATTCCAAGATTGTGGCATCCAACTTGCTACTCCCTCGCGTACTGGAAATGGAAGGCGTGCGCGCGGCCGTGAACCGGCCGCCGCATGCCCCAACCGCTGCGCACGCCGCGAACGGGTTGAAGCGCGCGCGCCTTGAAACCCGCGGGAGAGGTTCGATGGGCATCGGCCGGACTCGGCGCAGGAACTCGCGCTCGCGCTCGCGCGAACGCGAACCCGCTTTCCACCTTTCACCGCGACGCAGCGATGCGTCGCATTCTATCCGACGCCGCTGAAGCGTCCGCGACGATGTTCGCATTTCTGACACCCGGTGTCCGGGGCGGTGCCGATCCGATGGCGTCGGCGAAATCCGCCGCCGCCTGGCTCACCGACCTTCCTTCGCTCGACATCGTCGCGCGGCAGCAACTGGTGCTGCGCGCGTTCGACGGCATGCGCCAGTCGCCTCGCCCGTTCGATGCCGCGCGCGTCCAGGCAGTGCTGCACGTCGATGCGGCGCTGGGCGGCGATCGCCGCAAATTGTTCAAGCAGTACGTCGAGACGCTCGATTCGACGCCGAAGGTGGCGGAGCGCGTCTGGCAGGCGAGCTTCGACCTCGCGCAGGCGTTCATCGGCGCCTATCAGACGGCGATCGAGACCGCCCTGGTGCCGTCGTCCTATGCGCGCTGGAAGCCGCAGTTGCCGGTGCTCTTCGCGCGGCTCATCCACTACTACGGGACCGACGCCAAGCTGCGCGTGTCCCGCCACGAGCACTGGATCCCCGCCAAATGGGTCGAGCTGCACCGGGCCTACCTGCGCGCGACCGAACTCGGGCTCGAGCGCGTGCCGACGCAGCCAGGGAGCGTGGCAGGCGCCGGCACGCAGTGGACGATCGAGCAGGAATACGTCTACGTGCTGCTCGTCCACCAGCTCAACACAGGAAACCTGTCCGCCGGAAATCTCGATTGGGTGCTCACCCAGTTTCGCGCGTGGAGCCGGCGCCTCGAGCTCGTGGCCATGCCCAAGTCGATGGAAGGCTTCTTCATCGACGTCGCCGGCCGGACAGGCCTGGTGCGGCGCACCGGGCAGGATTCCGGGGCGATGCTGCGCTATCTCGACACCACGCCGCTGTGCGACCAGCTCGACATGACGCTGGCCGCGTTGCGCCATTCCGAAGCGACCGACCAGGGTCCGGTCAGTGCCGTCAACCAGCAGCGCGCGATGATCCTCGAAAAGGCGCGCCCTGCCATCGCGCCCAACCTCAACCTCGACATGCGGCGTGATCCGCGCATCTCGTGCATCCATGCCGCGCGCGTGCGCATCGGGCTCGCGCGCATCCTGAAAGAGCTGTCGACGCAGGAATCCGCCGGGACGGCCGAGGCGCAGATCGAGGACACACGGTCGGGCGAGCAGATCGAGGTGTATGCCGTTGCCGGGGCGGCGCGCTCGCAGCAGCGCGCCAGCAGCGAAAGCGATACGCTGTCGGTGAGCCTCGCGCAGTTTCCCGAGTCGCTCTGGCAGGTGAAGGACCGAAGCGTGGCGGGCCTGCGAATCTGCGCGAGCGGCGGCGTCGGGCAGACACTGATGCTCGGCGCGCTCGCCGCGGTGCGCGAATCGATCAGGCGGCAATGGGCGCTCGGCGTCGTGCGCCGCGTGAACAAGATGTCGAACGACGAGGTCGAGGCAGGATTGTCGGTGATCGCCGAACGGGTCGTCGCCGTCGGGCTCTATACGTTGCGCGGATCGCGGGACAACCTGGGCATCGAGGTCAACGGCGTCGACGCGCTGTCGCTGGGGCCGCGCTTCGACGGCCTGTACCTGCCGCCGCCTTCGCGTCCCGACAAGCCGCTCACCGTCAAGTCGGTGATCATTCCGACCCCGGAATACGCCGAGGGGCGCAAGCTCATCCTGGCCACTTCGCACTCGATCTACACGGTGGCGCTGCGACAGCTCGTCGAGCAGCGTGCGGACTGGAGCTGGGTGGCGATCCAGGTCGTCGACAAGCGCGCCAGGAACTGACGCCGATCACCGGTCGTGCGGCCGGAATCTGAGCCGCAGCCTGCGCTCGAACAGGTCCGGCGTCGCGGGCTTGGGCAGCGGCGAGGATTTGAGGATCGCGCGTTGCACCGCGTTGTCGTAAGCCGGCACGCCGCTCGATGCCCGCAGCTGCACGTCGATGATCTCTCCGGTCGGCAGCTGGACCACGTCGAACACCGCCTCGGGGTTGCCCTGGATGTCCGGGGGCACGATGACGTTGCTCCTGATCTTGCTGCGGATCCGGTCGATCCAGTCCGCCTCGGCCTTGTTGCGTGCGTCCGACGCGGCGGCCTGTTCGGCCCGAGCCTGTGCCTCGCGCTCGGCTTCCGCACGCATCTGCGATTCGCGTTCCGCCTGTGCGCGCATCTGCGCATCGAGCTCGGCCTGTGAGCGCAGCTGCGACTCGCGCTGCGCCTGCGCGCGCATCGCCTCCACCGCGCGCGCCTGCTGCTCCGCGAGCTTCTTCGCGTCGGCATCCTTGCGGGCCTGCTCCTTCTGCAGGCGCTCGCGCTCGGCGGCCTCCTGCTGCTGCTTCTGCAGCGCCGCCTGCTTGGCCTTGAGCGCGATGTCGGCTTCACGCTGATCGGGCTTCTCGACGACCGGCGCCGGCGGCTTGGGGACCGGCGGCGCGGGCCTCGGAACCGGCTGGGGTTGCGGCTGGGGCGGCGGTTGTGGCCTGGGCGGTACCGGCGTGGGGGCGACTTTGGCCGGCGGCGCGTACAGCTCGGCAGTTACCGCAGGCGGCGCGCGGTTTTGCCACGAGACCGAGAACACCAGCACCGCGACGAACAGCAGGTTGACGACCAGCGCCAGGATCAGCGCGGTCCACTTGCCCCGCACGCGGCCGGCGCGCCCTGGGCGGCCGTCGGCGGCGGTCATCGGGCGATCGGCCGGCACGCGGCTCACGGCGAAGGCCGGGCGAGCAGCCCGACCTTCTTGACGCCGCCGCGCTGCAGGCGGTCGAGGATGTCGATCACGTCCTCGTAGCGCGCGCCCTTGTCCGCCTCGATGACCACCGGCTGGTCGCGGCCGTCCTGGATCGCGCGAACCTCGCCGACGAGATTGTCGAGGCTGACACGCCGGATGCGCGCGTTGGGGGTGGCCTGGTCGTGCAGCGATATCGACTTGTCGCGGTTGAGCCGCACCTGGAGCGGATTGACCGGCGGCTGGAGCTTGGTCCCCACCGACGGCAGCTCGATCTCGCCGGGTGCGACCAGGGGTGCCGTGATCATGAAGATCACGAGCAGGACCAGCATCACGTCGATGTAGGGCACGACGTTGATCTGGTTGACGGTCTTGCGTGGGCGGCGCATTTCAGGCAACGGGTAACAGGCAACAGGTAGCAGGCGGCAAGGATCAGCCCTGGCGCTGAAGGATGTTCGAGAATTCCTCGATGAAACTCTCGTAGCGCACGGCCAGGCGGTCGACGTCGTGCGTGAATCGGTTGTACGCGACGAAGGCGGGGATCGCGGCGAACAGGCCGATCGCGGTGGCGATCAGCGCTTCGGCGATGCCGGGGGCGACGTTGGCGAGGGTGGCCTGGCTCACGTTCTCGAGGCCACGGAATGCGTTCATGATGCCCCAGACGGTCCCGAACAGCCCGATGTACGGTGACACCGACCCCACGGTCGCGAGGCCCGACAGGTGCGCTTCGATCGCGTCGATTTCCCGCTGGTAGGCCGCCCGCATCGCGCGTCGTGCGGCGTCGAGCGTGACCGGCGAGGGACTTCCCTGGCGGCGGTGCTTGGAGAACTCGCGGAAGCCCGCGGCGAAGATGTGCTCGAGACCACCGCCGACGCGCGATTCCCCCGCCTGCCGGAACAGGACGTTGAGGTCGCCGCCTTTCCAGAACTCGTCCTCGAACGCCTCGGTCTCGCGCGCGGCCCGCTTCAGCTGGAAGATCTTCAGGAAGATCTGCCACCAGGACCACAGCGACAGCGCGGCGAGCAGGGCGATGATCCCCTGCACGATGACCGATGCATGGACGATCAGCGTGAGGAAGGAGAGATCGGTGTGGACGTTCACAGGGCTTCCTGTCCGGTGGTTTCCGTCGATTCGGCAGCGCGCCGCGACGGCCGTCGCTCGCGTCGCGCCGCGATCGCTCCGGTCTTCAGGACGGCGGCGAGCGGCGCGGGGATGCGGGTCGGGCGCCAGCGCGCGGTGTCGAGGCAGGCGAGGGTGATGCGCGCGGTCGCGAGCTTCGTCCCGCCACGCAGCACTCTCTGCCCGATGGCCATCCTGCTCGCGCCATGGTCGAGCGCTTCGACCGTGACCTCGAGCCTGTCGTTCAGTCGCGCGGGGAGCAGGAAGTCGATGTCGGCATGCCGCACGACGAAAGCGACCCGGTGGTCGCGCTCGAATGCCGCCAGGGAGAAGCCGAGCGCCTCGAGCCACTCGGTGCGGGCGCGCTCCATGAACTTCAGGTAGTTTGCGTAATACACGACGCCTGCGGCGTCGGTGTCCTCGTAATAGACGCGGACCTTGAACGAGAAACCTGCGCGTGCCGCGGACGCTCCTGGCACCGTCATGGGCCCGGGAACAGGTCGGTCGCGCCCGGCGCAGGCGAGGCCAGTCCGAAATGGCGGTACGCGAGCGCGGTCGCAATCCGTCCCCGCGACGTGCGCTGTAGGAAGCCCTGCTGGATCAGGAACGGCTCGAGCACGTCCTCGATCGTGTCGCGTTCCTCGCCGATCGCGGCGGCGAGATTGTCGACCCCGACGGGTCCCCCCGCGAACTTCTCGAGCACCGTGGCGAGCAGCTTGCGATCCATGACATCGAGCCCCGACGCGTCGACGTCGAGCATCGAAAGCGCAGCGTCCGCGACCTCCCGCGAGACGCCGCCTTCGGCCCGCACTTCGGCAAAATCGCGCACCCGGCGCAGCAGGCGATTGGCGATCCGGGGCGTGCCGCGCGAGCGCCGCGCGATCTCCAGCGCGCCCTCGGGGGCGACCGCGATCGACAGCAGCTGCGCCGAACGCGCGACGATCCGCGTCAATTCGGGGGCCGAGTAGAACTCGAGGCGCGCGACGATCCCGAAACGGTCGCGTAGCGGATTGGTCAGCATGCCGGCACGCGTCGTCGCGCCGACCAGCGTGAATGGCGGCAGGTCGATCTTCACGCTGCGCGCGGCCGGGCCCTCGCCGATCATGATGTCGATCTGGAAATCCTCGAGCGCGGGGTAGAGGATTTCCTCGACGACCGGCGACAGGCGGTGGATCTCGTCGATGAACAGCACGTCGCGCGGCTCGAGATTGGTGAGTATCGCGGCAAGGTCGCCCGGGCGCTCGAGCACCGGGCCCGAGGTCTGGCGCAGGTTGACGCCGAGCTCGTGGGCGAGGATATGGGACAGCGTCGTCTTGCCCAGTCCGGGGGGTCCGAAAAGCAGGACGTGGTCGAGCGCTTCGCCGCGGCGTCGCGCGGCCTCGATGAAGATCGACAGCTGGTCGCGGATCTTCTCCTGCCCGACGTAGTCGGCGAGCCGGCGCGGACGCAGCGCACGCTCGAGAGCGTCCTCCTGCGTCCCGGCACTCGCGCCTTCGACGATGCGCGTCAGCGCGTCGTTTTCGATCGCCATCGGGACTTCATCCTTTCGCCAGCAGCTTGAGCGCCTGCTTGATGCCGTCGGCCACCGCGGCCCCCACCGGGAGCTGCCTGACGGCCGCCACCGCTTCGCGTTCGCTGTATCCGAGCGCGAGCAGTGCGTTCATGATATCCGAGGTGTTCGCTGCCACGCGATTGACCCCCACCGCGTGCGTCAGGTCCGCGCCGAGCTTGTCCTTCAGCTCCAGCATCAGGCGCTCCGCGGTCTTCCTGCCGATTCCCGGGACTCGCGTGAGGCGCCCGGTCTCCTGCAGCGTCACCGCCTGAGCGAGCTCGGCGACTGAAAGCCCCGACAGCACCGACAGCGCGATCCTGGCACCGATGCCGGTCACCTTGATCAGCTGGCGAAATGCCCGCCGCTCGCCCTCGGTGTCGAAGCCGTAGAGCAGCTGAGCGTCCTCGCGCACGACCAGGTGGGTGTAGAGCGTGATCCGCTCGCCAATCACCGGCAGGTTGTAGTAGGTGCTCATCGGCACGTCGACCTCGTAGGCGACGCCGTGCACGTCGAGCAGGAGTTGCGGCGGATTCTTCTCGAGGAGGATGCCGGAGAGGCGGCCGATCATGGTGCCGGATTCTACAGGGACAGCAGGCGCCCGCCCCGCACCCGATACCCGCCCCTTGCGAGACCACCGAGCCCCGTCGATGCATGGGCGTGGCAGATGGCGGTCGCGAGCGCGTCGGCGGCGTCGGCTGCCGGCGTTCCGGGGAGCAGCAGCAGGCGCCTGACCATCGCCTGCACCTGCGTCTTCTGCGCGCGTCCCACGCCCACCACCGCCTGCTTCACCTGGCCGGCGGTGTACTCGGTCACCGGCAGCCCGGCCAGCACCGCCGCGGCGATCGCAGCGCCGCGCGCCTGGCCCAGCAGCAGCGTCGAATTCGGATTGACGTTGACGAACACCTTCTCGACGGCCACTTCGGTCGGCCGCTGCTCGGCGATCACATGCGCGAGGTCGCAGACGATGACGCCGAGGCGGATTGGCAGGCTCGTTCCCGTCGCGCGGATGCAGCCGCTGGTCACATAGACGAGCTTGCCGCCGCACGCATCGAGGATGCCGAAGCCGGTCACCCGGAGGCCCGGGTCGATGCCGAGGATGCGGCGCGTTGCCGGTTGCGGCGCGTCGCCGGTCGATCGCACGTGCGGCCCGGGGGCCATGCCGGTCGGCGTCACGCCGGGCTTCCGGCCGTCACGGGTGGCGTTTCATGGCCGTTCGATGACCGCCGACGTGTAGACGTCCTGCACGTCGTCGATCGCCTCGAGCGCATCGAGGAGCTTCTGCATCCGCTGCCCGTCCTCGCCGGTCAGCTCGATCTCGTTTCGCGGCTGCATCACGACCTCGGCGAGCGCGGGCTTCAGCCCGGCTTTGGCCAGCGCCTCCTTGACCGCGATGAAATCGTAGGGGCCTGTCGTCACCTCGATGCTGCCGTCGTCGTCGGTCTGCACGTCCTCCGCTCCGGCCTCGATCGCCGCTTCCATCACCTTGTCTTCGTCGGTGCCCGGAGCGAACACGATCTGGCCGCAATGCTTGAACAGGAACGCGACCGAGCCGTCCGTGCCGAGGTTGCCGCCGTGCTTGGAGAACGCGTGGCGGACGTCCGCGACGGTGCGCGTGCGGTTGTCGGTCATGCAATCGACGATCACCGCGGCGCCGCCGATGCCGTAGCCCTCGTAGCGGATCTCCTCGTAATTGGCGCCCTCGAGGCCGCCACAGCCGCGCTTGATCGCGCGCTCGATCGTGTCCTTGGGCAGGTTCTGGTCCATTGCCTTGTCCATCGCGAGGCGCAGTCGCGGGTTCGCCGACGCATCGCCTCCGCCGAGCCGCGCGGCGACGGTGATCTCCTTGATGAGGCGGGTGAAGATCTTGCCGCGCTTCGCGTCCGTCGCGGCTTTCTTGTGCTTGATGTTCGCCCACTTGCTGTGGCCGGCCATGGTCGTGCTTCCGCAGGTTCGATACGCGGATTATAGGTGTGCGCCGGCGGCGCCATCCTTCGGGATCCGCCGCCGGGCGGCCGGAACATCAGGCGCTCTGCGTGGGCGGAGCTGCGCCACGCCGCTCGCCCCAGCGCGGCAGCAACGCGTTGGAAACGCCGACGTGGTCGAGAATGCGCGCCACGACGAAATCCACGAGATCCGCGATCGACTTGGGGTGCGCGTAGAACCCGGGGGCGGGCGGAAGGATGACGGCGCCGGCGCGCGCGAGCTTCAGCATGTTCTCGAGGTGGATGGCCGAGAGGGGGGTCTCGCGCGGGACCAGCACCAGCGGCCGGCGCTCCTTCAGCATGACGTCGCCGGCGCGCTCGATCAGGTTGTCGGCGAGCCCGTTGGCGATCGCGCCCAGCGTCCCCATCGTGCAGGGGCAGACGACCATCGCATCGCCGGGATTGGACCCCGATGCCATCGGCGCCATCCAGTCGTCGCGCGCATGCACGACGAGCTGGCCTTCGCGTGCGCCGTAACGCTCGCCCAGCACTCGCGCGGCTTCCCGGGGCTGCGTCGGCAGCGTGAGCTCGCATTCCTGCCGCGCGACCATCTGCGCCGCGGCCGAGTAGACGAGATCGACGTGCACCTTCGCGGCGAGCAGGCATTCGAGCAGCCGCAGCCCGAACGGCAGGCCGGACGCGCCCGTGTAGGCAAGGGTGATCCGGCGCGGCGCGGCTGCCTTCATGTCGCGGCGAGGTCGCGGTGGCGCACCAGCACCGGGTAGCGCGGCGAGAACGCGCGTGCCAGGCGCTCGACCAGGTACACAGACCGATGCTGGCCACCGGTGCAGCCGATCGCGACCGTCAGGTAGTTCCGGTTGTCGCGTGCGTAATCGGGAAGCCAGCTGGCGATGAAGTGGTAGATGTCGCCGTACATGCGCTCGACCTCGGGAATGGTCTCGAGGAAGCGCACGACCGGCTCGTCCTTGCCCGACAGCGGCGACAGCGCCGGCTCGTAATGGGGGTTCGGCAGGCAGCGGACGTCGAAGGCGAGGTCGGCGTCGAGGGGTACGCCGTGCTTGAAGCCGAACGACTCGAGCTGGAGCGTCAGCTTCGACGGGTCGACCGACACGAAATCCTTGATCCAGGCGCGCAGCCCCGCCGACGGCAGCTCGCTGGTGTCGAACGTGATGCCGAGCCTGCGCACGTCGGCGAGCAGGTCCCGCTCGTATTCGATGGCCTCGGTCAGCGTGCGGTCACCGCTCGAGAACGGGTGTCGCCTGCGGGTCTCCGAGAAGCGCTTGACCAGCGTCTCCACCGTCGCGTCGAGGTAGAGGAAACGCACCTCCCACCCGCGCTTCTGCAGCGCGGCCATCGCGTCGGCGAGCCCGGGCAGGCCGGGCCCGGTCTTGACGTCCAGCGCGACGGCGACGCGTTGCTGGCCGGTGTGGGCGAGATAGTCGGCGGTCGGCACCACCAGGGGGACCGGCAGGTTGTTGACCGCGTAATAGCCGGCGTCCTCGAAGGCCGCAAGCGCCACGCTCTTGCCCGAGCCCGATACGCCGCCGATCAGCAGCAGGTCCATGTTCCGGGTCAGCCTTCGCTCATCAGCTTCTGCTGGCGCGAGATGAATTCCTTGGTGCTGTCGATACCCCGCTGGTTGAGCACGAAGTTGCGCACGGCGGCTTCGACCAGGACCGCGAGGTTGCGGCCGGCGGCCACCGGGATCGTCACCTTGCGGATGGGGACCGACAGCACTTCCTGGAATGTCGCGTTCACCTGCAGGCGGTCGAGGTCGGAGAACGCCTCGTTGCCGTGGTCCTCGAGGTGGACGATCAGCCGCAGCAGCTTGTGCGGACGCACTGCGGTCTCGCCGAATATCGTCCGGATGTTCAGGATCCCGATGCCGCGTACCTCGAGGAAATCGCGCAGGACGGGCGGGCAGCGGCCCTCGATCGTGTCAGGGGAGATCCGGTAGAACTCCACGATGTCGTCGGCGATCAGGCCGTTGCCGCGCGATATGAGCTCCAGCGCGAGCTCGCTCTTGCCGATCGCCGATGCGCCGGTGATCAGCACGCCGAGCTCGAGCACGTCCAGGAACACGCCGTGCAGCGTCGTCGACTCGGCGAGAACGCGCTGCAGGTAGATGCGGAAGACATCGACGATGTGCGGCGTCGGATTCTGGGAGGTCACCAGCGCGATCCGGTGCTGCTCGCACATGTCGACCAGGTACTGCGGGACCGTTTCGCCGTTGCCGACGACGATTGCCGCGAGCTCGCTGGTGAACAGCCGGTCGATCGATCGCTGGAACTCGTCCGGCGGCAGCGCCCGCAGGTAGCCGATCTCCGCCGCGCCGAGGATCTGGACGCGGAACGGGTGGATATGGTTCATGTGCCCGACCTGCCCGATCGTCGGGCGCAACTCGTTCTCGCCGACGAGCTCGCGACCGCCGCCGTCGCGGCCGGCGAGCCAGACCAGGCCGAGCCGCTCGCGGTTATGTTCGAGAAACGTTGCAACGCTCACTTGGCGCATCGCGTCCGGACCTCGCGTGGGCTTCGGATCCTTCGCCGCGGCATCAGCCCGCGGGTTCCCAATGATCGAACAACGCCGCGATCCCGCCGGCGTCGGCGGTCGCGGCGAGCTGGTCGCGGAACGCACGATCGGAGAACATCTGGGCCAGCTCGGACAGCAGTTGCAGGTGCAGATCGGTCGCCTGCTCGGGGACCAGCAGCACGAAGAGCTGGGCGACCGGCTTGCCGTCCGGCGCCTCGAACGCGATCGGCGACCGCAGGCGGGCGAACGCGCCGATCGCGCCTGACAGGCCCTTGATGCGCCCGTGGGGGATCGCCACGCCCTGCCCCAGTCCGGTCGATCCGAGCTTCTCGCGGGCGGCGAGGCTCGGCGCGACGCTGCCACGCGCGAGCCTGGCGCTTTCCTCGAGCCGCCTGCCCATTGCCTCGAAAAACTGCTGCTTGGTGGCGATGTCGAGGTCGACCACGATGTTCGACTGCGGCAGGAGCCTTGCGATTTCGCTCATGAACGGTCGCCGGCCGACCCGTCGGCCCGGTTTCAGTCGGCCCCTTCGGTACCGGTCCCCGTCGCCGGGTGCGCGACTGCCCCGGTGTCCGCGCGATGAGCCTTCTGCTTCTCCTTGTGCTTCAGTACCTGGCGATCGAGCTTGTCGGCGAGCGCGTCGATCGCCGCGTACATGTCTGCATCGATGCTCTGCGCATGAATGTCTTTGCCGCGGACGTGCACGTTCGCCTCGACGCGCTGCTGCAGCTTGTCGACGGAGAGCACCACACTGACGTCGATCACGTGATCGAAATGCCGGTTGACGCGCTCGATCTTGGTCATCACATAGGCGCGAATCGCTGGCGTGATCTCGAGATGATTGCCAGTGAGGTTCAGGTTCATCGGGCTCTCCTTGTGGACTTCGTGGATGGCGTTGCGTGGCTGGCCGGCGCGGCGAGGGCGGCGTCGCCTCCACGACGCCGCCGGGCGGATCCGCGGATCCGGTCAGAGAACCTTGCGCATGTTCACCGGGGGGATCTGCAGCGCTTCGCGGTACTTGGCGATCGTGCGCCGCGCGACCAGGATGCCCTGCTCACCGAGCAGTTCGGCGATCCGGCTGTCGGTCAGGGGGCTGCGCGCATTCTCGGCGGCGATCAGCTGCTTGATCAGCGCGCGGATCGCCGTCGCCGATGCGGCGCCACCGGTGTCGGTGGCGACGTGGCTGCCGAAGAAGTACTTGAGCTCGAACGTTCCTCGCGGCGTCAGCATGAATTTTTGCGTGGTCACGCGCGAGATCGTCGATTCATGAAGCGAAAGCATGTCGGCGATCTCGCGCAGCACCATCGGACGCATCGCGACCTCCCCGTGCTCGAAGAACCGCCGCTGCCGCTCGACGATCGCCCGCGCGACGCGCAGGATCGTATCGAAGCGCTGCTGCACGTTGCGGATCAGCCACTTCGCTTCCTGGAGCTGGGCGGCGAGCTGCTGGTTGGAGCTGTCGCGATTGCGCGTCAGGATGTCCGCGTAGATGCGGTTCAGCCGCAGCTTGGGCATCGCAGCCTCGTTGAGCGTCGCCACCCACTGGCCCTTCACCTTGCGCACGATGACGTCGGGAACGACGTAGTTCGCCTCCGTCCTGGAGAACGCCGCGCCGGGTTTGGGATTGAGGCTGCGGATCAGGTCACGTACCTCGCGCACGCCTGCATCGTCGGTGTGCAACAGCCGCTTGAGCTTGGTGAAGTCGCGATTGGCCAGCAGCGCAAGGTTTCCGTCGACGACCTTCATCGCATCGGCGAGACGCGGCGTGTCGGGGGGCAGGGTCTTCAGCTGGAGCATCAGGCACTCCGCGCAATCGCGTCCGCCGACGCCCGCCGGTTCGAAGCTCTGCACGTACTTGAGCGCGATCGACAGCTCGTCGGGCTCGATCGCGAGCTCCTCGGGGAACAGCTCGACGATTTCCTCGAGGGGCGTGGCGAGGTAGCCGTCGTCGTCCAGCGCATCGATCAGCGCGGTGACGATCTGGCGGTCGCGCAGCGGCAGGTTGAGCAGCGCCAGCTGGCCGAGCAGGTGATCGCGCAGCGTGTTCGATGCAACCTGCTGCGGCAGGAACTCATCGTCGTCGGAGCCGCTGGCCCCGCCCCAGTCGGCGTCGGAACCGCCGTTGCCGCCGTAATCTGCGTAATCCGGGTCGTCGCGGCTCTCGTCGCGCGATCCGCGGATCGGCTGGTCGTCGTCCGCCCCGTCGCTGCTCCGGCTCACGGCGGCGCCATCCTCGCCCGCGCGGCCGGGACCCGCGAGCGGCACTTCGACCGGCGCGCGCTCTTCGTCGCCCTCGGCGCGCTCGAGCAGGGGATTTTCCTGGAGCATCCGCTCGACTTCAGCGTTCAGCTCGATGGTCGACAGCTGGAGCAGCCGGATCGACTGCTGCAGTTGGGGCGTCAGCGTCAGGTGCTGCGATAACTTGAGCTGGAGCGTCTGCTTCACCGGCGTCCGCGTCGTGGTCAGTCTGTCAGCGCCAGTATGGGCGGGATTCCGTCCGGAATCGACGGGGCCGTCCGGCCCGTCGCCGCGCCTCGCGGGTCAGAGCCGGAAATGCTCGCCCAGATAGACTTTCCGGACATCCTCATTATAAACAATCTCGCCTGGCGCGCCCGAGGCGAGAACCCGCCCCTCGTTGATGATGTAGGCACGATCGCAGATGCCCAGCGTCTCGCGGACATTGTGGTCGGTGATCAGCACCCCGATGCCGCGCTCCTTGAGGAAGCCGATGATCTTCTGGATGTCCAGCACCGCGATGGGGTCGACGCCCGCGAAAGGCTCGTCGAGCAGGATGAACCGGGGCCGCGTCGCCAGCGCGCGGGCGATCTCGACGCGCCTGCGCTCGCCCCCGGACAGCGAGACGGCGGGTGCGTCGGCGAGATGGGAGATCGACAGGTCCTCGAGCAGGGCGTCGAGCCGGTTCGACATCGTGTCCTCGTCCAGCGATTGCAGCTCGAGGATCGCGCGGACGTTCTGCGCCACGGTCAGCTTGCGGAAGATCGACGCCTCCTGGGGCAGGTACGAGAGCCCGCGGCGCGCGCGGCGGTGGATCGGCAGCCGCGACAGGTCCTCGTCGTCGAGGGCGATCGCACCGCCATCGGCGGCGACCAGGCCCACGATCATGTAGAAGCACGTGGTCTTGCCCGCGCCGTTGGGGCCGAGGAGGCCGACCACCTCGCCGCTCGCGACGTCGAGCGAGACATCGTGCACGACGGTGCGCGCCTTGTAGCGCTTGCGCAGCTGCGCTGCCGAGAGCTTGCTCACTTCGCAGGCGGCTTGGTGTCCGGCGTCAGCACGAGCGGCGCCGCGGCCCCGGCAGCGCCGGGACCCGGCGGAGTGCTGCCGGCGGCCTTCCCGTCCTTCCCCGCGTCGGTCGGCGGCGCTGGGGCCGCCTTGCCGTTGTCGTTGGCCGGAGCCTTGCCCGGCAGCAGCGGCGAACCGGGCCGGGGTTGGAACACGCCCTGCACGCGCGAGCCCGGCCCTTCGACGCCGGGCTCATCGGGCCGTCCTTCGGCCTTGAAGATCCCCGTTGCGGCGTTGTAGGAGATGTAGTTGCTGCGGATCTCGTCGCTGCCCTGCTTCAGCAGCGCGCGGTCGAACAGCTCCAGCGTCTGCGTGTCGCCGTCGTAGACGGCCTTCTGCGCATAACCCTCGAAATATTCGTCGGCCCCGTCCTTCTTCTGCCGGAAGCTGACCGGGTTTCCCCACGCGGTGGCCGACAGCGAGTTGTCGGCGTTCTGCTTGAAGTCGATGCGGTCGGCGTGGATGGTCAGCGTGCCCTGCGTGATCACCACGTTGCCGCGCAGGGTTCCCACGCGCTTCTGGAAATCCACCTGCGCGGGTTGCTCGGCGGAAAAGCTGATCGGCTTGTCGCGGTCTGCCTTCTCGGCGCGGACACCTGCGGGCAGGGCGATCGCCGCGGCCAGCGCGAGCGAGGCGAGAATGCGTCGCGCACGTCGAGGTGGGGTGGGGTTTGTCACCTGGCCGGTTCCCGGGGTTGGAAGGTGCCGCTGACCTGCGATTTGATGCTGATGGTCCCGGCCTTGTTGTCGAACGTCAGGCCTGTGCCGTGGATTATTCCACGGGGCTCCTCGATCGTCACCGGCGCATCGGTGTCGACGCGCTGCTCCTTGGCGAGAACGTGGAGCGAATCGGTCGTGAGCGTCACCGGTCCGTTCGACTCGCCATTCTTCGGTGGGTTCGGGTCGGCATCGCGGGTCACCTTCACGTTGCCCCGGAAGTAGCCGTTGTCACGGTCGCCCGAAACCGTCCCGCGGTCCGCCGTCAGCGTCATCGTCGGGCGCCCGGTCTGGGTCAGCATCAGCTTCGGCGCGACCAGTTCCGAGCTGTCGTCATCCGGGAAATGCTCGGCGCGCCTGGCCGCCAGCTCTTCGCGCAGCCGGCCCTGCGCGTCGAAGGTCAGCGCGCGAAAATCCTGGAGAAACAGGTCAGGATCATGCCGCGTCGAGCCGTCGGGACGCGCAGCGGGCGCCTGCACCTGCGCATCGAGCCAGTAGGTGAGCGCGGCAAGCGCGCCGAGCAGCATGACCGGCGACCATGCGACGAGACGGTCGAGGAGACCACGCTTGCGATCCATCGCAGGTCCTCCGGCGTCTTCGTCGCGTCAGTCGCGGCGGGGCACGGCCGCTGCGGCAGGGGCCTGTGCGTCGAGGATCAGGTCGGCGAGCTCGCGCACCGCGCCGGTGCCGCCCTCGCGCGAGGTGACGTAGTGCACGCGCGCGCGCACGGCCGCCGGCGCGTGCGGGACCGTCGCGGCGAGGCCGCAGGCTGCCAGCACCGGTATGTCGGCGAGATCGTCGCCGATGTGCGCGCATTCGCGCGCGTCGAGTCCGAGCTCCTCGCGCAGCCTCTCCCATGCCGACAGCTTGTCCTGCGAGTCCTGCACGAGGTGGGCGATACGCAGCTGCCGGGCGCGGTGCGCAACGGCCGGCGCCGTGCTGCCGGTGATCCAGGCGACCACGATGCCGGCATTCGCGAGCCGGTTGACGCCGACGCCATCGAGCGCGCAGAACGCCTTGAACTCGTGCCCGCGGTCGTCGACATAGATGCGCCCGTCGGTCAGGACGCCGTCGACGTCGCAGCTCAGCAGCCGCACGCGCCTTGCGCGCTCGATCACGTCGGACTCGGTCATTCGGCTGATGCGCGCCGGCGCCCGTTCGCCATCAGATGACCTGGGCGCGAAACAGATCGTGCATGTGCACGGCGCCCTCGAGCCTGCCCGCCGCGTCGATGACCACCAGCTGCATCACCCTGGGCGGCGTCTCCATCAGGACGAGGCAGTCCGCCGCCAGTCGCCCGGCCTCGATGCTGCGCGGCGAGCGCGTCATCAGCGCCGCGACGCCGCCCCGCATGACGTCGGTGCCGCCGGCCAGGGCGCGCCGCAGGTCGCCGTCGGTGAAGATGCCGGCGACGCGGTCGTTGCCGTCGACGACGACGGTCATGCCCATGCCTTTGCCGGACATCTCGACGATCGCCGTGGCGAGCGTCGCATCGTCGCGCACGCGCGGCACGTCGGGGCCGGTGCGCATGACGTCGGCCACGCGGGTGAGCAGGCGCCGTCCCAGCGCACCGCCCGGATGCGAGCGCGCGAAATCCTCGATCGAGAATCCCCGGGCATCGAGCAGCGCAAGCGCCAGCGCGTCGCCCAGCGCAAGCGCCGCCGTCGTGCTCGCCGTCGGCGCCACGCCCAGCGGACAGGCTTCGGCATCGACGGCGGCGTCGAGGTGCACGTCCGCCGCCTGCGCAAGCGCGCTTCCGCGGTTGCCGGTCACCGCGATCAGCTTCGCGCCGCGAAGCTTGAGGTGCGGCGTCAGCATCACGAGCTCATCGGTCTCTCCCGAGTTCGAGAGCATGACGACCACGTCGTCGACGGCGATCATGCCGAGATCGCCATGCGCCGCCTCGGCCGGGTGGACGAAGAACGCCGGCGTGCCGGTCGAGGCCAGCGTCGATGCGAGCTTGCGCGCGACGTGGCCGGACTTGCCGATGCCCGAGACCACGACCCGGCCGCCACAGCGGAGCATCAGTTGGACCGCCGCGACGAAAGGGCCGTCGAGGCGGCTCGCGAGCGCAACGATGGCGCGCGCCTCGGTGTCGAGCACGTCGCGGGCGAGCGCCAGCGCGCGCTTCGCGTCGACGGAACGGGAGGGGGCGTCGCGCTTCTCGATCGGGTCGCCCGAGTCGGCCATCATGCGGCAAAGTATAACGCCGGGGTCGCGCGGCACCGGCGACCGGCCACCGCCGTGTTAACGTTCCAACGCTCGTCGACGCCACGATGTCGCAAACGCTGCTCCTGATCCTGGTCCTCCTGGCGGCCTCCGTCGTCGTCGTGGGCGCCTGCCGGGTCCTGCGCATGCCGCCGATTCTCGGCTACCTGGTGGTCGGGATCGCGCTCGGGCCGCACGCGCTCGCGGTCGTTCCCAACGACGAGGCGACCCGCCAGCTCGCCGAGTTCGGGATCGTGTTCCTGATGTTCTCGATCGGCCTGGAGTTCAGCCTCGCGCAGTTGCACTCGATGCGCCGCGCAGTGTTCGGGCTGGGGCTCGCGCAGGTCGCGATCACGACGGCGGGCGGGCTGATCGCGATCCACCTGCTGGGCCTTGGCTGGCGGGCCGGCATCGTCCTGGGCGGGGCGCTCGCGATGAGCTCCACCGCCATCGCCTCGAAGATGCTCGCCGAGCGCATGGAGCTCAGCAGCATGCACGGCCGCGATGCGATGGGCGTCCTGCTGTTCCAGGACCTCGCGGTCGTCGCGTTCCTGATCCTCATTCCGGCGCTTGCGAGCACCGGCGGGGGGAGCCTGCCCGCGATCGGCGGCGCGCTGTTGAAAGCCGGCGCCGCACTGGCGCTGATCCTCTACCTCGGGCAGAAGCCGATGCGCCGGTGGTTTCGCCTGGTCGCGCATCAACGCTCGTCCGAGCTTTTCGTCCTGAACGTGCTGCTGGTGACGCTGGGAATGGCCGCGCTGACCGAGCTCGCGGGCCTGTCGCTCGCGCTCGGCGCCTTCCTCGCGGGAATGCTGATCTCGGAGACGGAGTTCCGCTACCAGGTCGAGGACGACATCAAGCCGTTCCGCGACGTCCTGCTGGGCCTGTTCTTCATCACCATCGGCATGATGCTCGACCTGCGCGTCGTCGCGGCGCACGCGTCGCTCGTGCTGCTGCTGCTGGTCGTTCCCGTCGCAGCGAAGCTGCTCCTGATCGTCGCCCTGGCGCGCGCGTTCGGCGCACCGCTCCCGACGGCGCTGCGCATCGGCTTCTACCTGGCCCAGGCCGGCGAATTCGCGCTGGTCCTGCTGTCGCTGGCGACCGATTACGGGTTGCTGTCGCGCGAATTCACGCAGGTCGTCCTGGCGTCGATGATCGTCTCGATGCTGGTCGCGCCGCTGCTGATCCAGCGCGCCGACCAATGGGTGCGCAGGCTCACCGCGAACGACTGGCTGACGCGCGCCGCCGAGCTGACCCGCGTCGCGGCGCGAACGATGGCCCGGCAGGATCACGTCGTGATCTGCGGCTTCGGCCGCAGCGGGCAGAACCTTGCGCGACTGCTCGAGCGCGAGGACATCGCGTACGTCGCGCTCGATTCCGATCCCCAGCGCGTGCGCGAGGCGGCGGACGGCGCCACGGTCGTCTATGGCGATGCGAGCCGGCGCGAGACCCTCGCCTCGGCGGGCATCGCCAAGGCGCGCGCGCTGGTGATCACCTTCGCGGACACGCCGATCGCGCTCAAGATCCTCCACCACGTCCAGCAGATGCGCCCGGACCTCCCGGTCATCGTGCGCACGCTCGACGACACCGAGCTCGACCGGTTGCGCAATGCGGGGGCGACCGAGGTCGTTCCGGAAGTGCTCGAAGGCAGCCTGATGCTCGCTTCGCATTCGCTGCTGGTGCTGGGGGTGCCCTTGAATCGCGTCCTGAAGCGCATCCGGGCGGTCCGCGAGGAGCGCTATGGCCTGTTCCGCGGGTTCTTTCGGGGCGCGAGCGACGCCGTCGACGCCGCCGAGGACCTGCAGCCGCGACTGCATACGATCGTCCTGGGCGAGCGCGCGCATGCGGTGGGGCGGGCGCTCGACGAGCTTGCCATCGACGCGTCAGTCGAGTTGACCGGGGTGCGCCGGCACGGTGCCCGGTCGATCAAGCCCGATGGCGCCTTCCGCTTCGACGCGGGTGATGCCGTCGTGCTTCTCGGCCGGCCCGAGGATCTCGCACGCGCCGAGAAGCGGCTGCTCGAAGGGGCGTGAGACCCCCGGGGCATGCCCGCTTTGCGCCGCTCGCTTCGGCGTGCTCGCTTCGGCCTGCTCGCTTCGGGCCGCGGCGCGCGGTGACGGGGTCTCGCCCAAGGCTTCGGCGTCGCAAATCGCGTCGTC
>JAGXBK010000145.1 GCA_018971195.1 Betaproteobacteria bacterium
TCGGCGGCCACTTCCTGCACCTGCTGCACCAGCGGCCGCCGCCCGCGAACTGGGTGCGGGCGATGCACACCTCGCTGATCCTGTACGCTGAGCACGAGTTCAATGCCAGCACCTTCGCCGCGCGCGTGATTGCCGGCACCGGCGCCGACCTGCACTCGGCGATCACCGGTGCGATCGGGGCGTTGCGCGGCCCGAAGCACGGTGGCGCCAACGAAGCGGCGCTGGAGATCCAGCAGCGCTATCGCGACCCGGACCAAGCCGAGGCCGATATCCGCGCGCGCGTCGCCCGGCGCGAAGTGGTGATCGGCTTCGGCCACCCGGTCTACACGATCGCCGACCCGCGCAACGAGGTCATCAAGCGGGTGGCGCGCGGCTTGGCGGAGGCAACGGGCGACGTGCGCCTGTTCCGGATCGCGGAGCGGCTCGAAGCGGTGATGGCCGAGGTCAAGCGCATGTTCCCCAACCTCGACTGGTACAGCGCGGTGAGCTACCACGCCATGGGCGTGCCGCGCGCGATGTTCACGCCGCTGTTCGTGATCGCGCGCACCACCGGCTGGGGCGCGCACGTCATCGAGCAGCGCGAGGACGGCAAGATCATCCGTCCGTCCGCCAATTACACCGGCCCCGAGAACCTCCGTTTCGTGCCGCTCGACCAGCGCTCGTGATCCCCCGCAGCACCGACGCGTGATCCGCGATCCTGGCTCCCCATGTCCGCACCCATCTCCAACGTCCGCCCCAAGCCCGACCAGGTCCTGATCGACATCGTCGACTACGTCGCGGGCTTCAACATCACCAGCACCGAAGCCTATTCGACCGCGCACTACTGCCTGCTCGACACGCTGGGCTGCGGCTTCGAGGCGCTGTCCTACCCGGCATGCACCAAGCTCCTCGGGCCGATCGTGCCCGGAACGACGGTTCCCAACGGCGCGAAAGTGCCGGGGACGACCCATCAGCTCGATCCGGTCCAGGCGGCCTTCAACCTCGGCTCAATGATCCGCTGGCTGGACTTCAACGACACCTGGCTCGCCGCCGAGTGGGGCCACCCGTCCGACAACCTGGGCGGAATCCTGATGACGGCCGACTGGCTGTCGCGCACCGCGGTCGCGGCGGGAAAGAAACCGCTGTCGATGCACGACGTGCTGACCGCAATGATCAAGGCGCACGAGGTCCAGGGCATCATCGCGCTCGCCAACAGCTTCAACCGCGTCGGCCTCGACCACGTGGTGCTGGTCAAGGTCGCCTCCACCGCGGTGATCGCCCAGATGCTGGGGCTGTCTCGCGACGAGATCATCAATGCGGTCTCGCTCGCGTGGGTCGACGGCCAGAGCCTGCGCACCTACCGGCACGCGCCCAACACCGGGTCGCGCAAGAGCTGGGCAGCAGGCGACGCGACCTCGCGCGCCGTGCGCCTCGCGCTGATGGCGAGGACCGGCGAGATGGGCTACCCGTCGGTGCTAACGGCGAAGACCTGGGGCTTCTACGACGTGCTGTTCAAGGGGCAGCCGTTCAGGCTCGACCGCCCCTACGGCAGCTACGTGATGGAGAACGTGCTGTTCAAGATCAGCTTCCCTGCCGAATTCCACGCCCAGACAGCGGTCGAGTGCGCGATGCAGCTGCACCCGCTGGTGAAGGACCGGCTGGCCGACATATCGAAGGTCACGATCCGCACCCACGAGTCGGCGATCCGGATCATCGACAAGAAGGGACCGCTCGACAACCCTGCCGATCGCGACCACTGCATCCAGTACATGGTCGCCGTGCCGCTGATCTTCGGGCGGCTGACGGCGGCGGACTACGAGGACGGCGTCGCGGCCGACCCGCGCATCGACGCGCTGCGCGACAAGATGGTCTGCGTCGAGGACCCGCGCTTCTCGAAGGAATACCTCGACCCGGATCATCGCTCGATCGCCAACGGCATCACCGTCGAATTCAGCGACGGCACGAAGATGCGCGAGATCGTCGTCGAGTACCCGATCGGCCATCGGCGCCGGCGCAGGGAAGGCATCCCGGTGCTGCTCGACAAATTCCGCGTGAACCTCGCGCGCCGCTTCGCCGCTAAGCAGCAGCAGGCGATCCTCGACACGGCGCTCGACCCGAAGAAGCTCGCCGCCGCGCCGGTCCACGAGTTCGTCGACCTGATGGCCGGCTGATCGCGTCCAGACATCCATTTCCGGAGCACCCCCATGCGCCTCAAGCTCGCCGTCCTGCTGACCACCCTCGCGGTATCGCCCTTCGCAGCCGCCCAGGACTACCCGAAGCTCAAGCCCGGACTGTGGGAGATCACGCACAGCAGCAGCCGCGCGAGCGACCACCCGAACACCACGACGATGTGCCTCGATGCGACCGTGCAGAAGGAGATGTTCGACATGGGCGCCGGCGCGATGAAAGGCATGTGCAGCAAGCACGACTTCAGGCTGTCGGGCGGACGCGGCACCGGCGACTTCGTCTGCGACATGGGCGACAGCAAGATGCACTCGAAGTCGGTGATGGTGATGAACGGCGACACCGGCTACCGCACCGAGATCCATACCACCTACGACCCGCCGTTCATGGGCGTTGCCCAGATCGAAACCGTCGTGACCGCCCGCCGCCTCGGGCCGTGCAAGCCGGGACAGCGCCCGGGCGACATGACCACGGCGAACGGCCACACCGTCAACATACGCGACGCGCTGAAGGGCAACGGCGGGAAATGACCGCCGCCGGCACGCCGGGCAGACAGGAAGACATCATGGCTCACAATCCGTTCGACACGGTGAAGGAACTCCGGCTCGCGTCGGGCGCGACCGGTCGTTACTATTCGCTGCCCGCGCTGGAGCAGGCAGGCGTCGGCAAGGTGTCGCGCCTCCCGGTATCGATCCGCATCGTGCTGGAGAGCGTGCTTCGCAATTGCGACGGAACCAAGCTCACCGAGCAGCATGTCCGCCAGGTGGCGGCCTGGGCGCCGACCGGCGACCGCATCGACGAGATCCCCTTCGTCGTTGCGCGTGTCGTCCTGCAGGACTTCACGGGCGTGCCGCTGCTGTGCGACCTCGCCGCGATGCGCAACGTCGCCGCCGACATGAAGCATGACCCCAAAGTCATCGAGCCGCTGGTGCCCGTCGACCTGGTCGTCGACCACTCGGTGATGGTCGACTACTACGGCTCGCCGCAGGCACTCGATCTCAACATGAAGCTCGAGTTCAAGCGCAACGCCGAGCGCTACCAGTTCATGAAGTGGGGGATGCAGGCCTTCGACACGTTCAAGGTCGTGCCGCCGGGCATCGGCATCGTCCACCAGGTGAACCTCGAATACCTCGCGCGCGGCGTCCACCGACGCGACGGCGTCTACTACCCGGACTCGCTGGTCGGCACCGACAGCCACACGACGATGATCAACGGCATCGGCGTCGTGGCCTGGGGGGTCGGCGGCATCGAGGCCGAGGCCGCGATGCTGGGACAGCCGGTGTACTTCCTGACGCCCGACGTCGTCGGCGTCGAGCTCAAGGGACGCCTGCCCGAAGGCGCGACCGCGACCGACCTCGTGCTGACCGTCACCGAGCTGCTGCGCAGGCAGAAGGTGGTCGGCAAGTTCGTCGAGTTCTTCGGCGAAGGCGCCGCGACGCTGTCGGTCCCCGACCGCGCGACCATCGGCAACATGGCGCCCGAATACGGCGCGACGATGGGCTTCTTCCCGGTCGACGATGCGACCGTCGACTACCTGCGCGCGACCGGCCGCACCGACGCCGAGCTCGACGCGTTCGAGAGCTACTACAAGGCGCAGGGCCTGTTCGGCATGCCGCGCGCCGGCGACATCGACTACAGCACGACGCTGGCACTGGATCTCGCGTCGATCACCCCGTCAGTGGCCGGTCCCAAACGTCCGCAGGACCGGATCGAGCTGCCGAAGCTCGCGTCGCGCTTTGCCGAGCTCTTCAGCAAGCCCGTCGGCGAGAATGGCTTCGCGCAGCCGGCAGCCCGCCTGCGCACTCGCCTGCAGACGCAGCCGACGCGCGCCGGACGCGGCGCGGTCACCGACGCTTCGCTGCAGCTCGGCCAGAACGGCCTGCCACGCGACGTCGTCGAGATGGTGAACAACCGCCCGACCCCCGACCGCATCACGCCGCCGCCAGCGAGGCCGGTCGACATCGGCAACGGCGACGTACTGATCGCCGCGATCACCTCGTGCACGAATACGTCCAACCCGAGCGTGCTGCTCGCAGCGGGTCTGCTGGCGAAGAAGGCCGTCGAGAAGGGATTGACCGTCAAGCAGCACGTCAAGACCTCGCTCGCGCCGGGATCGCGCGTGGTTACCGACTACCTGACGAAGACGGGATTGCTCCCCTACCTCGAGAAGCTGGGCTTCGACGTCGCTGCCTACGGCTGCACGACCTGCATCGGCAACGCGGGCGATCTTGCGCCCGAGATCAACGATGCGATCGCCACCAACGACCTGGTCTGTGCCGCGGTGCTCTCCGGAAACCGCAATTTCGAGGCACGCATACATCCGAATCTCAAGGCCAACTTCCTGATGTCGCCGCCGCTGGTGGTCGCCTACGCGATCGCCGGCAGCGTGCTGAAGGACCTCGCGACCGAGCCGCTGGGAACGGGCACGCAGGGCCCGGTGTACCTGCGCGACGTATGGCCCAGCTCGCGCGAAGTTGCCGAGTTGCTCGGCTACGCCCGCGACCCGGCGATCTTCCGCAAGCTCTACGGCGATCTCGCCAATGCGAACCCGATGTGGAAGACCATCGAGGGCTCGACCGGCCAGGTCTACGACTGGCCGGCGTCGACCTACATCGCCAAGCCGCCGTTCTTCGAGGACTTCGCGATGCAGCCGGCCCCGATGGGCAGCATCAAGGGCGCCCGGGTGCTGGGCATCTTCGGCGACTCGGTGACGACCGACCACATCTCGCCGGCGGGATCGATCAAGCCGACCTCGCCTGCGGGCCTGTATCTGCAGGAGAAAGACGTGTCGGTGGCGAACTTCAACAGCTATGGCGCGCGCCGCGGCAATCATGAAGTGATGCTGCGCGGCACGTTCGCGAACGTGCGGATCAGGAATCTGATGCTGCCGGCCAACGCCGACGGCACGCGCGTCGAGGGCGGGCTGACGCTGTTCCACGGCACCGGCGACAAGGCACCTGAGCGCATGCCGATCTACGACGCCGCGATGGCGTACCAGCGGCAGGGCGTGCCGACGATCGTCTTCGGCGGCGAGGAATACGGCACCGGCAGCTCGCGCGACTGGGCGGCCAAGGGCACGCAGCTCCTCGGCGTCAAGGCGGTCGTCGCGCGGAGCTTCGAGCGCATCCACCGCTCGAACCTCGTCGGCATGGGCGTGCTGCCGCTGCAGTTCGCCGCGGGGGAGAGCGCCGAGTCGCTGGGCATCAAGGGCGACGAGACCTTCGACATCGCGGTGCCGGCGGACATCCGGCCGCAGCAGGACCTGGCGCTGGTGATGACGCGCCCCGATGGAACGCGCCGCGAGATAACCGTGCGCTGCCGCATCGACACGCCGATCGAGGTCGACTACTACCGGCATGGCGGCATCCTCCCCTACGTGCTGCGCGAGCTGATGCGCAAGGCGGCTTGAGCGGACAGGCTGCGTGACGCAACCGCGCGCGGGTACCGCGCAGGCGCTGCGTCACGCGCTGGCGCGGTTCGTGTTGGCCGGCCTGTGTCTCTCGTCGCTGGACGCGACCGCGAAATACCTGGTCCGCGACCACTCGCTGCTGCTCGTCGTCTGGGCGCGCTACGCCGGCCAGATGCTGGTCGTGACGCCTTTCGCCTGGCATCGCGCCGGCGGCCGATTCTGGCGCACGGCCAAGCTGCGCCTGCAGCTCCTGCGCTCGCTGTTCCTGCTCCTCGCCACGCTGGGGTTCTGGGGGGGCCTGCGCTACCTGCCGCTCGCCGAGGCGTCGTCGATCACCTTCCTCGCACCGATGATCGTCGTCGCGTTGTCGTGGCCGATCCTGCGCGAGCGCGCGACGCGTGCCCGCCGCCTGGCATCGGTCACCGGCTTCGTCGGCATCCTGCTCCTGCTGCGTCCGGGATCCGCGGTCATGCACCCGGCCGTGCTGCTGCTCCTGGGGTCGGCGCTGTCCAATGCCCTCTACCAGATCCTGACCCGAAAGCTGCTCGACGAAGGGGCGCACACGACCCTGTTCTACAGCGCGAGCATCGGCACGATCGGATTGTCCCTGCTGCTGCCATGGGGAATGGGAGACTCGCACTTCGGCGCCGGGCCCGCTGGGGCGCTGGTCCTGCTGGGCGGCCTCGCAGGCCTGGGCCACTGGTTCATGACCCGCGCCTACCTCCCGGCCCCGGCCGCGCTGCTGTCGCCCTTCACCT
>JAGXBK010000146.1 GCA_018971195.1 Betaproteobacteria bacterium
CCGCGAGCCGGGACCCGCGCGACGACACGGGTGCGACGCCGAAGCCTCGGGTGCGAACCCCTCGATGCGCGCCAGCCGACGCGGCAGCGTGGGCAGCCTGCCGCCCGAGCGGTCGAAGCGGCGCGGCTACGCGATCAGCGTCGCCGGATCGTGCCAGAGGTAGCCGAGGGCATCGGCCACGGGCCGGCAGGTCACCTTGCCCTCGGCGACATTGAGCCCCTGCAGCAGGTGGGGGTCGTCGGCGAGCGCGCGCTTCCACCCCTTGTCCGCGAGCGCGACGACGAACGGCAGCGTCGCGTTGTTGAGCGCGTAGGTCGAAGTGCGGGGGACGGCGCCAGGCATGTTCGCGACGCAATAATGAACCACGCCGTCGACCACGAACGTCGGATCGGCGTGGGTCGTCGCGCGCGAGGTCTCGATGCAGCCGCCCTGGTCGATCGCCACGTCGACGACGACCGACCCCGGCTGCATCGCCGCGACCATCTTCCGCGACACCAGCCTGGGTGCCGCGGCGCCGGCAACCAGCACGCCGCCGATCAGCAGGTCGGCACCGACGACATGCCGCTCGATCGCCTCGGACGTCGAATACACCGTCTGCAGCGCGGGGCCGTAATGCGTCCACAGGCGAGTCAGCGCGTCGGCGCTGCGATCGAGCACGGCGACGCGCGCCCCCATGCCGAGCGCGATCTCGACCGCGTGCGTCCCGACGACGCCGCCACCGAGCACGACGACCTGCGCCGGCGCGACGCCGGGCACGCCGCCCAGCAGCACGCCCTTGCCCCCATGCGGCTTCTCGAGGAAGTGCGCGCCGGCTTGCACGGCGAGCCGTCCCGCGACCTCGGACATCGGCGCCAGCAGCGGCAAGCCGCCCGAAGGCGAGGTCACCGTCTCGTATGCGATGCAGATCGCCCCGCTGTCGACGAGGTCGCGCGTCTGGAGGGGATCGGGCGCGAGGTGCAGGTAGGTGAACAGCAGCTGCCCGGGCCTGAGTCGCGCGCGCTCGGCAGCCTGCGGCTCCTTGACCTTGACGACCATCTCGGCGCCACCATAGACCTCGGCCGCCGTCGCGACGACCGTCGCGCCCGCACTCTCGTAGTCCTCGTCGGCGGCTCCGATGCCTGCGCCCGCGCCACGCTCGACCAGCACCCGGTGCCCACGGTGCGTCAACTCGCGCACCGAGCCTGGCGTCAGGCCGACCCGATTCTCGAAGACCTTGATTTCCCTGGGAACGCCGATGCGCATCGAGGAGCCGTCCCGTGTCCGCGCTCAGCGCATCTCGCTGCGCGCAGCTCGCAACTGCCGGTGCGCAACCTCGAGCGCGGCGATGCCGGGCTCGATTGCCGCGACGTCGATGGATGCCAATCCCAGTCGCGCGTAGTTCGCAGGCACGGCGTCGCCGGCGTCGGCGAAGAAGACGTCGCCGGGCTCGATCAGCACGCCCTGCCGCGCCGCCGCGTTGGCAAGCGCGCGCGTGTCGACCCCGCGCTCGAAGCGCAGCCAGAGCGACGACGCCCCCGCGGTCCGCGTGAATTGGACGCCGGGAAGATGCCGGGCCAGCGCGGCGGCGGCGGCGCGCGAGCGCTCCGCCTGGGCCTGGCGCAGGCGCCGCAGCAGGGTGTCGTGGTACCCCATCGCGAGGAACAGTCCGACCGAGCGCTCGTTGTTCGCCGCGGGATGACGCAGCATCAGGCGCCGCAGCGCGCGCAGCTCGGCGACGAGCTCGCGGCTGCCGACGATGAAGCCGATGCGTATGCCAGGCGCGAGCGTCTTGGACAGGCTGCTCACGTAGATGACGCGCCCGCTGCGATCGAGGCTCTGCAGCGCAGGCTGCGCGCCGCCTTCGTAGCCGAGCTCGATCTCGTAGTCGTCCTCGATCAGGATCCGGTCGTTGGCCTGCGCCCAGGCGAGCAGGGCCTCGCGCCGCGCGAGCGGCATCGTGACGTTGGTCGGACACTGGTGCGAAGGCGTCAGGTAGACGTACTGGCAGGCATCGAGCGCGGGCGAAAGCGCCAGCCCGGCATCGTCGAGCGGCAGCGGAACGACGCGCGAAGCGCGCGTCGCGAAGATGTTGCGCGCGTCGGGGTAGCCCGGATTCTCCATGCCCACCGTGGTCTGCGCGTCGAACAGGAGCGTCGCGATCAGGAACAGCGCGTGCTGGGCGCCGACCGTCACCAGGATCTCCTCGGGCGAGGCGAATACCCCACGCCGCATCAGCAGCCGGGTCTGGATCTGCTCGATCAGCAGCGCGTCGTCGGCGTCGATCAGGTCGCCCGCCCAGCCCCGGATCTCGGCCGCGGAGGCGGCCTGGATGCTGCATTCGCGCCACCCGGTGATCGGCAGCTGCGACGGATCGATCTGGCCGTAGAGGAACGGGTAGGGATAGCGCTGCCAGTCGCGCGGCTTGGCGATATTGCGCTGCGACGACACCGCCCCACGCAATCGCGGTCCCCATGCGGCACGCGTTTCCCGACCCGGCCGGGGCGGTCGCGGCGCGCCGGCGCGGCCCGCGAGGATCTCGGGATTGACGTAGTGCCCGCTGCGGCTGCGGGTCAGCAGGTAGCCTTCGTCGACCAGCAGCTCATAGGCCAGCGCGACGGTGTTGCGCGCGACGCCGAGCTGGCCCGCCAGCACCCGCGTCGACGGCAGTGCGACGCCGACCGGGATATTGCCGTCGAGGATCGCCGCGACGAGCATCTCCCGGATCTGCGCCTGCAGCGAAACCTTGCTGCGAAACGTGAGATGGATGAGCTGATTCCACATGCTGGCCTACCGCCGAAGGTGCTTCTGGCCCATTGAACCAGCGCCGCACGGGCGCTACAAAGGCATATTATCGAATCCTTGCGCGGCCGGCTGCATTCGCGGGGCGCGCTACCGGAGAACACGATGGGCCACGCCGAATTCACGCTGCGCAACCAGCCATCCCTGCCGGCGATCTCGCTGGACGAGCTGTGGATGCCTTTCACGCCCAACCGCGATTTCAAGGCCGATCCGAGGATCGTCGTTCGCGCCGAGGGCATGTATTACTGGAACGACAGCGGCGAGAAGATCATCGACGCGTCGTCGGGGCTGTTCTGCGTGGCGGCGGGCCACAGCCGCCGCGAAATCGCCGAGGCCGTGCACCGCCAGCTTTCGGAGCTCGATTTCGTCGCGCCGTTCCTGCGCGCGCACCCGAAGAGCTTCGAGCTCGCGTCCCGCATCGCCGAGCTGACGCCGGGTGACCTGAACCGCATCTTTTTCGTCAACTCGGGATCGGAAGCCGTCGACACGGCGATGAAGGTGGCGCTCGCCTATCATCAGGCGCGCGGCCACGCCGGGCGCACGATGTTCATATCGCGCGAGCGCGCCTACCACGGCGTCAATTTCGGCGGCGTCGCACTGTCGGGCATCGTCAACAACCGCCGCCGGTTCGGGCTGGGCGTGCCCGGCGTCGCCCACATGCGGCACACGCACCTGAAGGAGAACCTGTTCACGCCCGGTGAGGGCGCGCACGGGGCCGAGCTCGCCGACGATCTCACGCGCTTCGTCAACCTCTACGGCGCCGAGAACATCGCCGCCTGCGTCGTCGAGCCGATCGCCGGGTCGACCGGCTGCCTGGTGCCGCCGAAAGGCTACCTCGCGCGCCTGCGACAGATCTGCGACACCCATGGCATCCTCCTCGTGTTCGACGAGGTGATCACCGGTTTCGGACGCACCGGAGCCCCTTTCGCGGGGCAAAGCTTCGGCGTCGTTCCCGACATCATGACAATGGCCAAGGCGCTCACGAACGCGGCGCAACCGATGGGGGCCGTCGCGGTCTCCGAGCGCGTCCACGACACGATCATGGGCGCGGCGCAGGAAGGCGCGATCGAGTTCTTCCACGGCTACACGTACTCGGGGCACCCCGCGGCCTGCGCCGCCGGCCTCGCGACTCTCGACATCTATCGCGACGAAGGACTTTTCGAACGCGCGAGGTCGCTCGCCCCCTATTTCCAGGAAGCCGTGTTCTCGCTGCGCGACGCGCCCCACATCACCGACATCCGCGGCTACGGCATGCTCGCCGCGTTCGACGTCGCCTCCGACGGCGTGCCGGGACACCGCGGCCACGTGCTGCAGAAGAAGCTCTTCGACAACGGCCTCAACCTCAAGACCACCGGTGACTGTGCGCTGCTCGCGCCGCCACTGATCTGCGAGCGGGAGCACATCGACACCATGGTCGACATCCTGCGCAAGACGGTTTCATCACTCTGACCCGGCGCCGTCGCGGCCGGGTCGTCTCGCATCAACACTTCGAAAGGGGCAACATGAAGCGCATATGGGCGGTATGGACGTCAGCGGCGGCGCTCGCACTCTGCGTGGCGGCGCCGGCATGGGCGCAGAAGACCGTGACCTTCGCCTACCAGGACATGATGAACCCCTGGCGCTGGGTGCAGCAGACCGGCGAGATCCAGAAGGAAACCGGCTACAAGATCGATTTCCGGCAGATCCCCGGCGGCGGCGACGTCGTGCGCGCGATGGCGTCAGGGGACGTGCAGCTGGGTGAGCTGGGCTCCACGGGCGTGGCGACGGCGATCAGCCAGGGCATGGACATCGACCTGTTCTGGATTCTCGAGGACATCGCGTCGGCCGAGGCTCTGGTCGTGCGCGACGGCAGCGGCGTCACGTCGGTCGCGGGCCTCAAAGGCAAGAAGGTCGGCACGCCGTTCGTCTCGACGTCGCACTTCCAGTTGCTCTATGCGCTGGACAAGGCGGGTCTGAAGCCGGGCGACGTGCAGGTGCTGAACATGCGCCCGCCGGAGATTGCCGCGGCGTGGACGCGCGGCGACATCGACGCGACGTTCATCTGGGACCCGGCGCTGTCGGCAGTCAAGAAGACCGGCAAGGTGCTGCTGACCTCGGGTGACGTCTGCAAGGAAGGCGCGTGCACGTTCGACGGGCTGGTCGTCGAGCACAAGTGGGCGCAGGCGAATCCGGTGTTCATGGTCGCACTGGTGAAGGCGATCGCCAAAGCCGACGCCGACTACCGGGCGCATCCGCAAGCCTGGGCCGACGATTCGGACAAGGCCAAGGCCGTCGCCACGTGGTCGAAAGGCAAGCTCGAGGACGTTCCGGAGGCGATGAAGCTCTACGGCTTCCCCGACCTCAAGGAGCAGGATTCGCCGAAGTGGCTGGGCGGCGGGGCGAATGGCGCCGCGGCCAAGGCGCTGCTGCAGCAGGCGAACTTCCTGAAGGCGCAGGGGCGCCTGCAATCGGTGCTCACCGACTACTCGAAGCACGTCACCACGGAATGGGTGGCCAAGGCGATGAAGTGAAGCTGCGGCGGCGGCCGCCCACCGGCCGCCGCCCCGGATCGGCGCTCCTTCGCGGCAACGCATCCGTGCCCCACCGCTTGCGCGCATGACCACGCTCGACATACGCCACCTCGGCGTGCGCTACGCGTCCAAGGGCGGCACCGTCGACGCCCTTTCCGACGTCAACCTGACCATCGAGGACGGCGAGTTCGTCGTCGCGATCGGGGCGTCGGGCTGCGGCAAGACCACCCTGTTGAGCTGCATCGCAGGGTTCCTCCCGGCGACCGAAGGCACGATCGAACTCGATGGCAGCCCGGTCACGGGCCCCGGCGCCGACCGCGGCGTCGTATTCCAGAAGCATGCGCTGATGCCCTGGCTCAACGTCGTCCGCAACGTCGAATTCGGCCTGCGGATGCGAGGCATCGCAGCAGCGGAACGCAGGAGCATCGCCATCGAGCAGCTGCGGCTCGTCGGGATCGCGGATTTCGCCGACCGCGCGATCTACGAGCTCTCGGGCGGCATGCAGCAGCGAGTCGGAATCGCCCGCGCACTGGCCTCCGACCCACGGCTGATGCTCCTCGACGAGCCGCTGGGGGCCCTCGATGCGCTGACGCGCGAGTCGATCCAGGAGCTGATCCTCGATGTGTGGCATCGCACCGGCAAGATGATGTTCTTCATCACGCACTCGGTCGAGGAAGCGCTGTTCCTCGCGACGCACCTGATCGTCATGACGCCGCGCCCCGGACGCATTTCGCACGAATACCGTCTCGATTTCGGGCGCCGATTCATCGAGACGCGCGATGCGCGCGCGGTCAAGTCCTCGCCGGAGTTCATCCGCGTGCGGGAGGAAGTCCTCGCGGTCATCCAGCGCCGCGATTCGGCCACCGAGGCCGCCGTTCCGGCCGCCGCAGCATGAGCGGCGACGCCGCGCCGAAGACATCGCGCTTCACCACGCCCGGCGAAGGGCCCTCGACGCTGATCAGCTTCGTGACGGTCATCAGCCTCTTCGCGCTGTGGTGGCTCGCGAGCCACCGGC
>JAGXBK010000026.1 GCA_018971195.1 Betaproteobacteria bacterium
CAGCCATTTGTCGCCGGGTGACGGCATCCACCTCATTCGCGTTGCCGAACATCGCGGATTGCTGTCACCGATCGTCCATGTCGTGCCGCTGCAACTGCTTGCGTATCACACCGCGGTGCCGCGGGGGACGGATGTCGACAAGCCGAGGAATCTGGCCAAGTCGGTCACCGTCGAATAGGGGAGGATCGGTATCGGCTGCGCGCGTGGGGACCAGCGCGGCGCGCATTGGAGTGCAAACGCGTGCGGCCAGCGCGCAGATCAATACCACGTAAATCCGGCTCAACGCGCGGTATTTTCATGGCATCTAATCGGACTGTGCTCGACACGCTGCTGAAGTCTGGTGGACCCGAGGTCGGGTTGACCAGGACCGAGCGAATGTGGCGCATCAAGGGCCACAATACTCTGCCGGACCTCGCCGTCCGGCGACTCTTGCCTTCCCTTGGCTACTCCTGCTTCAGATACGCGTACCCCCGGTGCTCCAGCTCGGCGATCCGCACCACCCCGGAGGCCACGGGCTGCACGCCGGGAATGATCTTGTCCTTCGGCAGGTTGACCGACTCGCGGGTGATCTCGCACAGCTCCAGCTTGACCTTCTGAACATCGCGTAGCTGCTCGAGCCGCTGGATCAGCTCGGCGCGTCGCCCCTTGAGCTCGGCGTCCTCGGCGAACGCGGTCCCGGCAAGCGGATCCCGGGTGAGGAAGCGGATGCCGGCGCCGACGAACACGATGCGCACGTCGTAGTCGGCGAGGTCGTTCTGGTACGCGGTCACCATGTTGTTGACGCTCTGGATCATCGCGCTCAAGCGCCGAGGGTCGGCGAAGTCGACGTGCCATACCACCATCTCGACCTTCTCGGCCAGTGTCGGTTCTGCGGCGTACACGGGCGTAATGGCGAGCATGACCGCGACGAGCATCAGGGCCTGCAGCATCCTGGAAACCATCGGATCCTCCTTCGCGTTGCGGAACGGGCGTGTGCCCCCGGGCCCCGCCTATTCGAACCCGAGGATCGATTTCGCTTCCTGAGGCGTCGCCACGTCGGACCCGAGCAGTCGAATCACCTGGACCGCGCGCTCGACCAGTGGCGCATTGCCGGACGCCAGCACGCCAGGCTCGAGATAGAGGTTGTCCTCCAGTCCAACGCGCACATGACCGCCAAGGATCAGCGCCTGCGCGAGCATCGGGAACTCCATTCGGGAGATGCCGAAAGCTGCCCAAATCGCGTCGGCCGGCAACAGCCCACGCATGAACATCATGCTATCTGCGGTCGCGGGGCTGCCCCACGGGATGCCCAGGCAAATCTGGAACAGCGGTGGGCGCGCAAGATAACCATCCTCGATCAATTTGCGCGCAAGCAGGATATGGCCCGGCTCGAACACCTCGAGCTCCGGCTTGACCCCGGCATCCGCGATCGCCTTGGCCATGGTCCGCAGGTGCTGCGGCGTGTTGACGAATCCGGTTTCGCCGAAGTTCATCGATCCAACGTCCAGGCTGCAGATGTCCGGACGCAGCTCGACCACATGCCGAACCCGCGCGAGCGGCGGCGTCATCGTGGTTCCCGGCCCGCCTACTGCCGGATTGTCGTCGCCTGGAACGAAGCGGGAGCCGGGGCCGGTCGTGAGGTTGATGAGGATGTCGCAGCTCGCCGCGCGAATGCGCTCGACGGTTTCGCGGTAGTAGTCGACATTCTGGCTTGCCAACCCCGTCTTGGGGTCGCGGACGTGAATGTGCGCGATCGTCGCGCCGGCATTGCGCGCGTCGATCGCCGCCTGGGCGATCTGCGCCGGGGTGACGGGGACTGCAGGATTCTTCTTCGTGGTGTCGGCGCCGCCGGTGACTGCACAGGTGATGATCGTCTTGGTCATCTCGCTCTCTTCTTTCGGACGGGCGACCGCCCGTTCAAAGGCCAAGCACGTCGTGGACGAAGCGCGTGTTCACGTCGCCGGCAACGAATCGTTCATGCTCCAGCAGCTCGGCATGGAACGGTATCGTCGTCTTCACGCCATCGATCTGGAGTTCAGCAAGCGCCCGGCGCATCCGCTGCAGAGCTTCCGTACGATCGCGACCCCAGCAGATGATCTTCGCCAGCAGGGAGTCGTAATACGGCGGGACGACGTACCCGCCCTCGAGATGGCTGTCAACGCGCACACCGGGCCCACCTGGCGGGGTGTACCTGAGAATCCTCCCGGGGCTGGGCGCAAAGCCTGATCGGTGATCCTCGGCATTGATGCGGCACTCGATGGCGTGGCCGCGCGCCCGAATGTCGGCTTGCCGCAAGGAAAGCGGCTCGCCGGCCGCGATCCGGAGCTGCTCCTTCACGAGATCGACGCCCGTGATCATCTCGGTAACCGGATGCTCGACCTGGATGCGAGTATTCATCTCCATGAAGTGGAACTCGCCCGCATCCCGGTCGAAGATGAACTCCACGGTGCCTGCACTCGCATAGCCGATCCGCCTGCAGAGCGCTACTGCCGCCGCGCACATGCGTTCCCGCGTCGCCGGGTCGATCGCCGGCGACGGCGCCTCCTCGACGAGCTTCTGGTTGCGTCGCTGGGTCGAACAGTCGCGCTCGCCCAGGTGAACGACGTCCTGGCCATCGCCCAGCACCTGCACCTCGATATGGCGAACGTTGGTCAGATAACGCTCGATGTACAGCGACGAGTCCCCGAACGCGGAGGCCGCCTCGGCCATCGCCTCCGTCAGCATCCGCTCGAGGTCCTCGACGCGCTCGACAACCCGCATTCCCCGTCCGCCCCCCCCGGCGGAGGCCTTGAGAAGCACCGGGAAGCCGATGTCTCTCGCAATTCGCAGCGCTTCCGCTCGATCTTGCACGGCGCCCGCGGAACCCGGCGTGATCGGGACCCCGGCGTTCGACGCTGCGCGTCTCGCCTGGATCTTGTCGCCCATCAGGCCGATCATCTCTGCCGTCGGGCCGACGAAGATCACTCCTTCGCGCGCGCAACGCTCCGCGAATGCGGGCTTCTCCGCGAGAAAGCCGTAACCCGGGTGAATCGCGTCGATTCCATACGCCACCGCGGTGCCCACCAGGGCATCGACATTGAGATAGCTTTGCGCCGAGGGTGCCGGACCGATGCATACCGCCCGATCGGCGAGCCTGACGGGAAGCGAATCCCGGTCCGCCTCCGAGTGCGCCACGATGGCCTCGACCTGGAGCTCGCGGCAGGCCCGCAGGATGCGTAGCGCGATTTCGCCGCGATTGGCGATGAGGACGCTGCGCAGGGGTCGTGGCGCCCGTACCACCATGGCTCAGGGCGTCGGCTCGATCACGATGAGAATCTGGCCGAACTCGACGGGCTGGCTGTTTTCGACGCGGATCTCCCGCACGATTCCTGCGGTGCCCGCGTGGATTGTGTTCATGAGCTTCATCACCTCGATGATGCACACGACGCTGTCCTCCGCGACCTTGTTCCCGACCTCGACGAACGCCGGGGCTCCCGGCGACGGCGCTCGATAGAAGGTCCCCACCATCGGAGCCTTGACTGCGACCATCCCCTGGGGAATCGCGGCATCAGGCTGGCGTCCGGGACGAGGCGACGGTTGCGCACTCGCCTTGGGCGCCTCCGGGGTGGCCGGCGCCGCAGGCGCGGCAGCGTCGCCTCGCGGCGTCGTCTCGCCGGCGCGCTCCGCCCGGCTTTCGGCGCCTCGCGAAACGCGCAGCTCCACGTCCCCGTACTTGAGATGGAAGTCCCGCACATGGTCCGCCGATTCCAATAACTTCAGAATCTCATCGATCTCAGCCCGCGTAATCTTGCTCTCGCTCATGGAACCTCGATCCTCGACGTGAGGTGGATGGGACCTCTCATTCCCGCGAGTTCGAGCTGATGCTGAGCGCGAAATCGCCCTTGCGGATGTAGATGCGGCCGGGGTTGCGTCGGGCGGCGAGCTTGGTGACCAGATCGACGATCGGCGACGACGCGGTATACGACGTGTCCATGGGCCCGGCGGCCAGCATCTCGTCCACCTGCGTGCCGGCGAGCATGTATCTCAACAGTCGCTCATCGTCGCTCGCATTCGGGTATTTCTTCCGTAGCGCGCGGACCGCGGGCGCGAGCGGAGCGGGCTCGAGGGAAATATCCCTGGAGCCGTTCTCGACAATCCGATCGAGCGCGTCGGGGTCCACCGGCGCGAGCAGCTTGCCGTAGTAGCCGAGCGCGTATTTCTTGACCTCGTTGGGAACGATTCGATACCGCTCCCCATGCACGACGTTGAGCACCGCCTGCGTTCCTACGAACTGCGAGAACGGCGTGATCATGATCGGGTACGCGAGCTCCCGTCGCACCCGGGCGCACTCCTCGAGCAACTCGTCGAACTTGCTCGAAAGCCCGGCCACGGCCAGCTGCTCGCGAAAATTGCTCAGCATCCCGCCGGGCATCTGGTGCTCATAGTGATATGCGTCATACTCGAGCGGCATGCCCACCGGCTTGCCTTCGCGGTCGGCGATGTTCTGGAAGTGCGTGCCGATTTCGTCGATCAGCGCGTCATCGACGTTGACTGCGAATCCAAGCTGTCGAAGGTTGCGCGCGACGGTTTGCACCGCCGGCTGCGCGGCACCGTTGGCCAGCGGCTTGATCGACAGGTGGAGCTGGTCGCAGCCGAGCTTCGCGCCTTCCAGATACACGAGCGGCGCCAGGCCCGTCAGGCAGTGGCTGTGCAGCTCGAGAGGCCGATCTCCGATGACCTTTCGCAGCGCGGGGACCAGCGTGCGGATGCGATCCACCGTGAGCAGGCCACCGGCGTCCTTGATCATGATTGCGTCGACATCCGCCCGCTCGATCAATGCCTTCGCGGCATGCACGAAGACCCCGTCGTTGTGTACCGGGCTTTCGCAGTACGCGAGTGCGCCGAAGGTATAGGCCCCGAGCGCCTTCGCCCGGCGGAGTCCGCCAACGATGTTGTCGACATCGTTCAGGCCATCGAACGACCCAATGACGCGGAAGCCATTGGCGTAGAGGCGTTCAACCCACAGGTCGATGATGTCGTCCGGCAGGAAATCGAAGGCGACGACGTTCTTGCTGCGGATCAGCGATCGGAAGCGCGTGTTCGGCGCGCCCTGGTGGACTCGTCGCACGCGTTCCCAGGGATCCTCCTTCAGGTATCGAACACAGACGTCGAACTGGATCGTGCCCATGAGATCGACCGATTCGAAGCCAACGCGGTCGAACTTGTCCAGGACGGGCAGCATGTGGGCAGTGCGCATGCGGGTTGCCCACAGGCATTGATGCGCATCCCGCAGCGTCGTGTCGATAATGCGTATCTCGCGGCCCGCGTGAGGCTTTGCGGCCGGGTCGGCCGGATCCTGAGGCGGCGTCGATCTCGCGGTCTTCGCCATACGCTGTTTCCCTGTCAACCGTCGCGTGGGCGCAAGGCGACTGCCACATATCCGTCGGCGAAGCGCGGGTCAGCCGCGCCGCGCATGCCTTCCGGACTCCATGCCAAGGCCCCGGCGGGACCGAAGTATTCGCTCGTCTCGATGCACGTGATCGCTCGTTCGGGGAACGCCTCGACGATTGCCCGCTCGCCCTCCAGGGCACCCTCGGCTCTTGCCGAGAAGCGTGGCGCACCGAGCGCATCCTCGAGGGGCACCCGGTAGTGGATCAGATCGATAACCGCCTGCAGCACGATGGCGGGAATCCGCGGACCGCCTGGCGATCCCAGCGCGTAGCGCACGGCACCGGCATGCACGATCGCCGGGGTCAAGTGCGGCTGGGCGACGATCGCTCCGTCCCGCGCACGGCGGGCAAGCAGGTCGGCGCCGCAGTTGAGAAGGATTCCGCCCTCCGCTGTCATGAGTCCCGACCCGAACCAGACCGGCCCATGCGTGAACGTCATCGACACCAGCATCCCGTCGCCATCGCAGGCACAGAGGTGTGATGTTTGGGTCGTGGCGGTCCCGAACGGCCGGAATGCCTGATCGCGCAGCCGCCAGGCATGCGCGAGGGCTTGTCCGACGGCATCGACGTAGCGGCTGCTGCGCGACGCCCCCAAGTCGACACCGTCGAGCTCGGCAAGCGCCGGCAGGAGAATGCTGGCACCGCATTCCTCGGGGTCGCTCGCCCACACATCGGCGCCGCCGTAATGACCGACGGCGGCCGCCGCCACGCGTGGATCGATGGATCGGAAGTCTTCCTCCGCCAGTTGCCCGCCGTTGTCATTGACGGTCTCCAGCATCGCTTGGACGAGGGGTCCGCGTCGCAGCGAATCCGACCCCTCCGTCGCGATGCGCTCGAGCGTGTCCGCGAGTGCCGGCTGGCGCAGCACTGCGCCGCTGGCCAGGGGTGCGCCGTCGAAGAAAAACGTCTTGCGGAAGGCGTCGTTGAGTCCCCGATGCCGGGCGCACCCCCAAGCCAGTGCGTGGGCGAGCCCGGGGCCGACCGGGAATCCGTTGCGCGCAAGCGCGATCGCGGGCCCGAAGGTTTCCGAGCGCGGCAGTCGTCCAAACTGCGTGCCTAGCGCGCAGAGACCGCCGACGATGGAGGGCGGCGTAACCCTGTGGCCGGCGAGCCGTCGCCCGACCAGCGGTTCCTCGCGATGGGACCTCGCCACCGTCGCGTTGAACGCAACTTGATAGGGGGTATCGCCAAGGCGGTGGACGACCGCGAAGCCCCCGTGACCGCCGATCCCGCAATTGGCCGGATCCACCACCGCAAGCGCCGCAGCAGTCGCGACGGCCGCATCGGCAGCGTTACCCCCGCCTCTGAGCACGCCGGCGCCGGCCTCGGCCGCCCGCCGATTGGCAGCAACGACGATGCCGGTGGGAACCGCTCGCTCGCCGGGTTGATTGGCCGGATTCGTCATCGTCCCTCGGTCAGTGCTCCCAATGTCTCGATGAACCGTCAGCGATCCGCGCCGGGCGCGTCGACTCCGGGTCCGGAATGCCAGTCACCCGACGATTCCGAGATGTAGATCCGAACCTTGGTCGGCGGCAGGAAGAGCTGCTGGTAGGACACCGGGCGGCTGCCGCCGGCGCTCGCCGCGATTTCGACGATCATGCCGACGGTTCCCCGGCGCAGGTCCAGCGCCTTGCAGGCGAACTCGGGGAGCGCGCCCGCGCGCGCCATGTGGGCGATCTTGGATACCGGCAGGCGGTAGGCATCCTGGATTAGGTGCACGATATTCGCGCCGTCGAGGGATCGAATGGTTGCGGTCGCGATCAACGGGTAGGCCTCGGCGTCCAGATACATGCGGTTGAATGCCACCCGATCGCTTTCCACCCGGATCTCCCGATCGATGCGCAGAAGTGCCTTTCCGGGGACGCCGTGGGTCAGCCAGTCGAACCATGGACCGCGCTCCACCACCTTCCTGCGTCCCGTCACCTTCGTATACATCGGCAGGAACGCGTGCCCGTCGTCCCCGATGAAGCGAAAGAGCCATGGACCCCCGATCCGCTTGTGCGTCGGAGCGACATAGCTGCCGCTACGCTGTTTGCGGGTTACGAAGCCTTCCGCGACCAGCGACTGGATTGCGCGCTGGACGGTTCCCAGGCTGTACGGCGTCATCGCCGTCAGCTCCAGCTCGTTCGGGAGCTGGTCTCCGCTCTTCCAATGCCCGTCTTCGATCGCTGCGATGAGCGCATCGCGAAGGATGGCGTACTTCGGGGCCGCGTTGGATTCGCGGGGCCGGTACCTTGCAAAGAAATTTCCGCGTGAGGGCCTGGGTGCCAAGGTGATCATCTCGAAGTAGGTGCCGCTCGAAGGCTCACGGGAATCCGCTCCGAAGTCGAGCTCTGTCCCACGGGCGCCCGCGGCGGGCCCGCGAAAGATCGTTCACGGACGTTGACACGAGCCCTGCACAATAGTAGCGTGCCTCTACTATAAAGCAAGCACCATCGACGGGCAGCCGGCAACGTCGGCCGATCCGAATCCGGCGGGCAGAACCTTCGGCGCAGGTGGAAGGAAGCAGATGCAGCGCAACACACGCGCGCCGTCCGCAGCCTCGCGACAAAACTCTCCTTGGTCCATCCCCGGGAGCACGCCCCAATGACCGGCCGCGCGCCCGCGCTGACCGGGGTCACCGGCGGCGCGCAGGGCACTGCGCCCTCGCACGAGGCAGCCCCCGGTCGCCCGCGCACGAGCGCTGGTCGAGCCTGGCATGGAATTGCCTGTCGCTCGCGGCGGTGCTGCTCCTGTGGCAAGTCGGTGCCGCCGAATACCGCTCGCCTTATCTGCCGGGCCCGGGTGATATCTACTCGGCCTTCGTCGAGCTCGTTCGCCATGGCGACATCCTGGGCAACACCCTGTGGGCCAACATCGGGGCCAGCGTCTACCGGCTGCTGATCGGTTTCGGGCTTGGCGTCGTGTTCGGCGTTCCACTCGGCCTGCTGATGGGTCTCTACAAATCCGTCTATCGGAATATCCGTGCCGTGGTCGAGCCGTTTCGGTTCATCCCGCCCATAGCCTGGATACCGCTGGCGATCATCCTGTTCACCGGCTTGACCCGTTATGCGTTCCTGATCTTCCTCGGTGCCTTTTTCCCGGTGTTCACCGCCGCCCTCATTGGCGTAGCGCGCGTCGAGCCGATCCACCGCAAGGTGACCCTCGTCTATGGTGCGAGCAAGGTGTACGTGCTGACGCATGTGGTCCTACCCACGGTTCTGCCTGACATCCTCGGCGGGATGCGCGTGGGCCTGGGCACGGCATGGATGACGATCGTCGCCGCCGAACTGACCGGAGGGAGCGCAATCGGCCTGGGGCGCATGATGGTGAACTACTCGGAGTTGCTGCGCATCCCGGAGGTGGTGGTGGCGATGGTGCTCATCGGATTGATCGGCTTTCTCTTCAACGAAATCCTGCTGCTCCTGGAGAAGTATCTCTTCAGGTGGCGCTGGCAAGTGACCCTCTGAGATTCCGCGCGTGGCCGCGACGTTGACCAAGCCCGCTGCCGAGGCGCCCGACCCGCGCCCGGTCAAGGTCGATGTCGATGTCTCGCACCGCTACGGCACGTTGCCGGTGCACGACGGCCTGAAGTTCACGGTGCGCGAAAACGAGTTCCTGTGCCTCTGCGGCCCCAGCGGCTGCGGCAAGACCACCCTTCTCGACATCCTGGCCGGTCTCCTCGAGCCCACCGGCGGACGGGTGCTCGTGCACGGCGAGCCGGTGAACCCGAAGCGCCACAATATCTCCTTCGTGTTCCAGGAACCGTCAACGCTTCCGTGGCTCAGCGTTCGCGACAATGTCGCCGTGGGGCTTCGGATCAAGAAGCGCAGTGCCGACGACGTCCGGAGCACCGTCGACGACATTCTCGGCGTGGTCAATCTTCGCGGATACGAAAACTACTACCCCCACCAGATTTCCGGAGGCATGAAGCAACGGGTGGCCATTGCCCGCGCGTTTGCGACGGACGCAGACGTCATCCTGATGGACGAGCCCTTCGTCAGCCTCGACCAGCCGACGCGCGAGCGCATGCAGGCGGAGGTGCTGAGCATCTGGGCGCGGAAGAAGGGCACGGTCATCTTCGTCACCCACAACCTGGAAGAAGCGGTCTTCCTGGGCGACCGCGCCATCATTCTGTCGGCGAAGCCGGCACGCATCCTCGCCGACGTGCGGATCCTGCTGCCGCGGCCACGCAATACGCTCAGCCCCGAGTTCACGCGCCTGCGCGCGCAGTTCGCCAACTTGCTCAATGCTGCCGTCCCCGCGGGTACCGGAGGATGAAATCAACTCGAACGCACGGATTGATATTGTCTCTGCCTGACCTGCTTCACTTCGCGACGTCGCGACTCACAACTCGGAGGAGGGTTGAACATGCATTTCCTTGATCGGCTCTGGCAACGCTGGCTCCATCTCCTGCCCCGCCTTGCGGGTGCCCTGTTGGCATTGGCGATCGCTCTCGGCATTGCTCCTGCCGCATCGGCACAGGGGGGAAAGCCGCTCACCGTCGTGCGCCTTGGCGACGAAATCGGCTCTGAAGCCGATTACGCCAACATCTGGGTGGCCGAAGCGATGGGGTATTACGCGCAGGAAGGAATCAAGATCGACCGGCACACCTTCAACAACGGTCCTGAGGGGCTTCTGCATTTCGCCAACGGCGAGATCGACATGATTGCCGCCGGCCTGGCGCCCTTCATGGAGATGGCCGCCCGCGGACAGAACTTCAAGATGGTGATGTCCGTGACGAAGTACAACGCGCCACTCGTCGGAGCCAAGAAGTACAACTCGTACAAGGATCTCGACGGCCAGAAGGTGGGCAGCCCGGGGCTGGGGACCGTCCAGGACGCGGTTCTGACCTACGTGGAGAACACGCAGCACCTCAAGTTCCAGCGCTTGTTTGCCAAGGTCTCTGATTTCGCAGTAATGGCCGAGAAGGGCGAAATTGCCGCTTTCATCTCATGGGAGCCCGCCGCCGCGACGGCGATCCAGCAGAATCCAGCCTTGCATTATGTGGCGCAGCGTCCCCCGATCGCGAACGCCGAGAGCCTCGAAGTGATCGTCTCCCCCGCCTTCGCAAAGGCGCACCCGGACGTCGTCGAAGGATTCGTGAAGGCGACCTTGCGCGGGATGCAATTCATAAAGAGCAATCCTCCCGAAAAGGTCGCCGAGATCGTCGCCAAGAAGATGAACAGTCCCAGCGGCGTGCCGGTCGTGCTCAACGCAATGAATTCCATCGTGGTCACGGACCCCCGGGTGGACATGCCCTCGACCCGGATCATTCTCAAGGCGGTGATCGACGCCAAGAAGATACCGGAATCATTCGGCCGCGATATCGATGGCTGGATGAACCAGTACATCGATTACAGCTATCTCGACAAGGCCGAGAAGAGCGTCAACTGGAAGTAGCCGGCCGGGTACCCTGGGGGCGGGCTGCGGCCGCCTTCAGGGCGCCGGCATGCCGGCGGATTGAATTGCTTGAAGCGATCGCGACGGTCCCGCCGGATGGGTCTTCCTGAACTCAGTGACGGCGAGCGACCGTGACCGGCAATTTCCAGGAACGTGTCGACTCGTACGCGCGCGCGGCCCGCAGCACCAGCGCGTCTCCATGCATCGGGCCCACGATCTGCAATGCCACCGGAAGCCCCGAGCGAGTCAAACCGCAAGGCACCGCAATCGCCGGCTGTTGCGTGAGGTTGAATGGATACGAGAACGGAGTCCAGCCGAGGAATCGTTCGATGCTCAGCTCCCATTCGTCCGGCGCCTTTGCTTCGAACGCAGGCAGCGAGACCGCGGGTGTGAGCAGCAAATCGTAGCGCTGGTGAAACTGCCGCATCAGCGAGCCGAGTTCGCCGCGCCGCATCGTCAGCTTCTGCAGCTCGAGCGCCGACACCTTGCGTCCTTGCTCAGCCTGCCAGCGCAGGGCGGGATCGGTGAGCGCGACCTGCTCTTGCGTCATGCCGCTGATCAGGGATAGGGAGCTGACGAACCAAAGCTTGGCCGTGATCTCCTCAGGGTTCGAGAATCCGGGCGCGACTTCGTCTATCTGCGCGCCGAGTGCGGCGAATGCTTCGGCCGCCTTTCGTACCAATGCCGCGATTTCCGGGTCGACGTCCCGGACGTAGCCAAGGTCGGGACTGAAAGCGATACGCAGCCCGAGCACGCCGTCCTGCAGACCCACGCGGTAGTCGCGCGGATCGTAGGGCAGCGACGTCCAGTCGCGCGCGTCGGGACGGCTCATCACCGTCAGGAGCAACGCAAGGTCTTCGACACTGCGCGCGTGTGGCCCCACATGCGCGACCGTGCCCGACGGCGGAGTCGGAAACATCGGCACCCGTCCGAACGAGGGTTTCAACCCTGGAATCCCGCAGAACGACGACGGAATGCGCACCGATCCTGCACCATCCGTGCCGACGGCCAGCGGCCCCATTCCCGCCGCGACCGCCGCCGCCGCGCCGCCGGAGGATCCACCTGCCGTCATCCGGGTATTCCACGGATTGCGGGTGATCCCGGTCAGCAAGCTGTCGGTCGTTGCCTTGATGCCGAACTCTGGAGTATTGGTCTTTCCGATCAGGACTGCACCGGCTTCGCGCAGTCGAGCCGTCACCGGTGCGTCGATGTCCCATGCCTGACGTGGGTCGACGGTGCGGGAGCCGCGCAATGTCGGCCAGCCACGGGTGAGGATCAAGTCCTTGATCGACACCGGCACGCCGTCGAGAATGTCAGAAGGGGCGTTCTGAGCCCAGCGCGTCTGCGATGCTCGTGCGCTTTCGAGCGCGCGATCCGGATCGACGAGGCAAAACGCGTTTAGTGTTCGGTCAAGGTCGGCGACGCGTTCCAGCACCGCCTGTGTGGCTTCGACCGGCGACGCCTGCCCCGTTCGGTAGAGATGCAACAGCTCTGCAGCGGTGCAGTCGGCGAGGTGGGTTGTCGTAGCGTCCATCGATTCACTCCTTGTTCGTCGTGACCAGCATCCGGGCGAAGGGTGGGCGGTGGTTCACCCTGCAGGAGTGTGCTCCACACCCCCCGCAGCCTTGCTCCCCGTGATACGCTGATCTGCCGTCAGGCCTCACGCCTGCACGAGTCAACTCACGAGGGGGAGCGAACATATGAACAAGATCATTGCCGCACTCGCCATGGCGTCACTGGCCTTGGCCGCCGCACCGGCGCCCGCATCGGAGCGCACCGACGTCATGGTGCCGGTGCATCAGTTCATCGACGGATTCAACAAGGGCGACACCAAATCGGCGCTGGCAGCATGCGCCGAGCAGGGGTCGATCATCGACGACTTTCCGCCGCACGAGTGGCACGGTGCGGGGGTGTGCTCGAACTGGGCGAACGATTTCGACGCCGACGCCAGGAAGAACGGGATCACCGACGGCGTGGTCACGATCGGCAAACCGCGGCGCGTCGACATCACGGCCGACCGTGCGTACGTCGTCGTCCCCGCGAGCTATGCGTACAAGATGCGCGGGAAGCCGGTCAAGGAGACCGGAGCGACGTTGACGCTTGCCTTGCAGAAAGGCGCCGCCGGCTGGCGCATCGCCGGATGGGCATGGACCAAGCGCTAGGCTGCACCGCGCTGGCACGCTGACGGCGCCGCACGCCGTCGTTCACCGCTTTCGGCCCCTGCGAGGAAGGTCCTCCATGGCATCCGACACTACCGGTGTCGCCACTGCCGTCGATGATGCGATCCGCTCGCGCAAGACCGTTCGGGCGTTTCGCCCCGACCCGGTGCCTCGGGCGTGTCTGGTCGAGATTCTCGACATGGCGCGCATGGCGCCCAGCACGTTCAACACCCAGCCCTGGCGCGCATACGTCCTCGTGGGCGAGGCGAAACGCGCGCTCACCGAGGCGATCCTGCGCGCGCACGAAGCCGGCTCCGAGCCGTCGTTCTCGCCCTTTCCGCAGCCCCAGCCTCCCGACTGCGCCGCACGGCAGGACGAATTCGGGCGGCTCTATTACAACGCGCTGGGCATCGAACGCTCGGACATGGCGGCGCGCGCCCGCAGGACGGCGCGCAACTTCGCCTTCTTCGATGCGCCGGTGGGGCTGATCTTCACGATCGATTCGACGCTGACCCGGCACAGCTGGCTCGATTGCGGCCTATTCCTTCAGAACCTGATGCTGGCGGCGCACGTGCGGGGCATCGCGACCTGTCCGCAGGTCGTCTTCGTCCGTTACCAGAACGTCATCGCTGCCAATCTGCGGCTCGGATCCGACGAATCGGTCGTGTGCGGGATGTCGCTTGGCTATGCGGAAGAGGAGGCCGCGGTGAACCGGTTGGCCATGCCGCGCGAGCCGCTCGAGAACTTCACCCGCTGGCTGGGTTTCGACGCGTAGCGGGCGCTGCGGGATCGCACGCCGTCGCTCAGTCCCGCGCGCCCCGGACGGGCAGGTTCTGGGCGCGCCAGCGCAGCATCCCGCCGGCGAGGTTGGCGACCTTCTCGAAGCCTGCCTTGCGCAGCATCACCGCCGCCTGCGCCGAGCGTGCGCCCGAGCGGCACACGGTGACGACAGGCTGCTCCTTCGCGAGCTCGCCGGCGCGTTTCCCCAGCTCGCCCAGCGGGAAGAGCCGGGCGCCGGCGATATGGCCGAAAGGTCCGGCGAACTCGTCCGCCTCGCGCACGTCGACGATCTGCAATCCGGCAGCGTGCTCCTCGACCCACGCCGGCTCGATCTCCCAGAATCCGGCGAAGGTGAAGGTCAGCGGCGCCCAGCCCGGATCGTCGGTCGCGAGTCCCTCGTCCGCGGGTCGGCCGCAGGCCAGGTTGGCGGGCACCGCCACGTCGAGTTGCCGCGGATGGGGCAAGCCGAGATTCTGCATGTAGCCGACGAAATCGGTTTCCGAGATGTTGCCGCCCAGACGCGGGTTGTGCAGCTTCTCCTCGCCCACGCTGGTTGCCGTCAACCCGCGGTAATCGTGCGCGGGCCAGAGCACGCAATCGTCAGGCAGCGTGAAGATGCGCGTCTTGATCGATCGGTAGAGGCTGCGCGCGTTGCCCTGCTGGAAGTCGGTGCGCCCGCAGCCGCGGATCAGGAGCGCATCGCCGGTGAAGGCCATGCTTTCGTCGTCCAGCACCAGCGACATGCAGCCATTGGTGTGGCCGGGCGTCGCGAGCGCCGTGACATGGCGCTCGCCAAAACGGACCCGGTCGCCGTCGGCAAGCCGGAGATCGGCGCCTTCCGCGCCGCTCGCCGCCGAGATGGCGATCTTTGCGCCAAGGCGCTTGCGCAGCAGCCACGCCCCGGACACGTGATCGGCATGGACGTGGGTGTCGACGGTCGCGACCAGGCGCAAGTCCAGCTCCCGGACCAGCGCTGCGTCGCGCGCCGCCTGCTCGAACACGGGATCGATCAGGATCGCCTCGCCCGTCGCGCGATCACCCAGCAGATAGCTGTAGGTCGACGATTGGGGATCGAAGAGCTGTCGGAACAGCGGCATGCGGGCGAGGATAAACCATCGCCCGACTAATTCCCATGATCGTGGCCATGCTCCGGCCCCCGACCCTGGCCGGGCCCCGGACCGCGCTCGCGATTCTGATCAGGCGCTCTTCCACGCGGCGGTCCCGTCTCGGGACCGGGACGTCCGCGTTGCGCCTCGTAGCGCTGGCGGACGACCGGATCGCGCGGTTGGTAGCGGTAGTTGCGCGATTCCAGGCTGCGCTGTTGAGGCGCGGGCGGATACCGGTTGCCCGAATACTGCCGTTGGTACAGCGGCAACGGGGCCCGTGCGGGCACGACGCGGCGGTCTCGCCGGTCCCAATCGCGATGGTCCTGCTCCCAGGCATTGCCCCAATGCTCGCCCCAGCGCGGCGGAGCGCCGAGGGCCCACCCGCGAAAGTACCCGGGAGGCCGCCGGTAGTAGCGCACCGGGATGCGAAGGATGACCAGCGGGACGTAGTCTGGACTCACCAGCTCCCAGGGCCCGTTGTACCAGGAGCTTGCGTACCAGTTGTCGTACTGATACACCCAGTACATGCCGTCGTAGAAGAAGTAGTTCGCGCCCAGGCTCGGGGCGTAGTAGACCGGGTAGCCGGGCACCGGCACCAGTCGCGGATACACCGGCACGTTGAATCCGATGCTGACCCCGGGAACCGCGATGTTGACGCTCACCTGGGCGAGCGCGGACGTGGTCGAGCACAGCAGCATCGACAACGCGATCAGTACGGTACGCATCCTGTGTTCTCCCATTCGATTGCAGCTTCGACATCGCTCGCCGCAGCACCCATCCTAATCGCTACGGCGCGATCGGGGGTACCGGACGGGCACCTGCTCGCATGTAGGAACGCGCCTACGGCTGCCGCCAGGGAGAAGACTTGGCGGTGACAGTGGATGTCGTCGTCATCGGCGCGGGCGCCGCCGGCATGATGTGCGCAGCGCAGGCCGGACAGCGCGGCCGCCGGGTGCTGTTGATCGAGCACTATCACGTCGTCGGCGAAAAGATCCGCATCTCCGGCGGCGGCCGCTGCAACTTCACCAACGTCAACGCCGGGCCGGCAAGCTATCTGTCGCAAAATCCCGATTTCTGCCGCTCGGCGCTCGCACGCTACACGCCCGCGCAGTTCCTGCGCCTCGTCGAGAGCTACGGCATCGCCTGGCACGAGAAGACGCTCGGCCAGCTGTTCTGCGACCGGTCCTCGCTCGACATCATCGCGATGCTCGAAGCGGAGTGCGAGCGCGCGCACGTGGGTTGGCGCATGCCCTGTGCGGTGGACGGCATCGCGCGCGAAGGGGACGGCTTCGCGGTGGCGACCCCCCAGGGCGGCGTGCACTGCACGTCGCTGGTGATTGCGACCGGCGGCCTCACCGTGCCCAAGATCGGCGCCACGCCGTTCGGGTACCGCATCGCCGAGCAGTTCGGGTTGGCGATCGTGCCGACCCGACCGGCGCTGGTGCCGCTCGCATTCGCCCCCGACGCGCTGGCGCGCTACGGTGACCTCTCCGGCATCTCGGTGGATGCCGAGGTGACCTGCGGCGCCGGACGCTTCCGCGAACACCTGCTGTTCACGCACCGCGGCCTTTCGGGTCCCGCGATCCTCCAGGCATCGTCCTACTGGAATGGCCGCGAGTCGCTGGCGATCGACCTGCTGCCGAGGCTCGATGCCGCCGCGTGGCTGCGCGCGCACGCGCGATCGGCAGCGCGGCTCGACAACCTGCTGGCCGAGCGGCTCCCCAGGCGCCTCGCGCAGCAGTGGTGCGCCCCCCAAGGCGTCGCGGTGCCGATCAGTGGGCTCGGTGACGAGCGCCTGCGGACCATCGGCGCGCAGTTGAACCATTGGAAGGTGCTACCGTCGGGCACACTCGGCTACAACAAGGCCGAAGTGACCCTGGGCGGCGTCGACACGCGCGACCTGTCGTCGAGGACCATGGCCGCGACGCGCGTCCCCGGCCTCTATTTCATCGGTGAGGTCGTCGACGTCACCGGATGGCTGGGCGGCTACAACTTCCAGTGGGCGTGGTCCTCGGGGCACGCGGCGGGACAGGTTGCCTGAGCCATTGCCCTTCGACCCACGGCGGGCTACTCTGGATGAATGCAGGCAGCGGGATTCGCCCGCAACCAAACCGAAGCTCACATGAACGACGAAAAAATACAGGTACGCGTCACGAGCAGCGGCCAGACGCTCGACGTCGTGGTCCTGAACAAGCGCCTGGACGTCATCACGGTCGTGCTCGGGGAAGGCGTCCACAACGTGCGATGCGATCTGACGCTCACGCGCAACGGCTCGGCGTATGTGGGCAACGTCGGCGGGCGCGAGATCGTCTACGAGCGCAGTCGCGAGGACGTGAAGGGCGACCTGGCGCGCGCCGCCGGCTTCCGCGATTTCAGGCGGTAACGGTCCCCGGGCGATCGGGCAGTCGCGCGGGTCGCGGGCTGCGTTTTCAGTAGTTCCTGCGCGGTACGATCAGGTGATAGAGAACGACCAGCAGCACGGCGCCGACCAGGGCACCCAACGCGCCGGCCGACTCTCCCGCGTGGTAGATCCCGAACCCTCGGCCCACGTACGTCGAAGCAACCGCGCCGACAATGCCGACCAGGACGCTGGCGATGAAGGCGCCGATTGCGCGCCCGGCGGTCATGAATTTGGCGACCAGGCCGACGCCGAAGCCGATCAGGATCGTGCGGACGAGAGGGTCCATGGGTGCGGGGGGAACGAGCCGATAGAAAAGGAGTATGGTGCCGCATTTGCGCAGCCGATGCGAGCATCCCGCAAGCTGCTCCCGACCTGCACATGTTCGAATCCGTTCACAAACGCGCCGCGGCGATCGCCCGCGACGGACTGCGCGTCCGGCGCCTCGTCCAGGGCTGCAGGAAGCTGCTGAGCGAGCGTGGCGAGGCTGCGGGCGTGTCGCTCGCCAAGATCACGCTCGACCAGTATCGCGCGCTCGACAAGCGTAACCAGGGGCGATTCGTCTGCGGCCTGCTCGCCGAATTCTCGCCCGATCCGGCCGAGGTCCTCGCGGCCGCAAGGGCCTACGCCGCGGACCCTACGGCCGCCAACCTGCTGCGGCTCGGCGTGGTCGCCGAGCCGCCGCGCCAGGAATTGCTGCGGCGGTTGAATCGCGCACCGGGCGGTACCGGGACGATCCTGCACATGCGCGAACGACTGCTGGAGATCAAGGGCGAGCAACGCGAGCTCGAGGCGGTCGACGCCGACTTCCGCCACCTGCTGGCGTCGTGGTTCAACCCGGGCTTCCTGCAGATGGTCCGGGTCGACTGGCGCAGCCCCGCCTATCTGCTGGAGCAGATCATCGTCCACGAGGCGGTGCACGAGATCCGCGGGTGGAACGACCTGCGCCGGCGACTGGGGGTCGATCGGCGATGCTTCGCATTCTTCCACCCGGCGCTTCCCGACGAGCCGCTGATCTTCGTCGAAGTGGCGCTGATCGACCGCATGGCCGACGCGGTGGCGCCGCTGCTCGATGCGCAATCGGCGGCCGGCGACCCCCAGCGCGCGACGACGGCGGTCTTCTATTCGATCAGCAACTGCCAGCCCGGCCTGCGCGGCGTGTCGCTGGGCAACTTCCTCATCAAGAACGTCGTCGAGGTGTTGTCGCAGGAGTTCCCGCGTCTCAAGATGTTCTGCACGCTGTCGCCGATTCCCGGCTTCTGCGCCTGGCTCAACCGGCAGCTCAGGCGGGACGCCGCCGATGCGCCAACGCCGCCTGCGCTGGCGTCGACGCTGAAAGTCATCGCCGGGGAGCTCGGCAACGACGTCACCCGGATCGCCGCCGATCCGGAGAGCGCGGTCGGGCGCCTCGCGCAACTGAAGGAGCCGCTGACCGCGCTGTGCGCCACCTATCTGCTGAGTCCCGGCGACGACGGCGAGCCAGCGCGGGATCCGGTAGCGCGGTTCCACCTCCACAACGGGGCGAGGCTGGAGCGGATCGACTGGCTGGCGAACGCTTCGAGGAGAGGACTGCGGGAGTCGCTGGGTCTGATGGTCAATTTCCTCTACGAGCCGAAATCGATCGAGTCCAACCACGAGAGCTTCGCCCGGGGCGAGATCGCGGCATCGCGACGGGTGCGCAGCCTCGTGCTCGGCGGCTGACGATTGCGCCGCCTGCGTGCGCTGCTTCCGCTGCGTTCATGCGGCGGCTTTGGGTTCTTCGCGCGCCTCGCGGTCGAGCAGCGCACGCTTGCGCTCGACTCCCCAGCGATAACCCGACAATGCACCGTCGTTGCGCACGACGCGATGGCAGGGAATCGCAATCGCCAGCGCATTGGCGGCGCAGGCCTGCGCCACCGCGCGCACCGATTTCGGCGCACCGATGCGCCGCGCGACTTCGGAATAACTCGCGGTCTCGCCCGCGGGGATCGTGCGCAGCGCCTCCCAGACCCGCTGCTGGAATGCGCTGCCGCGCAGGTCGAGTGGCAGGTCGAGTCCCAGGCGCGGTGCCTCGACGAAGCCGACGACCTTCGCGACGAGATCCTCGAATTTCGCGTCGCCTCCAAGCAGCCGGGCGCGCGGGAAGCGGTCCTGCAGCTCTCGCGTCAGCGCATCGGGATCGTCGCCCAGCAGGATCGCGCACACGCCGCGCCCGGTCGCCGCGACCAGGATCGAACCCAGCGAGCAGAGGCCGACGGCAAAGCGGATGACGGTGTCGGCGCCGCCTGCGCGATAGCGCGAGGGCGTCATCCCGAGCAGTCGGTCGGATTCCTCGTAGAACCGTCCGCTCGAGCTGTAGCCCGCGCCGTAGATCGCATCGGTGACGCTCGTCCCGCGATCGAGCTCGGCACGCACGCGCTTCGCGCGATGCGCTGCGGCCCAGGCCCTGGGCGTGAGCCCGGTCACCGACTTGAACATCCGGTGCAGGTGGTGAACGCTCGACCCCGCATGCTGCGCGAGCTCGTCGAGCCGGGGTGCGCGCTCGGCGCTTTCGATGAGCCTGCACAGGGCCGCCACCTTCGCGGCGTTGCGCGCAGCGAGCGGTGCCTGGTCGGGCTTGCAGCGCTTGCACGGCCGGAAACCCGCGCGCTCGGCGTCCGCAGGCGTGGCGTGGAAGGCGACGTTCCCCGGCCGCGGCCTGCGCGCGCCGCAGGACGGACGACAGTACACGCCGGTCGTGCGCACCGAGTAGACGAAGCGTCCGTCCGCTTTCGGGTCGCGGGTGGCGACGCTGGTCCAGCGCGGGTCCGCGACGGTCGCGGCGGCGAGAAATTCGGCTCGGGCGGTCATGTTCATCGCGATCCTTTGCGGTCATCGTCGATCGATGGCCGGAGTCTGGACCTGGCGGCGCGACGCCGCACTCCGCGGCTTGCTCCCGAATTCGGGCGCCCGGGGAGCGTCAGGCGATCGAGCGCATGTTGGCGCGAAACGTGGGTCGCATCAACCTTTGGCGACCGGCTTGGCGAGCTTTGCCGCCGGCTTGGCGAGCTTCGCCGCCGGCGCGTGCGACGCTTCCGGTGCTGCCAGCAGCTTGTCCCGCTTAGCCGCGTCGAGCAGGGGCGAAGCGGTGTAGTCCGGAAGGCGGAAATATTCGTCGCGTGTCGAGGCCTTGAGGGTGTAGGTCTTGCCGTCTTTTTCCTTGCCCAGTGCGTAATCGATCGTCTGGCCGCCGGCCTTGACCAGCGAGAGCGCCAGCACCGGGCGGTCGAGACCGTAGTCGGGCTTCGCATTTTTGCCCAGCACGGCGTCGATGCGCAGGTCGGCGAGCAGGCCGGCGAGCTTGTCCGCCGCCTTCGTGTCGAGCGCCTCGCCCTTGGCCAAGCCGGTCGCCTCCCATTCGGGCTGGGCGGCTTCGGGGGTGACGGACACCCGGGCGATGTGCAAGCCGGCGACGTCGATCGCCTCGATGTCCTTCTTCGGGATCTGCAGGATCGCCTTGTCTTCCCAGCTCTCGGCCTTCGCTGGTGCCTGGTAGGTGGCGAACGCCACCGAATAGACGTCGCGCTGTCCGGACCGGCGCGCGTGGATCTCGCGCATCGACGGTGACGTGCCGAAGTAGAGAGTCGCCAGCGTCTTGCCCGCGCCGGCCAGCGTGATGCGACGCTCGAAGCGGTCGTCGCCGACCTTGAAGCGCGCGAGTGCCTGCGACGTCGTCGCGACAGGCATGCCCTCCTTGAGGCCTTCGAGTGTCTTCACCAGCGCGTCGGCGCGCGCCTTGTCCGCAGGGAAATTGCCTTCGTCGGGAAGCTGCCAGGCGCCGCCGACCTTGGCAAGCACGACCTTCGCCTGGTCCGGACCCTCGATCGTGATCCGGTCCACGTCGCCGCCTGCCAGCGAAAACAGCGGCTTGTCGGCGCTGCGGGCCGACAGCCGGGGACCGGTGAAGCTCAAGCCGAATGCGAGCAGGAGTTGTGCGACCAGCAGTGCGCCCAGCAACGAGATGGTCTTTTTCACGCCTGGACCTCCGCGAGTATGCGCTGGTAGCGCCGGCGGTCGGCTTTTCCGACCTGCCTGCGCCAGATCCACACGATGAGCAGTCCGGCCAGCGCGAGCGCGTAGTTCGCGTATTCCCACATCCGCTGCTCGCGCTCGGGCATCGGTGTCAGCGTGCGCGCGAGCTGGCTGCGGCCCCGCAGCGCGAGCAGACCAGGGTCCTGCAGCGACCAGTCGATCGCGTTCTGCATGAACTCGAGCGGCTTGGTGTAGAGGGTGCCGAGCCCCGCGGACGCGAGATCGATCGTTCCGTCGGACGCGAAGGTGTTGCTCGCGATGACGACGAGCTTCGCCGATTCGGGCGAGCGGTCGATGACGCCGCCGGCAGGCACCGCGTCGCCGGCGTCATTCGCGCCTTTCGCCGAATTCGCGCCTTGCGTGGTAACCGTGTCCGCGGGCTTGCCGCCATTCGCGTCCGATCCCCTCTTCGGTGCGACCCCGCTCGCCAGCGGCGAGGGCTTGCCCGCATAGTACGAGTCGAAGCGGCCCTGCAGCGCGACGGCGAGCAGCCGCGGCTTGCGTTCGCCGGTCACCGCGAATCCGGTGTCGGGGTGGGCGCGGTAGTCGGGGATGACATCGAGGTTCGCCGACGTCCAGCTCTGCGGCGAGCTCTTCAGCAGCTCGGCGACCGAGCGCGACTTGTTCCTGGTCGCGTCGATGCTGATCGGCGACGCCCAGTTCATCGTCAACTGCCCGAGGTTCTCGGTGATCGGGTTCTGCGGATCGAGGCCCGCCCCCCGCAGGTCCGGGAACTGCGGATACGGCAGCATGCGGATCTCGCGCACCGGGATGCCGCCGAGATCGCGCTGGACCGGGATCGGCAGCGCGGCGTCGCGGGTATCGAGCACCATCGTGTCGCCAATGCTCACGCCCATCTGCGCGAGCCAGTCCTTCAGGCCCGAGTCGACCTTGGTCGCAGTGAGGCTGTCGCCGAACTGGACGTCGAAAGGCGACGTGGCGATCACGATGCTGCCGCCCTGCATCAGGAACTGGTCCATCGCGAAGCGCTGCTTGTCGTCGAGGCTCTGCGGCGCGAGCACCAGCAGCAGGTCGGCGTCGGCCGGCACGTGACCGCTCTTGAGGTCGGTGTCGACGATGCGCTCGTTGGCGGCGAGCGCGTCGCTGAGCCTCGTGTAGCGCAGGCTCCCGGGGCCGTAGCCCGGCGGGGCGAACAGCGCGACCGTCTTCAGGTAGCCCGGCGCCATGCGCTCGATGGCCGCCTCGAGCGAGCGCTTGAGCGCGGCCTTGTCGAGCGTGTCGGGCAGCGGCACCTGCATCGAGCTGCCGTCGCGCGTCAGCACCATGTAGAACCAGAACGGATGCGTGTCGAGCAGGCTCGCGATCTGCGGGCCGAAGCCGTAACGCTGCTTCAGTTGCGTGGCGAGCTTCCCGCCGCCGCCGTCGGGGTCCTCGAAGGCGACCTTCAGCTTGCCGCCGGCCTGTTTCTGCATCTGGTCGAGCAGCGATTGCAGGTCGGCATGGAGCTTGCGCAGCGACGCCGGGAGCTTGGCGTCGGGGGATAGGTAGCCGTGGAAAGTCACCGGCTCGGTCAGGCTCTCGAACGGATTGCCACCGGCGCGGTATTCGTCGACGACCTTGCGGATCGCCTGCGTGATCGCGTATTCCGGGTTCTTGAGCGCCACGTCGATGCTGCGCTCGCCGCTCGCTTTGGCTTCGATCAGGTCCTGGAACCCGAGGTGCTGGAACTGGTCGCCGTAGGCGACGACGACGTCGAAGTACGCATTGACGACCGCAGACTGGTAGCGATTCGCAGTGCGGAACGGGACCGGCTTGATGCCGTACTTCGCCGCGGCCTGGTCCTCGGCCGCACGGTCGCGGGTCGGGTCGATGAACTCGACGCGGGCCTTGCCGCCCGCGGCGACCGCGTATTCGCGCAGCAGGTCCTCGACCTGCGGGACCAGCGGCGCGAGCAGCGGATGGGTCCTGGCGGAAAAGTAGCCGCGGATCAGCAGCGGCTCCTTCAGGCGCGCGAGCTGCTGCCGGGTGGCGGCGGAAAGCGTGTAGATGTGGCCGTGCGTGATGTCGATGCGCGCCCAGCCGATCGGCGCGAGCCACAGGTTGGCGGCTGCGAAGTTGACGGCCGCGAGGCCGAGCATCCAGCCCCACAGGCGGTGCCGGGCGACGCCCGGATTGCCGGCCCAGCGCAGGCGCTCGAGGGCGAACAGGTTGAGAGCCAGGAAGATGCCGACGATCGACACGTAGTAATAGAGGTCGCGCAGGTCGAGCACGCCGCGGGTGATCGACTCGAAGCGCGTTCCGGTGCCGAGCAGCGCGAGGACGTGGCCCACGCGATAGCCGAACAGGTCGACGAGGGTGTCGGAGCCGATCAGGTAGAACGCCCCGCACACCAGCGTCGTCAGGATCAGCGCGACGATCGGATTGTCGGTGCGCGAGCTCATGTAGACGCCGATCGCGACGTAGGCGGCGGCGAGGAACAGCGTCGCGACGTAGCCGCCGACGACCGGTCCCCAGTCGAGCGGTCCGAGGAACGACACGGTGATCGGCAGCGGCAGCGTCAGCGCCAGCGCGACCGCGACCAGCGCCAGTGCGGCGACGAACTTGCCCAGCACGAGGTAGAGCGGGCGCACCGGCGCCGTCAGCAGGCTCTCGAGCGTTCCCGCGCGGCGCTCCTCGGACCAGCTGCGCATCGTCAGCGCGGCGACGAGGAAGATCAGCAGGATCGGCATCCACTGGAACATCGGTCGCACGTCGGCGATGTTGCGCGCGAAGAACGTCGCGACCCAGAAGAACACGAAGAGCGTCACCGCGAGGAACGCCCCCATGAACAGCCATGCCGCAGGCGAGGCGAAGAAGCCGCGGAACTCCTTGCGCGCGATGCGCAGGATCTCGGTCATGGTCGGTCTCCGCCGGCCGAACGCGCAGGCTCTCGGCCAGGGCTCGCCTCCTCGTTCACCTCGGCGAAGATCGTCTCGAGGTCGCGGCGCCGCGCACGCAGCGCGTGGAGCTTGAGCCCGGCCCGCGTTACCGCCTCCGCGACCGCCGGCGCCGCGTCCGCCGGCGCGTCGAGCCTGTATTGCCGGTGGCCTTCCTCGGCGCCGCGCTCCTCGACCCCGGCAACCCCCGCGACGCGCCGCAGCGTCTCGCGCGCATCGCCTTCGATGCTCACGAGCAGTCCCGCGGGGCGGGCGAGCTCGTCCATGCGCGCGTCGACGACGAGCTTTCCGGCGCGCAGGATCAGCACGCGCTCGCACACCGCCTGCACTTCCTGCAGGATGTGCGTCGACACGATGACCGTGGCGCTCTTCGCGAGCTCGCGGATCAGCTCGCGCATGTGGCGGATCTGGGTCGGGTCGAGGCCGTTGGTCGGCTCGTCGAGAATGATGATGTCGGGCGCGTGCAGCAGCGCCTGCGCGACACCCACGCGCTGGCGGTAGCCCCGCGACAGCGTGTGGATCGGCGCCGTGGCTTTCTCGGTGAGCGCCGTGCGCCGGATCGCATCGGCGATCGCCCCGCCCCTGCGCGCCTCGGCGACCCCGTGCAGCGTCGCCTGGTAATCCAGGTAGTCGATGACCGTCATCTCCGGCCACAGCGGGCAGTTCTCGGGCAGGTAGCCGATGCGCATCTGGATCGCGCGGGTGTCGCGGCCGATCTCGAGGTCGTCGATGCGCACCGTCCCGCTGCTGGGTTCGAGGAAGCCGGTGATCATCTTCATGATCGTCGTCTTGCCCGCGCCGTTGTGCCCCAGCAGGCCGACGACCTGGCCGCGTTCGATGCGGAACGACACGTCGTCGACCGCGGTCAGGTCGCCATAGCGGCGGGTCAGGTGCTCTGCCTGGATCATGTCGAGTCCTCGGATGTCGCGTGGCGATGGGTCGTCGTGGCGCGGGCCGGCTGCGTTTGTAAATTTTTCCCGCAGGCGCTGCGGGCGCCGCACCGGTCGTTTCGCGCCTGCCTATCGACGATCGCTCGCGCGAAAAAGTTCTGCGCAGCAGCGAGCATCCCCTCGCCCGTCTCGCTCCCGCTCCGCTCCTTCTGCCCGCAACGCCGGGAGAGGACTGGGGCGAGGGACCGGGGAACGCGATGGGCGGCATTTCCGAACGGCGATGCCACTGTCATAATGATCGCTGCCGTTCCAAGGAGGCATCACGATGAAGCGTTTCCTGTACACGATGGCGCTGCTGGTCGCCGGCGCGTCGCCGGTCGTCGCGCATGCCGGGATCTCCGTCAGTGTCGGCGAGCCCGGCTTCTACGGGCGCATCGACATCGGCGGCATGCCGCCGCCGCCGCTGATCTACGCGCAGCCGATCGAAGTCCTGCCTGCGCCGGCGGGCATTGTTCAGGCGCCGATCTATCTTCGCGTGCCGCCAGGCCATGCCAGGCACTGGAGCCGACACTGCCGCGAATACGACGCCTGCGATCGGCCGGTCTACTTCGTGCAGGACCGCTGGTACGAGAACGTCTACGTGCCGCGCTATCGCGAGCAGGGATACGGCGAGCGCGAGCACCGGGATCGCGACGGCGACGGGCCGGTCGGCTATGTCGCGTCGCCGCCGCAGGCGTATGGCGGGCCGCCGCCCGAGCGTTTCTATGCCGTGCGGGTGGATTCAGTGCGTGCGGTGATGGGCCCGCCGGAGAGGCGCTGTTGGGTCGAGCGTCGCCAGGTCGTCGAGGATGGGGGCGGGGGCGTCAATGTCCCCGGTGCGATCGTCGGCGCGGTGATCGGCGGCGTACTGGGGCACCAGGTCGGAGGCGGCCACGGGCGGGACATCGCGACCGCAGGCGGCGCGGTGGCCGGCGCGGCCATCGGCGCGAACGTGGACGGCGGACCGCGCGTCCGCGACCAGGACGTCCAGCGCTGCGCGAGCGTCGAGCCCCACGCGCGCCCGGCGTACTGGGACGTCAGCTATCGCTTCCGCGGTGTCCTGCACCGCGTGCGGATGAATGCGCCGCCGGGGCGGACGATCGACGTCGGCGAGGACGGCGTGCCTCGCGGCTAGCATCGCGCGCTGCCCGTTCAAGCTGCGCAAAGGGATCGACTTCGCGGCCGATCCGGCGTTCAAGGGGACGCAACGCCAACTGACCGCCGCCGACTATGTGTACTCGATCGGGCGTCTGGTGGATCCGAAGAACCGGTCGCCCAACGCCTTCCATGTCGCGGGCAGGATCGTCGGCCCCGATGCGCGGGCGGCGAGGGCGAAGCAGACCGGGGCGTTCGGCTACGGCGCGCCGGTCGCGGGGCTGAAGGCACTCGACCGCCATACGCTTCAGTCACGCTCACGCGCAGCGACTACCGGGCGCTCTCGACAGCGAAGATCGCGCTGCGCCGCGCGATCGTCATGGCCTACGGCACCGACGTCGAGATCAAGCTGCTGCGCCCGGAACAGGCCGCGCCGCTGCAGATCGGAAAGGTGAATATTCAGGCCTCCGCCGGGCGGCTGCGCGCCACCGGCCGGCGCCGACTGGGGCAGAATCGCATCACGATCATTCAGGACGCGTGACCATGAACGAAGCCGGCTACCTGCGGCAACCGACGATTGCGGGCGATGCCATCGCCTTTGTCTGCGACGATGATCTCTGGTGCGCAAGCGCATCGGGAGGCATCGCGAGGCGCCTGACCGCGGGCCTGGGCGAGCCGTCGACGCCCGCGCTGTCACCCGACGGACGCCTGCTCGCATTCGTCGGCCGCGACGAGCAGAACCCCGAGGTGTACCTGATGCCCGCCGAGGGGGGGCCGGCGCGACGCCTGACCTGGCTCGGCCCGGACGTGCTGGTGCGCGGGTGGACGCCCGACGGGCGGATCCTGTTCGTGACCACCTGGGGGCAGCCGTTCTTCCGCAATTACCGCGCGTTCACCCTGCGCGTCGACGGCGGCATGCCGGAGCCGATCGCGCTGGGCCAGGTCAATCACCTGGCGTTCGGCCCGGGCAGGGCGAAGGTGATCGGCCGCAACACCGCCGACCCGGCGCGCTGGAAGCGCTACCGCGGTGGCACGGCGGGTCACTTGTGGTGCGATGCGACCGGCGGCGGCACGTTCCGCCGGCTGACCGGGCTCGCCGGCAATATCACCAGCCCCATGTGGATCGGCGAGCGGATCTACTACCTTTCCGACGGCGAAGGTGTGGGCAACCTGTATTCCTGCACGCCCGACGGGACCGATGTGCGCAGGCACACCGACCACGACGATTACTACGCGCGGCACGCGCAGACCGACGGCAGGCGCATCGTCTACCAGTGCGCGGGGCAGGTCTGGCTGTTCGACTGCGCGAACGGGACGAGCGCGCGCGTGCCGATCGACGTGCCGTCGCCCAGGACGCAGGCGGGGCGAAGGTTCGTCGCCGCCGCCGACAACCTCGCCGGCTTCCAGTTGCATCCTGCCGGACATAGCCTCGCGGTCGAGATGCGCGGCAAGCTGATGACCTTCGCGCTGTGGGAAGGGGCGGTGCGCCAGCACGGCGCCGCCGACGGCGTCCGATACCGGCAGGGACAATGGCTCGCCGACGGCGAGACCCTGGTCGCGGTCAGCGACGAATCGGGCGAGGAGCGCATCGTCGTCGTGCGCGAGGGCGAGGTGACGACGATGCCCTGGGACATCGGCCGCGTGCTGACGATATGCGCGGCGCCGGTGGGCAAGCGGATCGCGCTGGCGAATCACCGGCACGAAGTGATGATCGCCGACCTCGAGTCGAACGCGTTCAACGTCGTCGATCGCAGCGACGCCGGCCGCAGCGAGGATCTGGCGTGGTCCCCCGACGGCCAGTGGCTCGCGTACACGCACTGGATCAATCAGCGGCGCTGCGCGATCAAGCTCCACGACGTCGCGACGAACGAGGGCACGCTCGTCACCCAGCCCGATTTCCGCGACTACTGCCCGGCGTTCGACCCCGCGGGCAGGTACCTGTATTTCCTGTCGGTGCGCACCTTCGATCCGGTGTACGACGCCGTGCAGTTCGAGCTCTCGTTCCCCCGCGCCTCGCGCCCGTACCTTATCGCGCTCGCGGCGGATGCGAAAGCTCCGTTCGAGCCGGCGCCGCGCGGGCTCGCGCAGGATGAGCGCAAGAGCGCCGCGGCCAAGCCCGGGAACGAGCAGGCGGCGATGCGTGTCGACCTCGACGGCATCGTGCGCCGCGTCGCCGCATTTCCGGTGCCCGAGGGGCGCTACGGCCAGATCGCCGGGATCGTCAACGACAAGGTCGTGTGGACGCTGATGCCGATCGCGGGCGCGCACGGTCGCGGCGGCCACAAGGATTCGCCAGGCCGCCTCGAGGTCTTCGATTTCGAGACCATGAAGTGCGACACGCTGGTCGACCGCGTGGACGAGTTCGTCGTTGCCGCCGACCGCGCGACCCTGGTGCTTCGCGACGGCCGGAAGCTGCGCGCGGTGCGCGCCGATCGTGCGCCCGATCCGCGCGAGCGCGCGGTCGCGGCGTCCGAGGAGCCGTCGCGCAAATCCGGCTACATCGACCTCGGGCGGATCCGCCTGTCGGTGGACCCGCGCAGCGAATGGAAACAGATGCTGCGCGAAGTGTGGCGGCTGCAGCGCGACCAGTTCTGGGTGCAGGACATGTCCGGCGTCGACTGGGAGGCACAGTACCGGCGCTACGCGGCGCTGCTTCCGCGGGTTGCGACGCGCAGCGAGCTCTCCGACCTGATCTGGGAGATGCAGGGCGAGCTCGGCACCTCGCACGCCTACGAGGTGGGCGGCGACTACCGGCGCCCTCCCGCGGTTGCGCTGGGCCATCTCGCTGCGGACCTGCGTCCGGCGCCGGACGCCGACGGATACGAGATCGTGGGCATCGTCGAGGGCGACCCCTGGGATGTGACCTGCGATTCGCCGCTGAACGCCATCGGCGTGCGGGCGCGGCCGGGCGAGCGCATCGTCGCAGTGAACGGACAGGCCATTGGGCGCGATCGTCCACCGCAGGCGCTGCTCGTCAACCAGGCGGGGGCGAAAGTCGAGCTGACGCTGGCGCCACCCACGGGCGCCGGTCCCGATGCGCTGCCGCGCAGCGTGCTGGTCACGACGCTGGCCGACGAAGTCCCCGCGCGTTATCGCGAATGGGTCGAGCGCAATCGCCGTTTCGTGCACGAGCGATCCGGTGATCGCGTCGGGTACCTGCACCTGCCCGACATGATGTCGGCGGGCTTTGCCGAGTTCCACCGCTATTTCGGCGGCGAATGCGATCGCGACGCGCTGATCGTCGACCTGCGCTACAACCGCGGCGGTCACGTGTCGCAACTGCTGCTGGAAAAGGTCGCGCGCAAGCGCCTGGGCTACGACCTGTCGCGGTGGGGGCAGCCCGAGCCGTATCCCGGCGAATCGCCGGCGGGACCGGTCGTCGCGCTGACCAACGAGCATGCGGGTTCCGACGGCGACATCTTCTCCCATTGCTTCAAGCTGATGAAGATCGGCAAGCTCGTCGGAACGCGCACCTGGGGCGGCGTCATCGGCATCAATCCGCGGCACCCGCTGGTCGACGGCACCGAGACGACGCAGCCCGAGTTCTCGTTCTGGTTCAGCGACGTGGGCTGGAGCGTCGAGAACTACGGCACCGACCCGGACATCGAGATCGACAATTCGCCGCAGGACGCGCAGGCGGGGCGCGACCGGCAACTCGAGACGGCGCTTGCGACAGCGCTTGACACCGCCGCCGCCGAGGGTCCCGTCCGCCCGGCCTTCGGCCCGCGCCCGGACCTGAGCATCAAGCCGCTTCCGCCGCGCCGCTGATCGGAGGAAAATGGGGTCAGGAAAATGGGGTCAGAGCCGTAATATTTCGCCGGAAAATGGGGTCAGCGGAAAATGCGATAAATGGGGTCAGAGCCGCAATATTTCGCCGCTGGCAATCGCAAGGCACTTCATCGACGTCGGCGAAATATTACGGCTCTGACCCCATTTATCGCATTTTCCGCTGACTCCATTTTCCGGCGAAATATTACGGCTCTGACCCCATTTTCCTCCGATCAGCGGCGCGGC
>JAGXBK010000147.1 GCA_018971195.1 Betaproteobacteria bacterium
CGCACAGCGTGATCGTGCCGATGCCCGCGGCGGCGAGGAATTGCGCGGCCGGGGCGCCGAGACCCCCGACGCCGACGATCAGCGCATGGGCTGCCGCGAATTTCGCCTGCGCTTCGTGGCCGAGCTCGTCGAGCAGGATGTGCCGGCTGTAGCGGAGGAGCTGCGGATCGTCCATGTCGGTGTCGGCCAACGCCACGACGCCCGGTCGGTAGCCGGGCGTCATCGGATTGTCGTCGCGTCCGGCTGCTGCCCGGTCGCTGTCGGCAGGGCGGGCCGGCCGATTACTGCGGCTTCGCCTGCGTGTCGGGGGAATCCATCTTGGCCGACGCGATCACCGGCGAGCCTTTCAGGAAATTCATCGCCTGCTTCAACTGGAAGTCGTCGGCCGAGCCGAACTCGATGCGCGGCGGCAGGACGTCGATCTGGCCGCTGTCGGGCCTGGCCTTGCTTTCCGGCGCTGGGGCGGCCACCGCGTCTTTCGCCGCGCCGGACTTCGTGCCCGTGCCGGTGCCCGGCACGTCGAGGTGGTGGACGAGATTCGCCTCGCGAATCCGGATCATCGGCTCGCGCCCGTCGTCGACGGCGATGTCGGGCACGATGCCCTTGGCCTGGATCGACCGGCCCGACGGCGTGTAGTAGCGCGCGGTGGTGAGCTTCAGCCCGGTATTGTTGCCGAGCGGCAGGATCGTCTGCACCGAGCCCTTGCCGAAGGTCTGCACACCGAGGATCGTCGCGCGCTTGTGGTCCTGCAGCGCGCCTGCGACGATCTCCGAGGCCGAGGCGGTGCCGCCGTCGACCAGGACGACCATCGGGACCGTCTTGATGCCTGGCGGCAGTTCGCTCAGATAGTCGCTGCCGCGACGCAGGTAATTCTCGCTCGATGCCGTCAGGCGCATGTGGGAATCGGGTGTGCGACCGTCGGTGTACACGACAAGTGCGTCCTTCTGCAGGAAAGTCGCGGCAACCGCGACCGCCTGGTTCAACAGGCCGCCCGGATCGCTGCGCAGATCGAGCACCAGCCCCTTGAGCGGTCCCTTGGCGTACAGCGCCGTGACCGCCTTGGCGACATCGGCGCCGGTGTCCTCCTGGAACTTGCGGACCCGGATGTACCCGTAGCCCGGCTGGATCGTCTTGGAGACCACGCTCTTGACGTTGATCACCTCGCGCACCAGCGTGAAGGTCAGCGGCGCGTTGACGCCCTTGCGCAGTACTGTCAGCACGACGGTCGACCCCGGCTTGCCGCGCATCTTGTCGACGGCCTTGTTGAGCGCCAGTCCCTGGGTCGCGGTGTCGTCGATCTTGATGATCAGGTCGCCGGGCTCGATTCCGGCCTTGAACGCAGGCGTGTCCTCGATCGGCGAGATCACGCGGATGACGCCGTTCTCGACGCCGACCTCGATGCCGAGACCGCCGAACTTGCCTTGGGTGTCGACCTGCAGTTCCTTGAACGCCTCGGCGTCGAGGAAATCCGAATGCGGGTCGAGGCCCCGCACCATGCCGGTGATCGCTTCGTGGATCAGCTTGTCGTCGGAGACCGGGTCGACGTAATCGTTCTTGATCTTGCCGAACACCGCCGACAGCAGCTGCAGGTCCTCGTAGGGGATCGGCAGACGCGGTTCGCGCTGCGCGAACACCGAGATGTTCAGGGAAAGCAGCAGGCCCAGCACGGCGCCAACGCCGATCCAGGACGCCTTCTTCATGCCATCGCGCATTGACCGCCTCGACTCGTAAGCGTGGTCCGCAAACCCGGCGTCTTCGCTGCCGGCGCCTGCGGAATTCATTCGGTGGAGTATACGCCTGCCCCGATGGGCGGCCCCCCGGGCGGCGTCCTCATGCCTTGCAGCCCAGGCGGGGCTTCCGGCGTTTCGCGTTGGGCCGCGGAAGGGCCCCGCAAGTTCCTGCAGCGCTCAAAGCCGGACCAGCGAATGGCCGGTCATCTCGGCCGGCTTGGGCAGGCCCATCAGGACGAGCAGCGTGGGCGCGATGTCCTGCAGTGCGCCCTCGGGCACCAGCGTCGCCGGACGGCCGACGTAGACGAAAGGCACGCGGTTGCGCGTGTGCGCGGTATGCGACTGGCCGGTCGCAGCGTCGCGCATCTGCTCGGCATTGCCGTGGTCGGCCGTGATCACGACCTCGCCCCCCCGGCTGCGCGTCGCGTCGACGACGCGGCCGATGCACGCGTCGAGCGTCTCGATCGCGCGCTTGGCCGCCTCGAAGTTGCCGCTGTGCCCGACCATGTCGGCGTTCGCGTAGTTGCAGACGATGGCGTCGTAGCGGCCGCCGTCGATCGCCGCGACCAGCCGGTCGGTCACTTCCACCGCGCTCATTTCCGGCTGCAGGTCGTAGGTGGCGACCCTGGGCGAGGGCACCAGGACGCGGTCCTCCCCGGGGTAGCGCGCCTCGTTGCCGCCGTTGAAGAAATAGGTGACGTGCGCGTATTTCTCGGTCTCCGCGATGCGCAGTTGCGCCAGGCCGAGGCCCGAGATGTATTCGCCGAAGCCGTTTTCGATCTTCTGCGGGGCGAAGGCGACCGGGAGCTGCGCGAATTCGTCGCCATAGCTCGTCAGGCATACGAAGCGCGCGAGCTTCGGAACGCGCGGGCGCGCAAACCCGGCGAACGCGGGGTCGGTCAGCGCACGCGTCATCTGGCGCGCCCGGTCGGCGCGGAAGTTCATGAACACCACGACATCGCCGTCGGCCATGCGCGCCGGTCGTCCCGCCGCATCCACGATCGCCGTCGGCTTCACGAATTCGTCGGTCTCGTCCCGGGCGTAGGCCGCGGCGATGCCCTGCGCCGGGGTCGTCGCCTGGTACTGCGCCGCCCCGTCGACGAGCAGCGCGTAGGCGGGCGCGACGCGCTCCCAGCGCTGGTCGCGGTCCATCGCGTAATAGCGACCGCAGATCGACGCCACGCGCGCGCCGCGATGGCCGGCGCAGACGCCCGCGATGAAGGACAGCGACGCGGCGGCGCTGCGCGGGGGCGTGTCGCGACCGTCGAGGAAAGCGTGGACCGCCACGCGCGCGCCGCCCGCAGCCGCCATGTCGACCATCGCCGCGATCTGCCGCTCGTGGCTGTGCACCCCGCCCGGCGACAGCAGTCCCAGCACGTGCAGCGTCGAGCCGCCGCTACTGGCGGTCGCGACCGCGTCCTGCAGCGCCGGATTGCGCGTGAACTGGCCGTCGCGGATCGCGACGTCGATGCGCGTGTAGTCCTGGTAGACGACGCGCCCGGCCCCGATGTTCAGGTGGCCGACCTCGGAGTTGCCCATCTGGCCTTCGGGCAGTCCGACGCGAAGCTCCGATGCGTCGATCGATGTATGCGGGCAGGTCGCGAGCAGCCGGCGCCAGTGAGGCGTGTGGGCGCGCGTGATCGCGTTGTCCGGCGCATCCTCGCGGCAACCGAAGCCGTCGAGGATCAGCAGCACGACCGGACGGACCGCGGGCCGCACGGCCGCAGGCTGCGGCACGGGTCGGGTCGCGGGCGGTGCCAGGGTGTCCATCGCCGATACGGTATCATTTCGCCCCTCGCAGTCGTCCTGGACGTTCATGAAATTCATCACCGAGAACTGGTCGCTCGCACTGGTGTTCGTCGTGTCGGGCGCGATGCTGCTGTGGCCGCTGATCAAGGGCCGCCTGTCGTCGACCGAGCAGATCGGGACGCTCGAGGCGACGCGCCTCATCAACAACGAGAACCCGCTGCTGCTCGACGTGCGCGAGCCCAACGAATACGACAGCGGTCACCTGCCGGGCGCGCTGCACATTCCGCTGTCGCAGATCAAGGACCGGTCGGGCGAGCTCGCCCGGTACGCGACTCGCCCGGTGATCGTCTACTGCGAGCGGGGGATGCGCAGCAGCGGCGCAGCATCGGCGCTTTCCAGGCTCGGGTTCTCGCGCGTGCTCGAGCTTCGCGGCGGATTGCGCGCATGGCGGGACGCGGGACTTCCGACGAAGAAGGACTGATGGAAGCTGGCCGCGACGCCGCGAGCGTCCCGAAAGTCTCGATGTACACCGCAGCGTACTGCGGGTACTGCACGCGCGCGGAGCGCCTGCTGGAGTCCAGGGGGGTCACCGACATCGTCAAGCTGCGTGTCGACGATGATCCGGCGCTGCGTGCCGAGATGATGCAGCGGACGGGCCGGCGCACGGTTCCGCAGATCTACATCGGCGGATTCCACGTCGGCGGCTACGACGACCTCGCCGCCCTCGACCGCCAGGGTCGCCTCGATCCGCTGCTCGCCGGCAAGGCCCTCTAGAAAATCGGGGACGCACCACGTTTTCTTCACTTCCGCGCTTGACGTACGGTACCGCGACCCATGGAAAACGTGGTGCGTCCCTGGTTTCGAAGGCGTTCGCGTAGCGTAAGATCCCAAAACTTTGCCCAATTTACTGGAGTCTGAACGCATGGCCGAATCGCAACCCGCCGCGCCCACGATGGGCGACGGCAAGACGGCCCAGATGTCGATCGAGCGGATCTACGTCAAGGACCTTTCGCTCGAAAACCCGGGTTCCCCGCAGTCGTTCCAGATGACCGAGGCGCCGCAGGTCGAGGTCGGACTGCGCACCCGTGCCGAGCAGGTCGCTCCGGACCTCTACGAATGCGTGCTGACGCTGACCGTCACGGCGCGCACGGGCGACAAGACGGCATTCCTCGTCGAAGCTTCGCAGGCAGGCGTGTTCGGCATTCGCGGCATCGCTCCCGACCAGCTGCAGCCGGTGCTCGCGATCCACTGCCCGACCGTGCTGTTTCCCTATGCACGCGAGACCATCGCCGACGCGACGATGCGCGCGGGCTTTCCGCCGGTGCATCTTGCGCCGATCAATTTCGAGGTGCTCTACCAGCAGCAGCTCGCCCAGGCGGGTGCGCAGCCGGGCACTCCGGTGAACTGACCTCGGGTTCGCGCTTCGGCGTCCCCGCGGCCTGGCCTTCCACCCAGCGCGCACCGTGATCCGCGTCCTCCGCCTCGCGACCTTCGCAATCGCACTTGCGTTTCCGCTTGCCTGCGCAGCGGATTTCCGCGCCACCCGCGATCCGGCGACGGTGCTCTACGATGCGCCGTCGACCCGCGCCAAGCCGATGTTCGTCTATGGCCGCGACGTGCCCGTCGAGGTGCTGGTCGTCGTCGAGGGCTGGACCAAGGTGCGCGACGAGTCCGGCACGATCGGCTGGATCGCGAGCAAGTCGCTGTCGGACAAGCGGATGGTCGAGGTCCGCTCCCCCGGCGCCGACGTCCGCGCCGCGCCCGACGATGCGGCTCCGCTCGTGTTTCGCGCCGACAAGGACCTCCTGCTCGAGCTCGCCGAGCCCGCGACGTCGCCCGCGGCGGGATCCGCCCCCGGCTGGGTCAAGCTGCGGCATCGCGACGGCGCGACCGGCTACGTCCGGCTGTCGCAGGTCTTCGGCTTCTGACCGGCGCCGACGCGCCATGGGACGAGGGGCGCAAGGCATGCGGACCCGCGTCGCCGTACTGGGCGGCGGCGCGTGGGGAAGCGCACTGGCGGTGCATCTGGCCGCGCGCAGCCACGCCGCGCCGCGGGTGCTGCTGTACCTGCGCTCGTCGGAGCGGGCCGCCGAACTGGTCGCCGCGCGCGAAAATGCGCGCTACCTTCCCGGCATCGCGCTGCCTGCCTCGATCGATGTCACCTCGCACATCGCCGACGCGCGACACGCCGACATCCTGATCGCGGCGACGCCGGTCGCCGAGCTGGTCGCCCTGATCGACGCGCTGGCCGCGGCGCAGGTCGCCGCTCCGCTCGCGCTGGCGTGCAAGGGTTTTGTCGCCGATCCGGGCTCGCCGGCGGGTTGCGCGCTTGCGCACGAGATCGTCGCCCGGCGCTGGTCGCACCCGGTGGGGGCGATCTCCGGGCCCAGCTTCGCGATCGAGGTCGCCCGCGGTCTGCCGACGGCGCTGGTCGCCGCGGCCGGCGACCCGGCATTCGCGCATTCGCTCGCAGCGCTGCTGCGCGGCGACGCGCTGCGCTGCTACCCGAGCGATGATCTCCCCGGCGTCGAGGTCGGCGGCGCCGTCAAGAACGTGCTGGCGATCGCGGCCGGTGCGAGCGACGGCCTCGGGTTCGGACACAACGCGCGCGCGGCGCTGATCACGCGCGGGCTCGCCGAATGCGGACGCCTGTCGGCGGCGCTCGGCGGCAAGCGCGAGACGCTGATGGGCCTCGCCGGCCTCGGTGATCTGGTGCTCACCTGCACCGGCGACCTGTCGCGCAACCGTCGCGTCGGCCTGGCGCTGGCGCGGGGCGAGTCGCTGCCGGCGATCC
>JAGXBK010000148.1 GCA_018971195.1 Betaproteobacteria bacterium
TCGTCATCGGCCAGCCCACGGGCACGAATACGTCGAGGAAGTATTACAGCTCTGACCCCATTTTCGGGCTCTGACCCCATTTTCGGGCGACGAAGTATTACAGCTCTGACCCCATTTTGCGGCGCAGGATGTCGTTGACCTGCGCGGGGTTGGCCTTGCCTTTCGAGGCTTTCATCACCTGCCCGACGAGCGCGTTGAAAGCCTTCTCCTTGCCGGCGCGGAATCCGGCGACGATCGCGGGGTTCGCCGCAATCACCTGATCAACCAGAGCCTCGATCGCGCCAGCATCGGAGACCTGGCGCAGACCCCTGCGCGCGATGATCGCATCGACGGCATCGTCGCCCGCGGATTCGCGTGCCCACAGCGCATCGAACACCTCTTTCGCCATCGTGCCCGACAGCGTGCCGTCGGCGATCCGCCGCAGCAGGCCCGCGAGCTGCGCCGGCTTCACCGGCGCGTCGGCGATCGCGACGTCGCTGCGGTTGCGCGCCGCCCTGAACTCGCCCAGCACCCAGTTGGCGGCGAGCTTGTGAGCGGCGGCGTTCTGCGCCGGCAGCGCCGCCGCCGTCGCCGCGTAGTAGTCGACGAGCTCGCGCGAGGCGGTCAGCTGCGCGGCGTCGTAATCGGTGATGCCGTGCCGCGCGACGAGGCGTGCCCGCATCGCGTCGGGCAGCTCGGGCAGCGCGGCGCGCACGCGATCGATCCAGGCCTCGTCGATGACCAGCGGCGGAAGGTCCGGATCGGGGAAATAGCGATAGTCCTGCGCATCTTCCTTGCTGCGCATCGACCGCGTCTCGTCGCGGCCGGGGTCGTAGAGCCGCGTCTCCTGCACGACCTTGCCGCCGTCCTCGATCAGCTCGACCTGGCGGCGCACTTCGAAGTCGATCGCCTGCTGCAGGAACCGGAAGCTGTTCAGGTTCTTGATTTCGCAGCGGGTGCCCAGCGGCTCCCCGGGACGCCGCACCGAGACGTTGGCGTCGCAGCGAAAGCTCCCTTCCTGCATGTTGCCGTCGCAGATGCCGATCCACATCACCAGCGCGTGCAGCTTGCGCGCGTAGGCGACCGCCTCGGCCGAGCTTCGCAGGTCGGGCTCGGAGACGATCTCGAGCAGCGGCGTGCCCGCGCGGTTCAGATCGATCCCTGAAACGTCGGCGAGGTCCGCGGGCAATCCTTCGTGCAGGGACTTGCCGGCGTCCTCCTCGAGGTGCGCGCGCGTCAGGCGAACGCGCTTCTCGCCGGAGCCGGAAGCGATCGTCAGCGACCCGCCCTGTACGATGGGGATCTCGTACTGCGAGATCTGGTAGCCCTTCGGCAGATCCGGGTAGAAGTAATTCTTGCGCGCAAACACGCTCCTGCGGTTGATGGTCGCGCCCACGGCGAGGCCGAAGCGGATCGCGCGCTCGACCGCGCCGCGGTTCAGCACCGGCAGAACGCCCGGCAGCGCGATGTCGATGGCGGAAGCCTGCGTATTCGGGGCCGCGCCGAAAGCGGTCGACGACCCCGAGAAGATCTTCGAGACCGTGGAGAGCTGCGCGTGCGTCTCCAGTCCGATGACGGTTTCCCAGATCACCGCCTTCCCTTTCGATCCGCGGCACCCTCGCCTGGCGGCGGGCGCAGGTGCCAGTCGGTGGCCTGCTGGAACCGATGCGCGACCTGCAGGATCCGCGCTTCGTCGAAATGCCGACCCTGGATCTGCAGTCCGATCGGCAGGCCCTCGGCGGTGAAGCCGCAGGGAATCGACATCGCCGGCGAGCCGGTCAGGTTGGCGGCGATGGTGAAGATGTCGTTCAGGTACATCTGCACCGGGTCGTCGGCCTTGGCGCCGATCGGGAACGCCGCCGTCGGCGTCGTCGGCCCGGCGATGACGTCGCAGCGATCAAAGGCGCGCGCGAAATCCTGCGCGATCAGGCGCCGCACCTGCTGCGCCTTCAGGTAGTAGGCGTCGTAGTAGCCATGCGACAGCACGTAGGTGCCGATCAGGATGCGGCGCTTCACTTCCGCGCCGAAGCCCTCGGCCCGCGTGCGGCAGTACATGTCCGCCAGGTCGCCGTAGCGCTCCGCGCGATGGCCGTAGCGGACGCCGTCGAAGCGGGACAGGTTCGACGACGCCTCGGCCGGCGCGATCACGTAATAGACGGGCACCGAGTGCCTGACCGCCGGCAGCTCGATGTCGACGGTGGTCGCGCCCAGCGAGCGCATCTTTGCCAGCGCGGCATCGATCGCCGCGAGCACGGCCGCGTCCACGCCGTCGCCGAAATATTCGCGCGGGAGCCCGATGCGCAGGCCCGCGAGCGGTCGCACCGGTGCCGGCGCGCGCAGCGCGGCGGCCCGGTCTTCGCGCGGGCGGTCGAGCGACGTCGAGTCGCGGGCGTCGTGCCCGGCCATGGGATCGAGCAGCAGCGCACAGCCCAGCGCATCGCGCGCGAACACCCCTGGCGTATCGAGGCTGGAAGCAAAGGCCACCAGGCCGTAGCGCGAGCACAGCCCATAGGTCGGCTTGAGGCCGGTGATGCCGCACATCGCCGCGGGTTGCCGGATCGACCCGCCGGTGTCGGTGCCGGTGCTTGCCGGCACCAGGTCCGCGGCGACCGCCGCCGCGGAGCCGCCCGAGCTGCCGCCGGGGATGCATGCGGGATTCCAGGGATTGCGCGTGGGACCGAAGTACGAGCTCTCGGTCGACGAGCCCATCGCGAACTCGTCCAGGTTCGTCTTGCCGACCAGCACGGTGCCAGCTTCGCGCAGGCGCGCGACGACGTGGGCATCGAAGGGTGCGACGAAATTCCCGAGCATCCGCGAGCCGCAGGTGGTGCGCATGCCGGCGGTCATCAGCACGTCCTTGTGTGCGATCGGGATGCCGGTCAGCGCCGACGCCTCGCCGCGGGAGCGCACGGCGTCGGCCTCGCGCGCGGCGGCGAGCGCCCCGTCGGCGTCGACGGTGATGAACGCGTTGAGCCGCGCCTGCGCCGACGCGACGCGTGCCAGCGCATCCTGGACGAGCTCGACGCTCGAGACCGTGCGCGAGCGCAGCGCCTGCGACAGCTCACCGATCGTCTTCAAGTTAGTCGAGGACCCTGGGGACGAGGTAGAGGCCGTCGACCACCGCCGGCGCGTTCTGCTGGTAGAGCGCGTGCTGGTCGACCTCGGTGACCGCGTCCTCGCGCAGCGGCAGCATCGCGTCCTGCGCATGCGCCATGGGCACGATGCCGGTGGTGTCGATCGACAGCAGCTCGTCGATCATCGAGAAGATCGCGTCGAGCTTCGCCTGGATGTCGCGGGTCGCGCCGGCATCGATCTCGATCCGGGCCAGCCGCGCGAGGCGTTGAACGTCGTCGAAAGTCAGGGGCATGCGGGTGCCGGTGTGGGGTGAGCGCGCGCGGGCCGGCCCTGCGGCGACGGTTCGGCGCGAGGGACGAAGGCGACGGGCGCCGCGCACGCCGGCCGGTCGCGCATCGACCCGGAAAAACGCATCAAATCAGTGCGGAAGAAACGCATCTTAGGGTATCATATTCGGCATTTCACGACCGGTCCGGACGCCTGCTCCAAGCTTGGGGACACGTCCGCCGGACGTCATGGGCGGCTGCGATTCATGTTCGAGTTTTTCAAAGGCTATTTCTCCAGCGACCTTGCGATCGACCTCGGAACCGCCAACACGCTGATCTACGTTCGCGGCAAGGGCATCGTCCTCGACGAGCCATCGGTCGTCGCGATCCGCCAGGAGGGCGGACCGAACGGCAAGAAGGTGATCCAGGAAGTCGGTCTCGCCGCCAAGCAGATGCTGGGTCGCACGCCTGGCAACATCACCGCGATCCGGCCGATGAAGGACGGCGTCATCGCCGACTTCACCGTGACCGAGCAGATGCTGAAGCAGTTCATCAAGAAGGTGCTCGACTCGCGGCTGTTCTCCCCGAGCCCGCGCATCATCATCTGCGTGCCCTGCGGATCGACCCAGGTCGAGCGCCGCGCCATTCGCGAGTCGGCGCTGGGTGCCGGCGCGTCGAAGGTGTTCCTGATCGAGGAGCCGATGGCGGCCGCGATCGGCGCCGACCTGCCGGTCGGGGACGCGACGGGTTCGATGGTCGTCGACATCGGCGGCGGCACGACCGAGGTTGGCGTCATCTCGCTGGGCGGCATGGTCTATGCAGGCTCGGTGCGGGTCGGCGGCGACAAATTCGACGAGGCGGTCGTCAACTACATCCGGCGCAACTACGGGATGCTGATCGGCGAGACGACGGCGGAACTGATCAAGAAGACGATCGGCTCCGCATTCCCGGGCTCCGAGGTCAAGGAGATGGAAGTCAAGGGTCGCAACCTCGCCGAAGGCATTCCGCGCAGCTTCACCGTGTCGTCCAACGAGATCCTGGAGGCGCTGACGGATCCGCTGAACAGCATCGTGTCGGCCGTGAAGAGCGCGCTGGAGCGCACGCCGCCGGAGTTGGGTGCCGACATCGCCGAGCGCGGCATGGTGCTGACCGGCGGCGGGGCGCTGCTGCGCGACGTCGACCGGCTGTTGATGGAAGAGACCGGGCTTCCGGTGATCGTCGCCGATGACCCGCTCACCTGCGTCGTGCGTGGCTGCGGCAAAGCACTCGAGAACATGGAGAAGCTGCAGACGATCTTCACGAGCGACTGATCGTCGCCGGGCGGAGCGGCCCGACACCGCGCGATGCGTCCCATTCCGGTCGATACTCCTGCCTTCTTCAACCGGGGCCCAAGTCCGCTCGCGCGCCTGGCGTTCTTCGGACTGCTGTCGCTGGTCCTGTTGTTCACCGATACGCGCTACCGCTATCTGGAGTACGTCCGCGAGGTCGTTGCGATCGGCCTCTACCCGCTGCAGCGCGTGCTGCTGGTGCCGGGCGTGGCGCTGGACTACGTGCAGGACTACTTCGGGTCCAAGCGGCAACTCGCCGATGAGAACGCGACGCTGAAGCGCGAGCTCCTCACCAGCGGCCCCGCCACGCAGGGCTACGGCCTGGCCCGGCAGGAAAATGCGCGGCTCAAGGCGCTGCTTGGGCTGCGCGAGCAGTATGACGGTGCCGCGACCCCGGTGCAGGTGCTCTACGCGGGTCGCGATCCTTTCAGCCAGAAGCTGTTCGTCAACAAGGGCTCGACCGGCGGCATCGAGGCCGGCGAAGGCGTCATCGACGAGACCGGCGTGGTTGGCCAGGTGACTCGCGTGTTCCCGTACATGTCCGAGGTGACGCTGATCACCGACCGCGACCAGGCGGTGCCGGTCAAGGTCGAACGCAGCGGCGTGCGCAGCGTGATGTTCGGCAACGGGACCGGGCATGCGCCGGAGCTGCGCTTCACGGCACCGTCGGCGGACTTGCGGGTGGGGGACCGTCTCGTGACTTCCGGCATCGACGGGACCTACCCGCCGGGGCTCGCCGTGGCCCGGATCGTCGACATCGTCCGCGACACCGGACAGATGTTCGCCAGGATCGCCTGCAAGCCGATTGCCGGTGTCGACCGCAGCGAATACCTGCTGGTGCTCGCGCGCCCGGACACGCTGCCTCCGCGTCCCGAAGAACCGACGCACACGGACGCTGTCAAGAAGAGCGGCCGCCCAAGGGATGGCACCCGTCCCAAGGCCCACCGCGGATGAGCTGAGCATGAAATGAGAGTGCTGCTGCCCAATATCGCATCGCTCGCGCCGGCCTCGCCCGAGGAGATCCTGCGCCCGGCGAGCCCGTTGTTCGTCGCGCTGTCGCTGCTTCTCGCGCTGCTCGCCAATATCGCGCCGCTCTCCGGCGTCGCAGCGGTGCTGCGCCCCGATTTCCTCGCCCTGGTCCTGCTCTACTGGTGCATCCGCGAGCCGCGCCGCGTCGGCGTCGGCGTCTCGTGGTTCGTCGGCCTCCTGATGGACGTCGCAGATTCGACGGTGTTCGGCCAGCACGCGCTCGCCTACGCGGTGCTCGCCTACGGCGCCGAATACTTCCGCCGCCGCGTGCTGCGCTTTCCGCTGTGGCAGCAGGCGGTGCAGGTGGCGGCGCTGCTGATGCTCTGCGCGCTGCTCGTGCTCCTGGTCCGCTACGTGGGCGGCGCAGCGCTGCCGCACTGGACCTACGCGGCGCCGCCGCTGGTCGGCGCGCTTCTCTGGCCGCTGCTCTCGGTGCTTCTGCAGGCGCCGCAGCGACCGCGGCGCACGCACGCTCGCCGGTAAGCACCGGCGCCCAGCGATGCCCCGTCGCCCGCTCTTCCAGTCCTGGCGCGACCGAAACAGTGGCAACGGCTTCGGCGCGCCGGAGC
>JAGXBK010000027.1 GCA_018971195.1 Betaproteobacteria bacterium
GAGCGCACCCGCTGCGAGGCAGGCGGCGCGCAGCAGCGGGTCGAGGACGGAAACGGGCGCCGCGACGATCGCGATCGCCATCAGCGCGAGCAATGCACCCTCGATTCGCGGCTGCACGCGCGCAGCGAGCGTGCCCCCCTGCCGGTAGTGCTGGCCGGCCGCCGCGGGCGCGATGATGCGCCCGCCCATGAAGAGCATCAGCGCGGCGAGCAGCAGGACCAGGGCCAGCGCGATCGCCCCGGCCCCCGGTGACCGCGCGCGGCTGCCCGCAATGTCGAATGCCACGGCTGCGACGCAGAATCCGGCGAGGATTCCCGGCAGGGCAAGGTTGCGCAGCTTCTTCGCGGCGACGAGCAGGCGCGGCACGACGTGCCACGCGAGCGCGGCGGCGAACGCGGCGTCGGGCATCCGCGCCACGACCGGGTCGGGGCTCGCGACATAGGCCATGCGCGCAGCCAGCCACAGCACGAACAGCAGCACGAGGCGCCGCGCGGACATCCTCGGCAGCTGGTAGCCTGCGACGACGGCGAGCGCATAGCCCGCCAGCATCTCGTGCGCGTGACCCAGCGGCGTGGACAACGACGCGGGGCCGTGCACGACGCCGGTGATCGCCAGCACCGACCACGGCAGCACGGTGGCGCCGTAGAGCGCCGCCGCGGGGAAGAAGACCTCGTGCGCGATCGGCCGACGCACGTGCGTCGGGTCATCGGTAGAATGAGACATTGGTTCGGGCGTCGCGATGGCTCGGCTTGGTGCCTCCGCAGCGCCCGCGCCCCGTCGCTGCCCGGTCTTCGATTGCCGCTGTTCCATCTCGCCCGCCGCACTCCCGCCATGCGCCTGCACGCCCGCTTCCCGTCCTGCACCCGACTCTCACGGCTTTTCGGCCTGATGGCCATTTCGGCCTGCATCGCGTGGTCGATCACCGCCCCGGTTCATGCCCGGCCGGTGACGCCGCGCGGGCCGCTCGCGCCCGAGGAGCGCCTGACGATCGACATCTTCGACAAGTCGAAGCGCTCGGTGGTCTACATCTCGACATCGCAGCAGGTGCGCGATCTGTGGTCGCGCAACGTCCGCAGCATTCCGCGCGGAACCGGCTCGGGCATCATATGGGACGAGCGGGGCCACGTCATCACCAACTATCATGTGATCTCGGGCGCATCGGCTGCGAAAGTGCGGCTGAGCGACGGACGCGACTATCCGGCATCGCTGGTCGGGGCGAGCGCCTTCCACGACATCGCGGTGCTGCAGATCGAGGTTCCGTCGAATCCCCCGCCACCGCTGCCGGTGGGAACGAGCCGCGATCTGCGCGTCGGGCAGAGCGTCTACGCGATCGGCAATCCGTTCGGTCTCGACTGGTCATTGACGACGGGCATCGTCTCGGCACTCGACCGCTCGCTCGAAGGCGACGATGGCAACACCATCGAGCACCTGATCCAGACCGATGCTCCGATCAATCCGGGCAACTCGGGCGGTCCGCTGCTCGACAGCGCGGGGCGCCTGATCGGCATGAACACGGCGATCTACAGCCCGAGCGGCGCATCGGCGGGCATCGGCTTCGCGGTGCCGATCGACACCATCAATCGCGTCGTGCCGGCGCTGATCGCGCATGGGAAGTACGTGCGCCCGACGCTGGGCATCGAGATCGATGCCGACCTCAACGACGCGTTGAGCGAGCGGCTCGGCGTCAAGGGCGTCTTCGTGCTCAAGGTCGCGCCCAAGGGTCCGGGTGCTGCCGCGGGCCTGCGGGGGGCGCGCCTCGAGCGCGACGGGACCTTCGTTCCGGGGGATATCATCGTGTCGGTGGGTGGCCAGCCCGTCACCAGCGTCTCCCGGCTGCGCGCACGTCTCGACGACTTCAGGGCCGGCGAGCGGGTGTCCGTCGGCCTCCTGCGCGACGGCAGGCAGGTGACGGTCGAAGCGACACTGGCCGCCGGCAACTGAGACCGATCGAGGTTCATCCGGAGACTTCCATGAGCAAGCAGTTCGCGTCGCACGCCGACCTCGAGGAGAAGAAGGTCAGTTTCGACAAGCTGTCCGAGCGCGCCTGGGCATACACGGCGGAAGGCGATCCGAACACCGGCGTGGTCGTCGGCGACGACGCGGTGATGGTCATCGACACCCAGGCCACCCCCGTCATGGCGCAGGACGTGATCCGCCGCATCCGCGAGGTCACCGACAAGCCGATCCGCTACGTCGTGCTGTCGCATTACCACGCGGTGCGCGTGCTGGGCGCCGCAGCCTACGGCGCAAGCCACGTCATCGCGAGCCAGGACACCTTCGACCTGATCGTCGAGCGCGGCGCGCAGGACATGAAGAGTGAGATCGAGCGCTTCCCGCGCCTGTTCCGGGCGGTGGAATCGGTACCCGGCCTGACCTGGCCCAACCTGGTGTTCAAGGGCGAGATGACGCTGTGGCTGGGCGAGCTCGAGGTCAGGATCCTGCAGCTCGGCCGTGGCCACACCAAGGGTGACACCGTCGTCTGGCTGCCGTCGGAGAGGATCCTGTTCTCGGGCGATCTCGTCGAGTACGGGGCCACGCCCTATGCGGGGGACGCCTATTACGAGGATTGGCCGGCGACCCTCGATGCGCTCGCCGCATTGCGACCGGAGAAGCTGGTGCCCGGTCGAGGCGCGGCGCTGACCACGCCGCAGCAGGTCCAGGCGGGCATCGCCGGCACGCGCGAGTTCATTGCCGATCTCTACGCGGCGGTGAAGGCGGGCGCAGCGGCAGGCAAGGACCTGCGCAGCATCTATCGCGAGACCTTGGAGGCACTGAAGCCGAAATACGGGCAATGGGTGATCTTCGAGCACTGCATGCCCTTCGACGTGTCGCGCGCCTATGACCTCGCGAAGGGTCACGCCGATCCACGGATCTGGACCGCGCAGCGCGACATCGAGATGTGGCAGGCGCTGGAAGGCGAAGCGGCCGGGCTCCGCTGATCGCCGCCGATGCCCCGCGGATTTTGCGTCCAATGGCCGGCCACGCATCTGCAGCCGACATGATTCGCGAGGCGACCGACGCGAACATCGATTACCAGCGCCTGGAGCTTGCCTACGCCAGGTGCGCGGACCAGGATGCGGCGCAGCCCGCGCGCCACCCGGTGATCGTCGTCGGGGCGGGCCCGGTGGGGTTGACGATGGCGATCGATCTCGCCCGGCAGGCAATCCCGGTCGTCGTGCTCGACGACGACTGCAGGCTCTCCACCGGGTCGCGCGCGATCTGCTTTGCCAAGCGCACGCTGGAAATCTGGGACCGGCTGGGGGTCGGCCAGCGGATGGTCGACAAGGGTGTGTCGTGGAGCGTCGGCAAGGTCTTTTTCCAGGACGCGCTCGTCTATGCGTTCAACCTGCTGCCCGAAGGCGGGCACCATCGCCCGGCGTTCATCAACCTGCAGCAGTACTACTGCGAGGGCTACCTGTACGAGGCCGCGGCCGCACTGCCGAACGTGGATTTGCGGTGGAAAAGCCGCGTCGTCGCACTCGAGCACCGAGCCGGCCACGTCGAGCTGGAGGTCCAGACCCCCGAGGGCGCCTACCGCCTTCACGGCGAGTACGTGGTCGCCTGCGACGGTTCGCGCTCGCCGTTGCGCACGATGCTCGGGCAGGAGGCCCGGGGCCGCACGTTCCACGACCGTTTCCTGATCGCCGACGTCAGGATGAGTGCCGATTTTCCCGCGGAGCGCTGGTTCTGGTTCGACCCGCCTTTCCATCGCAACCAGTCGGTGCTGCTGCACAGGCAGCCCGACAACGTCTGGCGCATCGACTTCCAGCTTGGCTGGAACGTCGATCCCGATGAGGAGAAGAAGCCCTCGAACGTGATCCCCCGCATCAAGGCATTGCTGGGCGGGGACGCACGCTTCGAGCTGGAGTGGGTCAGCGTCTACACGTTCGCCTGCCAGCGGATGGAGCGCTTCCGGCATGGTCGCGTGATCTTTGCCGGCGACGCGGCGCATGGCGTGTCGCCTTTCGGCGCGCGCGGCGCAAACTCGGGCGTGCAGGACGCCGACAACCTGGGCTGGAAGCTGGGCCTGGTGCTCGCGGGCAAGGCTCCGGATCGGCTGCTCGACAGCTATGGCGCCGAGCGTGAATTTGCCGCCGACGAGAACATCCTGAATTCGACGCGCTCGACCGACTTCATCACGCCCAAGAGCGAGGTGAGCCGAACGTTCCGTGACGCTGTGCTGAAGCTCGCGCAGGACCATCCGTTCGCGCGGCGCCTGGTGAACAGTGGTCGCCTGTCGGTGCCCGCCACGCTGTCGCGGTCCTGGCTCAATACGCCGGACCGCGACGCCTGCGCCGGAGCGATGACACCCGGCGCCCCTGCGGCCGATGCGCCGGTCCGCGTCGACGGATGCGACGCCTGGTTCCTGCAACAGTTGCGCGGCGTGTTCGTGGTCGTCGTGTTCAGCGACGATGGCAGCCTGGCGTCCGGGACTGCGTCGGCGCTGCGCAAGCTCGCGCAGCAGGTGATTCCGATCGCGGCGATCGTGGTGGTGCCGCCAGGTGCGCCGCAGGATGCGGGCACGGGTGGCGTCGTGCCGGAGGGTGGCGCACGAGGCATCGCCGTCGTCGAGGATGTGCAAGGCCTGCTGGCACGGCGCTACGATGCCTGTGTCGGAACCTGCTATCTGCTGCGTCCCGACCAGCATGTCTGCGCGCGCTGGCGGGCCTTCGACGCGGACGCAGTCATCGCAGCGCTCGCGCGTGCCACGTGCAACGCCTGAAACTGGATCCTTCATGCCCGCCACCCTCAACACCGAACCCAACATCGCCGCAGCCGACGATTTCTACGAGGCGCTGATCGAGACGCATCGCGACCTCGCACCCGAGCAGAGCGGGCTCGTCAACGCCAAGCTGATCCTGCTGCTCGCCAACCACATCGGCGACCTCGACGTACTGCGCCAGGCGATGGCGCATGCGCGCGCCGGGATCGCGCCCGTCGGGGACGGCAGCGCCGGCGTCGCCGGGCCGCCCGCACGCGCTGCGCCGGTTGGCGGCCCGCGCAAGGAGGCGTCATGAGCATCGCAACCCGCGGCGCGGACACGCCCGGCTACGTTTCCGGGTTCGGCAACGAGTTCGCCACCGAGGCGCTCCCCGGCGCGCTGCCGGTCGGGCAGAACTCGCCGCAGAAATGCCCCTACGGCCTCTACGCCGAGCAGCTTTCGGGCACGGCCTTCACCGCCCCGCGCGGCGCGAACCGCCGGTCGTGGCTCTATCGGATCCGTCCGGGTGCCGTCCATCGGCCCTTCCAGCGCATCGCCAACGGCCGCTACGCGTCCGATTTCACGACGGTCCCGACACCGCCCAATCAGCTGCGCTGGGACCCGCTGCCTGTTCCCTCCGCGCCCACGGACTTTGTCGACGGCATCGTGACCATGGCCGGCAACGGCGACCCGCATGCGCAGGCCGGCTGCGGCATCCACGTCTATGCCGCGAACCGTTCGATGGTCGACAGGTATTTCTACGACGCCGACGGTGAGCTGCTGATCGTTCCGCAGCAAGGCCGGCAGCGCTTCGTCACCGAGCTCGGCATCATCGACGTCGAGCCTCGCGAGGTCGTCGTCATTCCGCGCGGCCTGCGCTTTCGCGTCGAGCTGCTCGATACGAGCGCGCGCGGCTACATCTGCGAAAACTACGGCGCCGCGTTTCGTCTGCCCGACCTCGGCCCGATCGGCTCGAACGGCCTCGCCAACCCCCGCGATTTCCTGACGCCCACTGCGTGGTACGAGGACCGCGAGGGTTCCTGCGAGCTCGTCGCGCGCTTCATGGGCAACTTGTGGTCGGCAGCGATGGATCACTCGCCGCTCGACGTCGTCGCCTGGCACGGCAACTACGCTCCCTGCAAGTACGACCTGCGCCGCTACAACGCCATCGGATCGATCAGCTACGACCATCCGGACCCGTCGATCTTCCTGGTGCTGCAGTCGCAATCGGACACGCCTGGCGTCGACGCGATCGACTTCGTGATCTTCCCGCCGCGCATTCTCGCGATGCAGCACACGTTCCGGCCGCCCTGGTTCCACCGCAATGTCGCCAGCGAATTCATGGGACTCATCCACGGCGCCTACGACGCCAAGGCCGAGGGCTTCGTGCCGGGAGGCGCGAGCCTGCACAACTGCATGACCGGGCACGGGCCCGACGCGCGGACCTTCGAGCGCGCCAGCAACGCCGACACGTCGAAGCCCGATTACATCGAGGACACGATGGCCTTCATGTTCGAGACGCGCTGCGTGATCCGGCCGACGCGTTTCGCGCTCGAGTCGGCGCAGCTCCAGGCCGAATACTTCCAATGCTGGCAAGGGTTGCCCAGGCAATTCACGGGACGCCGGTGACTGCAGGACGCGATGCCGGCGGGGATGTGGCCTCGCCGCGCCAGCTGACGCTGCTGTCCGCTGCGGCGTTCGCGAGCATGACGTCGATGCGGATCTGCGATCCGCTGCTGCCCGCGCTCGCGCGCGATTTCGACACGACCACCGGACACGCGGCGCAGGTCATCTCGGCCTTCGCGATCGCCTACGGGCTGCTGCAACTCTTCTACGGACCGCTCGCCGATCGCTATGGCAAGTTTCGCGTGGTGTCGCTGGCCGTTCTCGGCTGTTCGCTGGCCAATCTCGCGGCGGCGTTCGCGCCATCGCTCGCCGTGCTCGTGGTATGCAGGGCGGCGACCGGTGCGACGGCCGCCGCCGTCATTCCCTTGACGATGGCCTGGATCGGCGACGCGGTGTCCTACGATCGCCGGCAGGAGGTGCTCGCCCGGCTGCTGAGCGCGACGGTTGTCGGCATGATCATCGGGCAATGGGCCGGCGGCTTCTTCGCGGACACGCTGGGCTGGCGCAGCGTGTTCGTCGCACTCGCGCTGCTGTTCGCGGTCGTCGGCGTGCTGATGCGCGCGGACCTGCGGCGCCCGGGCGGCGAAGCGGGCACCCAGCGCGTCGCCAGCGATTCGCAGGATGCTGCGGGTCGCACGCGGAGCGGCGCCGGCGGGTCGCCGGACACCTATGTCGCGCGTATCCGCGCCGTCGTCGCGGTCCCCTGGGCCTGGCGCATCCTGGGGCTCGCGTTCGTCGAAGGCGGTTTCGCCTACAGCGCATTCGCGTTCGTTCCAGCCGACCTGCACCACCGCTTCGGCCTGTCGATGATGTGGTCGGGCGCGGTGCTGGCGCTCTATGGCGTCGGCGGGTTTCTCTACAGCCGGCTCGCGCCGCACATGCTGCGTCGCTGGGGCGAAACCGGGCTCGTGCGCGGCGGCGGCGTGCTGCTCTGCATCACGTTCACGACGCTGGCGCTGATGCCGCACTGGGCGTGGTCGCTGCCCGCGTGCTTCATCGGGGGGCTGGGCTTCTACATGCTCCACAACACGCTGCAGACCCACGCGACCCAGATGGCGCCGCGGGTGAGGGGCACGGCGGTTTCGCTTTATGCGTGCACGCTCTTCCTCGGCCAGTCGGTGGGCATCGTCGTCGCCGCATGGGTCGTCGATCACGGATCGGCCACGCGCGTGTTCGAGGGGGCCGCGGTCATGCTGCCGCTGCTCGCCTGGTGGTTCGCCGCGCGCCTCCGGGAACGCACTCGCGGCTCGCGCGCAGCAGGTCGAACGAGTGGTTGCGTCCGCTTATAATGCAGCCGACGAGCGGCAGTTCCCGGAGAGGATCACGATCATGGCCTTCGATCTCGACGCCTATCTCGAGCGCATCGGCTGGGCCGGCGAGCTTCGTCCCGATCTCGCAACGCTCGCCGGCTTGCTCGATGCCCACATGTCGCGCATCCCGTTCGAGAACCTCGACGTGCTGCTCGGCCGGGGCGTTCGTCTCGACGTCGATTCGGTGCAGCGCAAGCTCGTCGGTGCGCGACGGGGTGGGTATTGCTTCGAGCATGGCACGCTGTTCGCGGCGGCCCTGGAGGCGACCGGCTTCGAGCCCCTGCGCCATACGGCACGCGTGGTCGTCGTCGCGCCGCGAAGGCAGTCGCCGCGCACCCACATGTTCCTGACCGTGCCCGTCGCCGAAGGCACGTTTGTCGTCGACCCCGGGTTTGGTGCGCTGGCGCCGCGCGTTCCGGTGCCGCTCGTCGACGAAGCGAAAGTGAGCGCGGGTACGGAGACACATTGGATGGCCCGCGACGGCGGCGTGTGGGTCCTGCACGCGCAGACCGCCGACAAGGCCGTCGATTGCTGGGTGTCGGCGGTCGAGGACGACAACCTGATCGATTTCGAGGTCGGCAATCATTTCACCGCGACCCATCCGAGCTCGCCGTTCGTCAACCGGATCATGCTGCGGGCGCTGACCGGCGATGGCCGCGTGTCGGTCATGAACCGCGACGTCACGATCAGGCGCGGTGCCGAGTCGCAGACGCTGCAGCTTGCCGACCGCGCGGCGCTGCGGGCACTGCTCGCCGAGCACTTCGGGTTCGACCTGCCGGACGTCGAAAGCATCCGCGTTCCCTCCATCGACGAGTGGCGCTGAGGCGTCCACTGAAGTGCCCGGTCGCGGCGGAAGCCGTGGGGCGCATTCACCGACATCGGCATCGCCGGCGCTGCTTCCGGGTCACCGCCGGGTTACCGCCCGGCCGTCGCCGCGCTCGTCCCCGTCGGAGGTTCGCTCGTCGCCGCGGCAACCCCGGTCGCCGGCGGGCTTGCCGCTCCGCCCATCCTCGCTGCGTAGCCGCGCAACGTATCCTCGTCGAGGGTTTCCTTCTCGAGCAGCTCCTTCGCGGCCGCGTCGAGCACGCTGCGGTGCTCGCGCAGCAACCCGGTCGCGTGCTCGAACGCGCGGTCGATGATCCGCCTCAATGCCGCGTCGATCTGCTGCGCGGTGGCTTCGCTGTACCTGCGCTCGAGATAGGTCTGCGGCTGGCCCTGGCCGAGCAGCGTCGAGCGGTCGGTTTCGTAGCTGACGGAGCCAAGCTGCTCGTCCATGCCGAAGTGCGCGACCATGCCGCGCGCGATGTCGGTGGCCTTGGCGAGGTCGTCGGCGGCGCCGGTCGATGCCGCGCCGAACACCAGCATCTCCGCGGCCCGCCCGCCCAGGAGCGTCGCGATCTTGTCCTCGAGCTCCCGCCGGGTCATCAGGAAGCGGTCCTCGGTCGGGCGCTGGATGGTGTAGCCCAACGCGCCGATACCCCGCGGAATGATCGAGACCTTGTGGATCGTTTCGGTGCCCGGCAGCGCGAGGGCGACCAGCGCGTGGCCCATCTCGTGGTACGCGACGATCTCGCGCTCCTTCGGGATCAGCAGGCGGTTGCGCTTCTCCAGGCCGGCGACGATGCGTTCGATCGCCCGCGTGAAGTCATCGAGCGAAATCGATTGTGCCTTGCGCCGCGTCGCGAGCAGCGCCGCCTCGTTCGCGAGGTTTGCGATGTCGGCGCCGGTGAAGCCGGGGGTCAGCGCGGCGATCTTCTCCGGGTCGACATCGGGCGCGAGCGTCAGCTTGCGCGTGTGGACCTTGACGATCTCGATGCGGTCGCGCTTGTCGGGTCGGTCGACGAGGATCTGGCGGTCGAAGCGGCCTGCGCGCAGCAGCGCGGGGTCGAGGATCTCGGGGCGGTTGGTCGCGGAGAGCAGCACCACGCCTTCGCGCGGGTCGAAGCCGTCGAGCTCGGCCAGCAACTGGTTCAGCGTCTGCTCGCGCTCGTCGTGGCCGCCGATGCCGCCATAGGAATTGCGCGCGCGTCCCAGCGAGTCGAGCTCGTCGATGAAGATGATCGCGGGCGCCTGCTTGCGCGCCTCGGCGAAGAGGTCGCGCACGCGCGCAGCGCCGAGGCCGACGAACATTTCGACGAACTCCGAGCCGCTGATCGAGAAGAACGGAACACCCGCTTCGCCGGCGACGGCGCGCGCGAGCAGCGTCTTGCCGGTTCCCGGAGGCCCGACCAGCAGGATGCCCTTGGGGATGCGCGCACCCAGCCTGCCGTACTCCTTCGGGTTCTTCAGGAAGTCGATGACCTCGTGCAGTTCCTGCTTCGCCTCGGTCGCACCGGCGACGTCGTCGAAGGTGACGCTGGTGTCCTTCTCGACGTAGACCTTGGCGCGGCTCTTGCCGATCGACATCAGGCCCGTGGCTCCCATCCGCTCGGCGAAGCGGCGATAGAGCAGGAACCAGATCGCGAAGAACACCGCAGCCGGCGCGACCCACGACAGCAGCGTCGCGAACGCGTTCGATTCCGACCCGCCCGTCACCTCGATCCCCGAGTCCTTCAGCGTTTCAGCGAGCGGTAGATCGACGCGGGTGGTGACGAACTGGGTCTTGCCGTTCTGCGGGGTCTTGAAGTAGCCGAGGATGTGGTCCTTGGTGACGACGATCTTTTTCACCTGGTGCTCGGCGACCAGCTTCTCGAAGGTGCTGTAGGGCACCTCCTCGGTCTGCCTGGCCTGGCTGATGAACTGCTGCGCGAACAGCACGCCGAGGATCGCGGCGAGCACATACCAGGCATTGAGCTTGTGGGTCTTGTTCATCGCGGGCGGGCGGCGTCATCCGGAAACGCCTGCGGATGGCGCCGCCGACACGCAAATGATCGCACGACCGAGCGCCGATCGGGTTGCGGGAGATCAATCAGGCAGGATGGCGCCGCCTAATGGTTCGGCAGGTCGCCCGCAGGGATGCCCAGCGCCTTGGCGACGCCGTTGCCGTAGGCCGGATCGGCCTTCATGCAGTTGCCGATATGGCGCAGTTGGATCTCGCGCGGCGCATCGCCGATCGACCGCGCGGTGTTCTCGAACAGCACCTGTTGCTGCGCCGGGCTCATCAACCTGAACAGTGCGCGGGGCTGAGCGTAGTAATCGTCGTCGTCCTCGCGGTAGTTCCAGTGGTCGGCTGCGCCGTCGAGGGTCAGCGGCGGCTCGCGGTAATCCGGCTGCTCCCGCCACTCGCCGTAGCTGTTCGGCTCGTAGCCGAGCGTGCTGCCGTGGTTGCCGTCGACGCGCATCGCCCCGTCGCGGTGAGAACTGTGGAACGGGCAGCGTGGCGCATTGACCGGAATCTGCATGTGATTCACCCCAAGCCGGTAGCGCTGCGCGTCGCCGTACGAGAACAGCCGCCCCTGCAGCATCTTGTCGGGCGAGAAGCCGATTCCCGGCGGTACGTTGGCCGGGTTGAAGGCGGCTTGTTCGACCTCGGCGAAGTAGTTCTCGGGGTTGCGATTGAGCTCAAGGATGCCGACATCGATCAGCGGGTAGTCCTGGTGCGGCCAGACCTTGGTGAGGTCGAAGGGGTGGTAAGGCACTTTCGAGGCGTCCTTCTCCGGCATCACCTGCACACGGAGCTGCCACTTCGGGAACTCGCCGCGCTCGATCGCATCGTAGAGGTCGCGCTGGTGGGTTTCGCGGTCCTTGCCGACGGCGGCTTCCGCTTCGGCGTCGGTCAGGTTCCGGATGCCCTGCATCGACTTGAAGTGGAACTTGACCCAGTAGCGCTCATGTTTCGCGTTGATGAAGCTGAACGTATGGCTGCCGAAGCCGTGCATGTGGCGGTAGGTCGCGGGAAGGCCGCGATCGCTCATCACGATGGTGACCTGGTGCAGCGCCTCCGGCAGCAGCGTCCAGAAGTCCCAGTTGTTCCTCGCGCTGCGCAGGTTGGTCCGCGGGTCGCGCTTGACCGCGTGGTTCAGGTCCGGGAACTTGAGCGGGTCGCGCAGGAAGAACACCGGCGTGTTGTTGCCGACCATGTCCCAGTTGCCTTCCTCGGTGTAGAACTTGACGGCGAAGCCGCGGATGTCGCGCTCGGCATCGGCTGCGCCGCGCTCGCCGGCCACCGTGGAGAAGCGCGCGAACACTTCGGTCTTCTTGCCGACCGCCGAGAAGATCTTCGCTCGCGTGTATTTCGTGATGTCGTGGGTGACGGTGAACGTGCCCCAGGCGCCGGAACCCTTGGCGTGCATGCGCCGCTCGGGAATCACCTCGCGGTCGAAGTGGGCGAGCTTCTCGAGGAACCAGACATCCTGCAGCAGCTGCGGGCCGCGCCGGCCGGCGGTCATCACGTTTTGGTTGTCGACGACTGGTGCGCCCGCCGACGTGGTCAATCTGGATTTCGCGCTCATGAGGAGCTTCCTGGCCTGAGGTGAACGATGGGGTGCTGCGACGTACTCTAGGCTGCGCAGGGGAATAGGTAAAATCGATTGTTGCTATCATGGTAATAGGGAACGGCTATTCGTCCGGCGAATACGTGCCCCGGCGCACCGGTATGATCGCCTCGTCCGCTGCGTCAGCGGCCGTGGGGCCCGGGACATCGCAACCGCCGCTCGTCCGGATCCCCGTGCATCCGCCCATGGACGGGCCGGGCTGCGAATTTTCCGCCTTCTCACTCACCAATGGCTGACGGAGAATGGACGTCGCGGACGCGGGTGGCGCGAGCACCAACGCTCATACCGCATCAGGGCGGGCGCGCTCTCGCGGCGGGAGGGCAGGCTCCCGCGTCACATCCGAACGTCGGAGCGTATGCACATCTTCCAGGGAGAGTCAGCGATGAACAGCAGAATCTCGATTGTCGCAATCGCGATCAGCCTCGCGCTGTCGGGCTGCGCAACCACGGGCGTCGAGCAAACGGGAAGGCCAGTCGAGTGCAACGTGCACCAGCCCGTGTGCCCGATCGTACCTGTGACGGTCGTGCCAGACCCGGTCGTCGGATGCAAGGTCACGATGGCCGGTGACGTCGACGTCTCGGGTCCCGATCATCACATTTTCTGGGAGCTCAATGCGACCTCGCCCTATACATTTGCTCCCAACGACGGAATCTTCATCAAGCCCAATTCCAATCCAGCGGACCAGTTCTCGCCTTCGGAACCGGGGCAGTCAGGCAAGAAATTCGGCTTGCGCGACAAGAACTCGGTTCATGGAACTTATTCCTATCCGTACGGGATCAAGGTGATGGACGGATCGACGGCTTGCGCGGTCTTCGACCCGACGATCATCAACCGTGGATGAGTCCGCCGTCGCGCGGATCGGGGGCGGACTGGGTCGTGGTCGCGCCCAGCCAGGCGCGGACCGCAGCCATCGCAGAGGTATAGTCCATCGCGCGTCCGGCCGTTTCGGCAGCGACGTAGGTCGATGGATTGAGGGCGGTGCGAGCCTTGGCGATCAGCGGCATGAGGAACGCTTCGTCGGTCGGGTCGCGATGCATGCCGCTGACCGCGCTTTGGCGCTCGGCGGCACCGAAGAAGCGCGCCGCGTGCTCCCATTCGCCGCATGCGGCGGCGAGCCCGGAGGTCACCTCCATCACGCTCTGGCCGGTGGTCTTCAGATCCAACCCGTCGCAAATCGCGATGACTTCCAGAAGGATGTCGCGCGCCCGGTCGGACGCGTCGCGCAGGATCGCGACCATCGCCAGGTTGAGCAGCGTGAATGACGCGATGTCGGGCGTCTCGCGGCCGATTTCCAGGACCTCGCGGTAGAGGGGCTCCGCGGTTTCGAGGTCGCCTTCCATCCGTGCGATCTGGGCGAGGGAGCTCAGCACTGCCGCAATCTCGCGGGTATCGCCCGATTCACGCGCGATCACGAGGGCCTCGTCGAGATATTCGCGCGCCGCCGCGAGGTCTCCGATGCCCATGCAGGCAAGCGCGAGCGGCTGCAACAGGTAACCGATGCGCTGCCTGTCGCCGAGCGCGCGCGTGACGGCGAGGCTTGCGACCAGATGCTCATGGGCTTCGGCATAACGCCCCATGAACGCGGCGATCTGGCCCGCATCGTTGAGCGCTGCGGCGCGTGCAGGGGTCGGGGCCTGTGCGGAAGGACGCGTCAGGGCCTCCATCGTGGTCCGATAGCCGAGGCCAAGGAGGCCGCGGTCGAACCAGTAGCGCCGGACCGCGGACATCAGCCGCATCCCGAGCTCGCCGCCGCCGGGCGCGTGATCGCAGTAGCGGTGCGCCGCGAACAGGTTTTCGCGCTCCACGTCGAGGCGAGCAAGCCAGGTTGCCTGCTCCGGTCCGATCAGATTCGGGCGACCCGCCTCGAACAACGCCAGGTACCACTCGAGGTGGCGCATGCGCACGTCCTCTTCCTCGCCGGAATCCCTGAGTTGCTCGTCGGCGTACTGCCGGATCGTTTCGAGGAACCGGTAGCGTGCGCTGTCGGCGTCCGGTGCCACGAGCGACTTCTCCACCAGCCGCGTCAGCAGATCGAGAACGTCGGCCTGGGTGACATCACCGCCGGCGGCGATGGCTTCTGCCGCGTCGAGCGTCCATCCTCCGGCGAACACCGACAGGCGGCGGAACAGGGCGCGCTCTCCCGCAGTCAGCAGATCGTGGCTCCAGTCGATCAGGGCGCGCAGCGTCTGCTGGCGCTTGAGCGCAGTGCGGTCGCCACCGGTCAGCAGCTTGAAGCGATCGCCGAGGCGGGCAGCGATCCGGTCCACCGACAGCACCCGCACCCGCGCTGCGGCGAGCTCGATGGCCAGCGGTATGCCGTCGAGTCGCCGACAGATCTCGGTGACCGTCGCCGCGTTCCGGTCGTCGAGCTGGAAGGCGGGGTCGGCCGCTACGGCGCGGTCGACGAACAACCGGATCGCGCCGACGTCGCGCAACGCGGCCAGCGACGGCGTGGCATCGTCGGGAAGCGACAGCGTCGGCAGTTGCAGCGTCGTCTCGCCGGCGATTCGCAGCGGCTCGCGGCTGGTCGCGAGAATCCTGACCTGCGTACCGCCCTGCAGCAGGGCCTTGGCCAGGTGCGCGCAGGCGTCGATCAGGTGCTCGCAGTTGTCGAGGAGGATCAGCAGTTGGCGATTGGCGACGTGCTTGACCAGCGCGTCGTGCACCGGCCGACCGGGCTCCTCCTTGACGCCGAGCACCGAGGCCACGCCGAGGGGCACCAGCCGCTCATCGGCGATCGGCGCCAGCTCGACCAGCCAGACGCCGTCGGGGAAAGCCTCGAGGACCTCGGCGGCGACCTGCAGCGACAGGCGGGATTTGCCGAGCCCGCCGACCCCGAGCAGCGTCAGAAGTCGCCCGCGGGAAAGCAGGTCGCGCGCCTGCGCGAGCTCGCGTTCGCGGCCGACGAAGGACGTGAGCTGTTGTGGAAGGTTGTTCGGCGTCGCCTCGAGCGAGCGCAGCGGCGGAAAATCGACGCGAAGCTTCGGATGCAGCAGCTGATAGACGCGCTCGGGGCTCGCGAGGTCGCGCAGCCGCACGCGACCCAGGTCGCGCAATTCGAAGCCCGACGGGTGGTGCTCTCCGACCAGGGTCGCGACGGCATCGGAGAGCAGCACCTGCCCGCCGTGTGCGGTGCTCATGATGCGCGCGGCGCGGTTGACCGCTGTGCCGAAGTAATCGTTGTCGCGACGCTCGCTGATTCCGGCGTGCAGACCGCAGCGAACGCGAAGCTGCAGGCTGTTGTGGGTTGGCGGCGGCTCGGTCAGTGCGAATTGCATCTTCAGCACCGCCTGGATCGCGTCCAGTGGATCGTCGAAGACCGCGTGCACGCCGTCGCCGGTCATCTTGACCACGCGCCCGCCGTGCGATTCGACCGCGTCGCGCGTGATTGCGTCGTGCCGCGCGAGCGCGCTCTTCATGCGCTCGGGTTGCTCGTCCCACAGGCGGGTGCTTCCCTCGATGTCGGTGAACAGAAACGTCGCGACGGCGGAATGCTCGGACAATCCCGACCCCTTGCGACAATGGTCGCAGGAACAACTTTACGGCACCGGCGTGCACCGATCCACCCGCGGGCGCTCGGGGGCCGGACCCGGACCGCGCCGCAGGGCCCCGTCTGCTACCATTGGGCGCCGGTCGAGGTGATCGGCCGGCAGGCGTTGCGCCCGTAGCTCAACCGGATAGAGCACCGGCCTTCTAAGCCGGCGGTTACAGGTTCGAGTCCTGTCGGGCGTGCCACTCCCGATCGCAGCCTTTCGACCCCGTTCCGAACCCTCACTGCATGCGGCTTCCCGCCCGGATGATGCGCGCGCGGCATTGACCGGCCGCGTGGCTTCCGGGCACCGCCCGCCGCATGGTGGCGCAGGAGGCGGCAGGCGGGGACGATGTATACTTCAGGGCTCTTGCGTGGTGCCCATCCCGTGGTGGCGGTAGCTCAACGGTAGAGTCCCGGATTGTGATTCCGGCTGTTGTGGGTTCGAATCCCATCCGCCACCCCATTCATGATTGACACAGTAAGGCGCAACGGTGACCGTTGCAACGCGCAAAGGCCAATCTCCAGGCGCGAGTTCTGAGCGTCCCGAATGATTGCTACCTCCCACTCGTTTCCAGCGGTGCGCTCGACAAGTGTCGCCGTTGCACCAATCGAACACATGAAGGAACTCGCTCGTCGCGGCGCCTCGCGGCCCAAAATTGACACCGTCGACAACCGCATCGCTGCGGTCGTCGAGTATCGGGACGGAACGGTCATCGACGCCGTCCGCGCGTCGGCTTGATGCGTCAGGTGCGGCCCGCCGTTCCGCTCCGTGCGTGAAGGCCGGGATACCCCTGGTAGCACCGGGTGTCAGCGCGCGAGAATGCCGCGCAGCCGCCTTGCCGCGTCTTCGTCGATTGCACCGCGTTCGACGCCGAGTGGGATCGTCCGGCCGCACACGACGCGATAGAACTCGATCACATCGGGTCCGAGGGGTGTCAGTGCCGCAACGTGCTTTTCAATCGACTCGATGTCACCACGAGAGACGGGCCCCGGCATCCCGCGGGCGATTCCGGCTGCCTCGATCGACGCGAGGGTCCCCCGCGCGAGGGGCAACAGCGCGCGCACCGCATCTTCCCGGCTGGCACCCCAGGATTGCCATATGCTCGCCGCTTCGGCGAACAGCGCGTTGATGAACTGCGACGGATAACCGGCCGCCGCGTGGTAGCGTCCCCGCATGCCGCGCGGCAGCCGGTTCACCTGGCATTCGAGGCGTCGCGCGAGTGCCACGAGGGTCGTGTTCAGCGGCTCGTCGGCTTCGATGGTCACCGTGCAGCCGGGGAGCGAGCGTGCGGCGGCCTCGGGATCACCGAACGTCTGCATGGGATGGAAGCCGCCGGTCATGGCACCGTCGCGCGCTGCATGGTCGAGCGCCGACACCTCGGTGACGCCGCTGCAATGCACCGCGGCAACCCCTGGCCGCCAACCGGCTTGTGCGGTTGCTGCCTCGATGACTGCGTCAGGTGTGGTGATGAATACGATATCCGACGTGTTCACCACCGCCTGCATCGTTGAAGCGATGGTGCACCCAGGAATGGGGTCGGCGAGCCGCCGGGTGTCGGCGCGAACCTGGCTGAAAGCCGCTCCGACTCGGAGACCCCGCCTTGCAATGCTCCAGGCGAGCGCGGTGCCGAGCCGGCCGGCGCCGACGAACCCGATGCGCAGCGTATCGAGATTCTGGTCGAAAGCTTCCATGATTGATGGCCGGGGATATGACTCAATGGTTCGGAGGCCAGCTGCGGTAGCGCTCGAGACCCGCCAGATCAGGTATCGCACCGAGCCCTGGGCCCTCCGGTACGGGAATGCGGCCTTCCGTGACGGGCAGCAGCGACCCGAGCACCAGAACCCGGCCGGCATTCGGGTGGCATTCGTAGTCGAGCAATCCGGTTCCGCCGGGGGCCAGGAAAAGGTGCAGCGATGCCAGGATCGAGATACCGCCGCCGAAGAAATGGGAGGCAGTCGCGCTTGCCTGCGGCTACCGCTGCACCTGCGACGCGAATATCGCCGGTGATGCCGCTCCATTTTGTCACATCGGGTTGCAGCACGCGAAGCACGCGATCCGATATCGCGTCGTCGAATTGCGACCCCTGGAAGTTTCCCCGCCGGCGAGCGGGATGGGCGATGCGTCCGCGACGCCCGCGCCACTGCCTGGATCGCGCATAGACTCGGATGGGTTCCTCGAATTACTGCAGACCGATTGGCGCCGCCATTGGTTCGCACTCGTGCCGCTCGGAGGGCCACTGGTCGTGCGCCTCAATGTGGAAGGCTCCGACGCCTGGTCCAGGGATCTCGAATTGCTTCGAACCTTGGACGGCGTGGCCGCCGTCATGGTACCGAAGGCGAGCTCAGCGGACGGATTGCGGCACGTTCATGTGGAGCTCGAAGGAACACCGATATTGCCGTTGATCGAATCGGCGATGGGTCTGCGAGCTATCGATGAAATTGCGGGAGTACCCGGCATTGCACGCCTGGCTCTCGGGCATCTCGATTTCATGGCGGACACGGGCATTGCCTGCGATGATCAGGAGCTCGAATTGATACCCTTGCGCTTCGCAGTGGCGATGGCCACACGAATCGCCAACTTGCCGCCGGCCATTGACGGGTGACGGCTCACATCAATGACGCGAAGCGTCTGCGCGAAGACACCACGCGGGCTCGCGGAGAAATGAATCGGTAGTCGAGCCAATGCAGTGAATGTCGCAGCGGGTGTCGGATTTCGCGGCCTGACATCCGCCGCCTCGACGTTACGCTCTGCGGAGCCGACCGAAGCCGTCACTGCCGGCGGTGCCAGGGCAGGTAGCGTCGGGTGAGCCAGCGCGTCAGCGCATCGAACGCCACGCCTGCGGCGACCAGCACGATCACCCCGACGAATGCCTCGTCGTGCCTGAACGTGCGCGAGTGGTAGAGGATGTAGTAGCCGAGCCCCGGGATCGAGACGAAGAACTCGGCGACCACGGCGCCGACCAGCGCGCGTCCTGCACCGAGCCGCACACCCGCGATCAGATACGGCAGCGACGCCGGAACGACGACGTCGGCCAGGGTCGCCAGCGGCCGGGCGCGAAATGAGCGCGCGACTTCGAGGAACTCGATCGGCACCGAGCGCGCGCCGTCGGCGGCGTTGATGGCGATCGAGAAGAACGACGCGAAGATCACGACGGCGAGCCGCGTGTCGCCGTTGTAGCCGAACCACAGCGCGAGCAGCGGAAGAATCGCGACCATCGGCGTGGCGAACAGGCTGTTGACGTAGTAGCGCAGGCCCCATTCGACCGGGGCGACCCGCCCCATCGCGAAGCCGACCGCCGTCCCGCCGACGAGCGAGATCGCGAGCCCGAGGGCGACGGCACCCAGTGTCGCGCCGGCGTCGGCGAGAAACTGCGCATTGGTCATCACGCCGACGAACACCCGCGCGATGCCGGTCGGCCGCGCGACGTAGGCTGGCGCCCAGAGGCGAACCACGCCCTCCCACAGCACGAGCAGCACCACGCCCGCGATCGCCTTGAGCACCAGCGGCGAATCGAGGGTAAGACCGCGACCGGGCGTAGTCGCCTGCACTGCAAGGCTCTCGGCCGCGCTCACGGGCTGTAGCTTCGCCAGCGCGCGAAGCGCCCCTCGAGATGGCGGCCGAGATCCATCCGCCCGACGCCTCGCAGCACGATGATCAGGATCGCCGCGAGCATCCCGGCCGTGTCGAAGTTCTGCGACCCCATCATGATCATCTGGCCCAGACCGGACGGGCTCAGGAAGAATTCGGCGGCGACCATGCCCACCAGCCCGCGGGCGATCGCCTGCCGCACGCCGGTCATGGTGAATGGCAGGGTGTAGGGAATCAGGACGTCGCACCATAGCCGCCACTCGCCCGAGCGGAAGGATTTCGCGACCTCGACCAGCTCGGGGCGGACGCTGCGGGCGCCTTCGATGGTGTTGTAGAGCACCGGGAACACGGCGAACAGGAACACCACGAGCATCTTCGGGGCAAAGCCGAAACCCATGATCGACAGGATGAAGGGGATGAGCGCCACCATCGGCGTCGCGTAGAGCATCAGGATGTAGTCCTCGAGCGCGACGCGCAGCCACCTGACGCGCGCGAGCAGCAACCCGAGCGGCGCGCCGACCGCGACCGCGACGACGAGGCCGGCCAGGTAGAGCTCGAACGAGCTCACCGCCTGGCGCAACAGCACGCCGGTCCTCACGACTTCGGCGAGGCTGGCGAGCGTCGCGGACAGCGGCGCCCAGAACGCGTTCGACGTGTACCAGCCGGCGACCTGCCAGATGATCGCGCCGAGCACGAGGCTCGCGGCGATCGTGACGCGGCGGAACCGGGCCGGCGCCTGGTTCATTTCCCGGCGTCGACCATCTTCATTGCGTCGCGCCAGACCGAGGGATCGGCGATCCGGTCGTAGGGCGCTGGCTGCTTGTCAGGCTTGATGTTGCCGACGTTCTTCATCACCTTGCCCAGCAGATCGAGATTCTTCTCGGTCAACCCGGCGGTGTCGTTCGGCCAGAAACCCATCGCGAGATAGGCTTTCAGCGCGCTCTCCGCCTGCGGGATGCTGTGGCCGGTGGGCTTGGCATCCTGCGCCACCTTGGCGGCGTTGGCCGGATTGCGCATGAAGCGCTCGGCGTCGATCAGCCCTGCCACCGCGCGCACGTAGGCATCGCGGTTCTTCGCGAGCTTGTCCTTGTTCACGACGACCAGCATGTAGTGGTCCAGTGGCCGCGAGGTCTCCTGAGTCACCACGGTCTTGACCGGCTTGCCGGTCTGGGCCTCGATCACCGCCACGTCGTCGATGTGCAGCGCGCCGTACTTGAGCTGGCCTGCGACCATCGCCGGCGCGACGTTCGAGCTCAACGCCACCTGCTGGACATCGTCGATGGTCAGCTTGCAGCCGCCGATCAGCATCGTCTTCAGCGCGATCGAGCGCGCGCCGCCGACGGCGTCGACACCGACCGGCTGGCCCTTGATGGTCTGGCAGCTCGCGTTGGGGTCGGTCGAGCCGATCAACCAGTCGGGGTGCTCGAGGCCGTAGATGCCGACGAGATTGACGTCGGAGTTGGAGACCTGGCTCACCACCAGCGGCGATGGCGACAGCGCCATTGCGATCTCGCCGCCGGCGACGGCCCGTGATGCGGCCGCGCCGGTCTCGAACGCACGGACGTCGACGTCGACGCCGTGCTTCTTGAAGAAGCCTTCCTTGTCCGCGACCATCGCGATCACGCTCGCGAACACCGGCGGAATCCCCGGCACCGCGAAGGTCAGTTTCGGATCCTGCGCGCCGGCGGTTGCAGGCGCGAGCGCCAGCGCCAGCGTCATCGACAGGCAGGTGGCGCCCGCGGCGTTGATCGATAGCAAGCTGCTGAACTTCATGCTTCCTCCTGATCCTGGTGGAAAGTGAAAGTGCGCCGGCTCATTGCCTGACTTCGTGCTCCGCCGCGATCGCGTCGGCCATCAACGTGCTCCAGACATGCTCGCGCAACTGCGCAAAGCGAGGCAGCGTCAGCGTGGCGCGGCTGCGCGGTCGCGGCAGATCGACTTCGACCATTTCGTGGACGCCGCTCGGGCGGCCCTTCAGGACGACGATCCGGTCTCCCATCAGCACCGCCTCGTCGATCGAGTGCGTGACGAAGACCATCGTCGTCGGCCGCATCTCCCAGATCTTCAGGAGCTCGAACTGGAGGATCTCGCGCGTCTGCGCATCGACCGCGCCGAAGGGCTCGTCCATCAGCAGCACGCGCGGCTCCACGGCGAGCGCGCGCGCCAGCCCGCAGCGCTGCTGCATGCCCCCGGAGACCTGGTGAGGATAGTAGTGCTCGAATCCGGCGAGGCCGACGAGCTTGATGCACTGCGCGACCTTCGCCGCGATCGCATCCGGGCGCTGGCCCGCCATCTTGAGGCCATAGGCCACGTTCTGGGCCACCGTCTTCCACGGGAACAGCCCGAAGTGCTGGAACACCATCGCGACGCCTTCGCGCGGACCGCGGACCGGCTCGCCTTCGACCCGCAGCTCGCCCGCAGTCAGTGGCAGGAGCCCGTCGATGCAACGCAACAGCGTCGTCTTGCCGCAGCCCGACGGTCCGATGATCGCGACGACCTCGCGGTCCCCGACCTCGAGATCGACGTCGCGGAACACCTCGATCGCGTCATAGCGCATGCCGGCCCGCGAGATGCGGATCCGCGGCTGCGCGGCGCCGGATGCCGTCACCGGCTCACCCTCCGTTTCGATCGTGGCCCGCACGCGCCCGCTCCGGATTCGCTGCGCCCGTCCGCCGGATCAATGCAGCCCGTCGGAAACGTCGATGTTCTCCGGCGCAAGCTCGACTCCGGAGGCCGCGGCCTGCTGCAGCAGCAGGGTCGCGAAATCCTGCTCGCTCATGCCCTTGCCCATCATCGACTGGACGAGGTCGCGCGTGATCGAGGCCAGCGGCATCGGCACCTCGAAGCGTCGGCCGGCATCGAGCCCGAGATCGAGGTCCTTGCGCAGCAGGTAGGGCGTGAAGGTCACCTTGAAATCGAGGTTCACGAAGGCGGGCGTCTTGTAGCGCGTGAAGGTCGAGCCCATCACCGACTGGTTCATGAAGTCGAGGAACGCGTGCCGCGGCACCCCGGCCTTCTGCGCGAGCACCGTGATCTCGGCGAGCGACTGCGTCACCACGCCGAGGAAGACGTTGTGGCAGATCTTCACGATGCGCGCGAGCTCGCCTTCGCCGACGTAGCTCGCTGCCGGCCCGATCAGCTTGAGCAACGGGGCCACCTCGTCGAACACCGCGCGGGGTCCCGAGCACACGAACGACAGCTTGTTGGCCTTGATCACCTTCGCGTTGCCGCTGACGGGGGCCGCGAGGTATTTCGAGCCGAACCCGGCGAGGATCTCGCGCAGCTCGGCGGAGCCCTCGAGCGAGATCGACGAGCACTCGACGACGATCGGAGGCACGCCTCCGGCGCCGGGCCTTGCATTCGAAAAGACGCCCTGCGGACCGACGATCACCTGCTTGACGTCGGCCCAGGTGGCGACCATGCAGAACAGGATGTCGCATCCCGCGAGATCGGCGAGGTGGTCGGCGATCCTGGCGCCGTCCTTGGCGAGCGGCGCGGCCTTGGCCCGGGTGCGGTTCCAGACCGTGATGTCGCAGCCCCCGCGCGCGAGACGCTGCGCCATCTCGTAGCCCATGCGCCCGGTGCCGATCCAGCCGATCTTCGGTTTCGTGATGCTCATGTACCGCTCCGGTTGAGTGCGCTCGCGGAAGATCCTCGAGTCAGTACGGGTTCGCGATCGGCAGTTCTTCGGCCGGATACAGCGAGATGATCTTCGCGCCATCGGGCGTGAGAATCACTTCCTCCTCGATCCGCGCCGCCGAGATGCCGTCGGTCGCCGGACAGTAGGTCTCGACGGCGAAGACCATGCCGGCCTTGAGCTCGATCGGATCGTTGAACGAATTGAGCCGGCTAATCAGCGGCCGCTCGTGCAACCCCAGCCCGAGGCCGTGGCAGAAGTTGAGCCCGAATGCTTCCATCTCGCTCGAGAATCCGATCTCGCTGGCGCGGGGCAATGCCGCGGCGATCTGGTCGCTCGATACTCCGGGCTTCAGCAGCTCGATCGCGCGATCCATCCACTCGCGCGCCTTGCGGTAGGCGGTGCGCTGCGGATCGGTCGCCCGCCCGACGTTGAAAGTGCGGTAGTAGCAGGTCCGGTATCCCATGAACGACTGGATGACGTCGAAGAACGCCTGGTCGCCCGGGCGGATCAGGCGGTCGGTGAAGTTGTGCGGATGCGGCGAGCAGCGTTCGCCGGAGATCGAGTTGATCGCCTCGACGCAGTCGCTGCCCATCTCGTACAGGCGGGCGGTGGCGAGCGCGACAATCTGGCTCTCCTTGATGCCGGGCTTCAGCGCTTCGGCGATGTCCTGGTAGACGCCGTCGACCATCGCCGCGGCCATGTTGAGCAGCGTCAGCTCGTCGATGTTCTTGACCTCGCGCGCCTGGAGCAGCACCTGCTGGCCGTCGCGCACCTCGATGCCGATGCGCTGCAGCTCGAGCATCATCGGCGGCTCAATCACGTCCACCCCGAGCGGCATGTCGCCCACACCCTCGGCCTCGAGCAGCGACTTGATCTCCTCGGCCGCCTCGCGGAACAGCCGGATGTCGCCGCCGACGGCACCGCGCAGGCCCAGGAGCCCTGCGCGGCAGTGATCGTGGTGCAGCCACGGCGCGTGCAGACGATGGTGCTTGGCGGCGGAGCCGAAATCCCAGATGTAGGGGTCGCCGTTGCCGGTCAGCAGCGAGTAGCGCGTCAGCTTGTCGCGCGCCCATTCGCCGATCACCGTGCTGGTCGTGTAGCGGATGTTGTGCTGGTCGAAGCACAGCAGCGCGCCGAGCCCCGACCCCGCAAGCGCGGCACGCGTGCGGGCGAGGCGGTAGTCGTGCAGGCGGCGGAAGTCGATCCGCTCCTCGAAATCCACCTGCGTGTGACCCGGCGACTGCAGCGGCCGGTCCCAGCGATGATGCGGATCGATGTCGTCGGGGCGAATGATCTTCGGTTCGCCCGCTTTCCTGGCCATGTCTGCTCTCCGGGTTCCGGTGCGGCGCGCGCTCAGGCGGCTCGTGCACCAAGTTGCGATGCCAGCCAGTCCGCAGTCTGCGGCCGGTAGCGATAGGGACGGTTGTTCACGACGTGCGTGCCGTCGGGAACGATCGACAGCATGACCGGACCCGACGCCTCGGCCGCCAGTCGCTGCGCATGCCGCGGCGGCGTCAGCATGTCGCGCCCACCCGCGACGATGTAGAGCGGACACGCGATCCTGGCGGCGATCCCGGCGAGCGAGAGACTCGCGGCTGCGTCGCGGGCTTCGTCCATGGTCGCGCAGCCTGCGCGCACGCGAAAGGCCTCGCGCGTCAGCTCGTTGCGCTCGTCGAAGCCGTCCGACCAGTCGTAGGGACCCGACAGCGCCACGCAGGCCTTGACGCGCCGGTCGAATGCGGCGGCGCGCGGCGCGTAGTAGCCGCCGAGGCTCACGCCCCACAGTCCGATCCGCGTTGCATCGACGTCCTGGCGCCCCTCGACCCAGTCGAGCACGGCCGCCACCGGCACCTCGTAATCCCCCCGGATCGGAAGCTCGTATTCGGCCTCCCCCTGGCCGGGGCCGTCGAAAGCGAGTGTTGCCATGCCGCGCTCGAGGAACGTGGTCTCGTACGCGTCCATCTCCTCCTTGGCCGAGTCGAGCCCCATGATCATCACCACCAGCGGGGGGCGCAGGACGCCTTCCGGACGGCGCAGGATGCCTGCGAGCGCGGTACCCGCGAAAGGAATCTCGACGCGCTCTCCCGCGGGACGCAGGTGCGGGAGCGCGAGCTGGCGGCATTCGATTGCCTTGCGATGAGCGCGGCGCATCGCATCGACGTCGTGGACGAACAGGAACTTGGCGAAGTGGTAGCACACGCCGGCACGGGTGAGATGCCCCGCTGCGCTCAAGCCGCAATGCGCGGCCAGCGCCTCGCGTCCGAGCGCCTCGTGGATGGCCGCGCACGCCGACCACGCATCGCACCACGCTTCCCAGCGGTCGATGCCGGAGGTGACGTCGTAAAAGTCGCTCATCGTCACGCCGTTGGCGACGAAGCGCGGCCCCCAATGGGCGTTGGCGATCTCGATGCGCCTGTCGCGCGCAGCCAGAATCGGTTTCAACCGGTTCTTCCTCCAAGGAGGCGTCCCCGCACTCTTCGGCGCGGTGGCGCTCTTGCAATCGATTGCATAGAATAGTGCCGGTCGCCCTGCGTGACAAGGGCCGGGGCGGCGGGTGAATACCGGGGGGAGTGCCGGAGCGTGAATCGAGCCGACGCCGCGGCCATGCGCAAGAAGCGGATCACGATCGAGGATGTGGCGCTGGAGGCGGGGGTGCACGCCTCCACCGTGTCGCGCGCCTTGAATCCTGGCAAGCGGGCGCTGGTCAGCGACGTGGTCGCTGCGCGCGTCGCGGCCACTGCGCAGCGCCTCGGCTACACCCCCGATCCGGTCGCTGCCGGTCTGCGCACCCGTCGCTCGGCAACCATCGGCATCCTCATTCCGGACATTGCGAACCCGCTGTTCCCGCCGATCCTGCGAGGCATCGAGGCAGCGCTGGCCGAGGCGGGCTACACCGCGATCATCGCCAATACGGACAACGACGCGCTGCGCGCGCGCGACGCCCTCGAACGACTCGCCGCACGGCGCGTCGACGGCGTGATCCTGGCGACGGTAAGCCGCCGCGACCCGCTGCTCGATCGATGCCGCAAGCTCGGGCTGCCGGTGGTCCTGGTCAATCGCAGCACCGGCGGCGGCGCCACGTCGGCGGTACTTACCGACGATGAAGCGGGCGCCGCCCTCGCGGTCCGGCATCTCGCCCTGCTCGGTCATCGCGCCATCGGGCATGTCGCCGGTCCGCAACGGTTGTCGACCGGGGCGGGACGCCGCAGCGGATTCGTCGCAGCGCGGCGGGCGGTCGGCGGCGAAAGCGGTCCGCCGCCGATCGCCGAAGCGGCGAGCTACGGCATCGAGGCCGGCGCCCACGCCGCGGCAGCGCTGCTCGCAGCACACCCTCGCATCACCGCCATCGTCGCGGCCAACGACCTGCTGGCGCTCGGCTGCTACGACGAAGCCAGGCGCCGCGGGCTCGCCTGCCCGCGCGACATCTCGATCACCGGCTTCAACGACATGCCGTTCGCCGACCGGTTCGATCCGCCGCTCACGACCGTGCGCATCGCGCAGCGCGCGATGGGGGTCGAAGCGGCGCGCTTGCTGCTCGCCGAGATCGAGAATCCGCGCTCGCCCAAGCGCGAGATCAAGCTGCAGCCCGAGCTGGTCGTGCGCGGGTCGACCGCGCAGCCCCGAGGGCCGTCACTCACGGTCCCACGCCGCTCGCGCTGACGACGGCCCGAACGCCCTGGCGTGCGGGCCGAGGTCGATGTATGGGTTGGGGTCGGTAAGGCGCTTGTGCGGTCGGCCGAACTTGCTGCGTAGCGCGAGGACGGTGCGGATGCCGTCGAGATCCAGCGCGAGATCGCGGAACAGGCCGCCTTCCGGCGCGAGTAGTCGCGTGCAGGATTCGGCGGCGAGGCCCGGCGTCATGTCGCGGATGTGCGCGACCAGCAATCCTTCGGCGGCCGCGCGGTTGCCCGGATCACAGAGCCAGTCGAGCGCCTGGCGGTAGCCGCGCATGTACCCGATCAGCGCGGCTTCGTTGGCGCCCGCCCACGAGCGTCGCGCCGCGCCGACTGATCCCTGGTAGGCGCCCAGCGCCGCGGCGGTGGCGATGACCTGGCAGCCCCGCGCCTTGGCGAGGAGCTCGAACGGCGTGCGCAGCAACGTACCATCGTGCTTGCCGGCGAGCAGGTCCTCGTAGCGGGCGCGCGTCGCGCCGGCGCGAACGTAGGTCACGTCCGACTCGGCGAGCCCGCCACGCTCGACCAGCTCGCGCAGCACGAAAGCGAAACCGTTGGTCATCGCGTCCACCGACAGCGTCCCGCCGCGCAGCGCGTCGAAGTCGCTCACGCCCGGCGCCGTCACCACGCTCAGGAACCCGTCGTCTCCACCCATGAACGCGAACAGGTCCGCTCCGGCCGCAGTCTCGGCTTCGCCCTGTCCCTCCTGGTAGGCGACGATGTTGTCGAAGCCGGCCATCGCGATGTCGTAGCGGTTCTCGATGAGCCCGGCGACCAGGGCGACCGAGTTCGGCGTGAACGACAGTGAGACCGCGACGCCGTGCGCGGCGAAAAAACCCTCGCGCTGGGCCGCCCAGATCGGAAGGTTCCAGCCGCCATCGAAGGCAACTACGCGCAACGGAGGCAGCGCGCCGGCCGGAGTTGCGGTCGCCGCGGCCATCAGGCGAACGCGCACTCGTCGTCGACGCGTGCGGTGTACAGGACGGGGGACGGTGGCAACGGCACGTCGCGGCTCACTTCGATCGAAGACGCAGGAGTTGCGACCATACGTGCCCGAGTATTCGGGGTTTGCCCGACCGGGTCAACTGCCGCGCTTTTGTTACCGTTGCCGCGGACGCGCGGCCCTGCTCAGTCTGCCAGCCCCATCCTCTGTAGGAATGCGTTCCATCTTGGATCGGCGTGCAGGGCACGGAGGAATGGGTCCACCTTCGACCACGGGGCGCCGGCGTCTCGTTGGACATAGGCCCGCTCGAGCCACTCGAACGCGAGATCGGCATCCCCGTGCACCGCGTGTACCTCGGCAATCTGATAGGCGGCGTCATTGGCCCACTTCAGGGTGAGCTCATGAAGCGCCTCGTCCGATTCGGTCCGGCGGCCGGCGGCGTACTGGATGATCGCCAACGCGAACAGACGCGCCCATTCCGCCGGCTCCCGCAGCGCCTCCGTCATCGCTTCCTCGCCCAGGCCCTGAGCGAGAAGGTTCAGCGCGATGAAAGCGCGCACGGCGCCTCTCTGCGGCGCGAGCTCCAGCGACTTCCTCAACGCAGTTATCGCCTCCGCGGGACGGTCTGCAGTCCAGAGTGTCGCTCCGAAAAAGAAATAGGCCGATGCGCTCAGGGGATCCTGCTCCACGGAGCGGCGCGCGAGCCCGATGGCCTCGTCGAAACGGCCCATGTATCCGGCCAGGTTGCTTGCCTGCTGAAGTACAAAGGCGTTTCCCGGTGCGAGTTCCAACGCCCGATGAAAGGACGTCTCGGCGCCCCGCCAGTCGCGTTCCAGCACCATCTGGATCCAACCCATCCCGGCGTGTGCCTCCGGAAGATCCGGCTCCAGCGCAAGAGCCCGTGCCAGGGCTTCTCGCGCACGCCCGAATCCCTCGGCCGCCGGGGCCCAACCCCAATTCGCTTCCTCCGAATACGCTCGTCCCAACTCCGCCCAGGCGAGCGCGAACTCGGGCGCCAGCGCCAGCGCCTCCTTGAGATAGCCGATTCCCTTTGTCGTGTCCTCCTGGGTGAATCGATCGATGAGGTGGCGTGCCTGCAGGAACAGCCGGTGTGCCTCCGAATCGGTGCTGCGGCCTTTCACCGCGACCGCCAACGCCGCGGTCACCTCGTAGCCCGCCTTGGCGTCGGCCACCTCGCCCATCAGCGTGCTGCGCAGCTCCTTCACCACCGACTGCGCGATGTCGTCCTGCACTGCGAAGATGTCCTCCAGCGTCCGGTCGTAGGTCTCCGACCACAGGTGATAGCCGTCGGCCACCTTTACCAGCTGCACCGAGATCCGCATCCGGTTGCCGGCCTTGCGCACGCTGCCTTCAAGTACGGTCGCGACGTTGAGCGCATGGCCCACCTCGGCGACCGTTGCGCCCTTGCCCTTGAACGTGTAGGCCGATGATCGCGCCGCCACCCGCAGCCCGCGGATCTTGGCCAGCACGTTCAGGAGCTCGTCGGCAAGGCCGTCGGAGAAGTACTCGTCTTCCGGATCCTGGCTGCGGTTCACGAACGGAAGCACGGCGATCGACGGCGGCCCATGGGCGGGGACGGCGGTTGAAGCGAGCGCTTCCGACGTGGCCGCTGGCATTGCGCGTGGTGGGGTAACCGAAGGTGGCGTCGCCAACAGTGGCGCAACTGGCCCCGGTGCAGCGCCGCCTGAAAGCAGCCGCTGCACCCGCTCGGCAAACGCTGCCGACGCTTCACCCCCCGCCAGGTGCGTCCACTGCACTTCCCGGAACTTCTCCGGCACCCGGGCGTTGGCGTCGATCGCCGCGTCGATCACCACCGGCAGCAGGAATGTCTTGTCCTCGGCCATCAGGTGCGACCGGTCGACCGCCAGCTTCCACTCCAGCCTGAAATAGCCCTCCTCGCGAAGCTGCGTGGTGGCCGAGATGACCGGCACGAACAACGCGCATTCCTTGATCTGCCGGCGGATCGACGCATCCCAGGCGTCGCCCCCACGCAGGGCGCTCTGGTCGAACCACACCTCGAGGCCCACCGCGCGCAGGGCGTCGCAGATGCGTCGTGCGGCTTGCGCGTCCTGCGACGCGTAGCTCAGGAAGATGGCTTTGGGGGGAGCGCTCACGCCGGGTCGAATCAGAAACGGAGTCTGCAGCCGATGGGTGCCGCGCCTCGGTGGAGGACCGCGGCGATTGTCGCCCAGTCCA
>JAGXBK010000149.1 GCA_018971195.1 Betaproteobacteria bacterium
CCCCGGCGACGACCTTGCCAGCGACCCATGCCGGCAGCGGCAAGTCTGCGAGCGTCCGCCCCGCCGCGCGATCGGATTCGATCCACCCGGCGACGTCCTGCCAGCCGGCCGCCTGCCACAGCTCGAACGGGCCCTGCTGCCAGCCGAAACCCCAGCGGACGGCGAGATCGACGTCGCGCGCGTTGTCGGCGATCGCGGCCAGATGATGCGCAGCGTAGTGGAACAGGTCGCGGTGGATCGCCCACAGAAACTGAGCCTGCGGATGGCTCGATTCGCGCAGCCGGGCGAATCGCTCGGGAGCGCTCCCGAGCGCCAGGATCGCAGCAACCTCGGGCGCGATCCCGGCGCCGCTACGAGCGTAGGCGCCCGCTGCAGGATCGAGCACCTCGATGTCGCGACCGGCCTTGCGGTAATAGCCCGCTTTCGACTTCTGGCCCAACGCGCCTTTCGCCACCAACCCGGCGAGGGATGCCGGCGTCGCGAACTGCGGATGCCAGGGGTCGTCGGGCAATGCGTCCTGCATCGTCTTCACGACATGCGCCATCGTGTCCAGGCCGACGACATCGGCGGTCCGGTAGGTCGCGCTTTTCGCCCGGCCGATCGCGGTTCCCGTCAGCGCATCGACCTCGTCGTAGCGCAGTCCCAGCGCATCACCGTGACGCATCGTCGCGAGCACCGAGAAGATGCCGATGCGGTTGGCGATGAAGTTAGGCGTGTCCTTCGCACGAATGACGCCCTTGCCCAGCGCGGTGGTCAGCCAGGACTCCAGCGCATTCAGCAGGCCGCCGTCGGTGTCCGCGGTCGCGACCAGCTCGACGAGCCGCATGTAGCGCGGCGGATTGAAGAAATGCACGCCGCAGAATCGCGGCCGCAACGCGGCGGGCAGGGCCAGGGCAAGCTGCGCGAGCGACAGTCCCGAGGTGTTCGACACCAATGCCGCGGACGTGCCGACATGCGGCGCGATCATGGCGTACAGGTCGCGCTTCCAGTCGATGCGCTCGCCGATCGCCTCGATCACCAGGTCGCAGCCGGCGAGCCTCGGCAGGTCGCCTTCGTAGTTCGCCGCTTCGATCTGCGCCGCGAGGTCACGCGCGCCCAGCGGCGCCGGCTCGAGCTTCGCCAGTGCATCGATGCCGCGCCGCGCGAGCGCGCTGGGATCCGAAGGCGTCGCGAGGTCGAACACCAGCACCGGGACACCGGCATTCACGAGATGCGCCGCGATCTGCGCACCCATGACGCCGGCGCCCAGCACCGCGGCGCGCCGGATGCGCAGGTGACCCGGGCCGGCGGCGGAAGGAATCAGAACGAGTATGTGAGCTGGCCGGACAGGATCGTGACGTTGCTGTCGTAATGGCCGTTGATCAGGCCGTAGGCGCTGGTCGATCCCGCATTCTGGTTCGTATCGGCCTTGTTCACGAAGACGTAGGTGAAGCCGGCATCGAGCGCCAGGTTGCGGTTCAGCTTGTACTGCGTGCCCAGCGAAACCCAGGTGCGATTGCCGTCGGGCAGCCGCGGCGTGATGTCGGTGGAGTTCACCGGCGTCTCGTCCCACGCCAGCCCGCTGCGGAAGCTCCACGCGTCGTTCCAGTGGTAGGTGGCGCCCGCCGAGATGCGCCACGTGTCGCGGAAGTTCTCGGGCGTGCTCGCCAGGACCGCGCCGGTGGTGCGCACGAACGTGAGGTTCTTGAACACCGACCAATGCGTGAACTGGACGTCGCCCATTACGTCCCACTGATCGTTCAGGCGGTGGAAGATCGACGCGTTGGCGATGTCCGGCAGCTTGACCGCAGCGGTCACGCCGCCATTGGCCAGCACGCCGTTGACGCCACCGGCGAGCAGGCCGACCACCGGTGCCAGGGCCGGCGGCAACGCGGGCAGGGCCGGATAGCCGAAGCCGACATCGCCCGAGACGTTGTACTTTATCGAGGAGCGGTACTGCGCGCCGACGCGGGTCTGCGGCGTCGCGTCCCAGATGAAGCCCGCGTTCCAGCCCCATGCGCTGTCCGTGCCGTTGACCGCGCTCGTGGCGTCGAGGCCCGGCGTGAGCGCGGCGATCGTCGGGACCAGCGACGGCGGGATCAGGCCTCCGGCTGCCGCACCGAGCGCAGCCTGTCCGAGCGCCCCGCTGTAATTCACGCGGCTCGTGAACTGGGCCTTGATGTGCTGCCAGTCGATCCCGGCGCCGACTGCAAACGTGTCGTTGACCCGCCACGAAACCGCCGGATTGACGTTGATCGTCTCCACCTTCGACTTCACCGCCTGGTAGCGGCCGAGCCAGTCGCCGCCCCATTCCGTCGTCAAGCCGAACGGCGCGTTGATGCCGAGACCGATGCTCCATTGCGCGTTGACCGGCATCGAGAGGTAGAGATTGGGCACGACGTTCAGGCTTCCTGCATTGCCGTCGGGACCGCCGAGCGGCTGCAGCGCCGCGGGTGCCGAAGCGCTGTTGCCGAATTTGATCGACGGCGTGATCAGGTGAACCGCCACGGCGGCCTGCGGGGAAGCGAGCTTCGCCATCCCCGCCGGGTTCGACCAGATCGTGCTCGCATCCTCGGCAGCAGCCGCGCCGCCGGCGAACGCGTTGCCGAGTCCGCTGCCGGAATTCTCCTGCAGCGCGAACGCAGCGCCTTGGGCCTGGCCCGCTGCAAACGCAAGCATCGCCGCGCCGATGGCGGCCGCAACGCGTGTCCGCTTGATCCCAATCGATGGATCCCGCATGTTCCAGTTCCTCCTTCAGGGGTCGACGATGACTCGCACGTCGGGGCTGCGCAGCCGGTTGCCGCCTGCGCCATTGTTATCCGATTCCCGTCATTCAACTATACACTCGGCCATCGGCGAATCCGCCTGCCGGCGGGGCCAAACTTGATCCCGGTCAAACCGTTGTGGCGCGGCAGGCACAGAGGGCTTCCGCTGGCGCGGCGCGCCGACGGCGCCGCAGCATTCCGGCCTGCATTCCGGCCTGCATTCCGGCCCCTCACGCCGGCGGCAGCTCGCGCGGCTTGCGATCCGCGCCAACCGCGACGTAGGTGAGGCTCGCCTCGGTGACCTTGACCGTCACTTCCTCGTGGGGATTGCGCTGCGCGTACACCTGGACGTCCACGGTGATCGACGTGCGCCCGACCTTCTGGATCGTCGCGTAGAACGAGACGACGTCGCCGATCAGCACCGGCTGCTTGAACACGAAAGAATTGACGGCGATGGTCGCAACGCGGCCGCGCGCGCGCCGCGACGCGGGGATGGAGCCTGCGATGTCGACCTGCGACATGATCCAGCCGCCGAAGATGTCGCCGTGGAAATTCGCATCGGCCGGCATGGGTGTCACCCGCAGCGCGGGAACGCCCGGCGGCAGCGCGACCTGCCCGGTCATCGGTTCGCCCCCGGTGCCCGCGGCCACGCTCATGCTGCCTTCGCGGTCGACGCACGCGCCTGGTCGCGCAACTCGCGGCGCAGGATCTTGCCGACGTTCGACTTGGGCAGCTCGCGACGGAACTCGATGTCGCGCGGGCACTTGTATCCGGTCATCCGATCGCGGCACCAGGCGATGAGCTCGTCGGCAGTCACGCTTTCGTCCTTGCGGACGACAAAGAGCTTCACGGCCTCGCCCGACTTGTCGTCGGCGACACCCACGGCGGCACACTCGAGCACTCCGGGATGCGCGACGACGACCCCTTCGATCTCGTTCGGATAGACGTTGAATCCGGAGACCAGGATCATATCCTTCTTGCGATCGACGATCCTGACGTAGCCGCGCTCGTCCATGATCCCGATGTCGCCGCTCATCAGGTACCCGTCGGCCGTCATCACTTTCGCCGTCTCGTCGGGCCTCTGCCAGTAACCCGCCATGACCTGCGGTCCCTTGATGCAGATCTCGCCCGGCTGTCCGAGCGGCACGTCAAGACCCGCGTCGTCGCGCAGGACGATCCAGGTCGACGGGATCGGCAGGCCGATCGTTCCGTTGAAATCGGCGTTGTCGAGGGGATTCATCGTGGCTGCGGGCGAGGTCTCGGTCAGGCCGTAGGCCTCGACCAGCGCGACGCCGGTCACCTCCTTCCAGCGCCGGGCCACGGCTTCCTGCACGGCCATGCCGCCGCCCAGGGTCAGCCGGAACCTCGAGAAATCGAGCCGCGCGAATTTCGGGTTGTTGAGCAGCGCATTGAACAGCGTATTGACGCCGGTCATCGCCGTGAAGCGGCAGCGCCGCATCTCCTTGACGAAGCGCGGGATGTCCCGCGGATTGGTGATCAGCACGTTCTCGCCGCCCACCGACATGAACACCAGGCAGTTCGCCGTCAGCGAGAAGATGTGGTAGAGCGGCAGCGGCGTCAGGATGACCTCGCGCTGGCCTTCGCCGAGGAACGGACGCACCCACGAGCGCGCCTGCAGCATGTTCGCGACCATGTTGCGATGCGTCAACATCGCGCCCTTGGCGACGCCGGTCGTGCCTCCGGTGTACTGGAGGAAGGCCAGGTCGGCGTGTCCGATCGGGACGCGCGACAGCGATCGCTTGCGCCCCTGCTTCAAGCTGTCCTTCAGCCGGATCGAGCCCGGCAGCGACCATTTCGGAACGGCGCGCTTCACGCGACGCAGCACCAGGTCGACGATCCGCCCCTTGAACGCGAGAAATTCCCCGATCGACGTCACGACGACGTGGCGCACCCGGGTCCGGGCGACGACCTCCTGCAGTGTTCGCGCGAAGTTCTCGACGACGACGATCACCTCGGCGCCGGAGTCGACGAGCTGGTGCTCGAGCTCGCGCGGCGTGTAGAGGGGATTGGTGTTGACGACCGTGCAGCCCGCGCGCAGCGCCCCGAACAGGCAGACCGGATACTGGAGGATGTTGGGCATCATCAGCGCGACGCGGGTGCCGCGCCCGCAACCGATGCCCTGCAGCCACGCGCCGAAACCCGACGACAGCGTGTCCAGGTCCTCGAACGTGATCCGGCGGCCCATGCACGAGAACGCCGGCCGGGTCGCGAACGAGCGGCAGCTTTCCTCGAACACCTCGCGAATCGACGCGTATTCGTCGACGTCGATGTCGGCCGGAACGCCCTCGGGATAGTGCGCGAGCCAGATCCGTTCCACGATCGTCCTCCCCTCCGGCGACTTGCGCCGCATCGTACACCCGGGAAAAGCCGCTACGACGTCAGCGCCCCGCGCCGGCGCTGCTCGCGTAGTGCAGCGGCCCGCCGCGGAAAGGCGCGAATCCCGCGCCGAAGATCGCGCCGGCATCGACCAGGTCCGCATCGGCGACGATCCCCTGCGCGAGCGCCGCCTGCGCTTCGGCGACCAGCGGATCGACGAGTCGCTGCGCAAGACCGGCCGGAACCGCGCCTGCCGCCTGCTTTCGCGGCTTGCCCTCGCTCCAGGCGTAGTAGCCCCGCCCGGTCTTCTTCCCGAGCCGGCCCGCCGCGACATGCCCGGCAAGCCTGCGCGGAACGTCGGTGTCGCTGCCCAGCATCCGGCCGACGGCGACGCAGATGTCGAGCCCGACCGTATCGGCAAGCTCGATCGGCCCCATCGGCATGCCGAACGCAACGGCAGCGGCGTCGACGACCTCGGGCGCGATCCCCTCGTCGACGCAGCGCATCGCGCTCATCAGGTAGGGCGCGAGCACGCGGTTGACCAGGAACCCCGGCGCGCTCTTCACCGGCAGCGGCAGCTTGTCGATCGCGCGCGCGAACGCTGCGCCTCGGGCGGCGAGCGCCGGATCGCTGTCGCGACCGGCGACGATCTCGACCAGCATCATCCTCGCGACCGGGTTGAAGAAATGCAGGCCGATCAGACGCGACGGATTGCGCAGCGCAACCGCGATGTCCTCGAGCGGAATCGACGACGTGTTGGTGGCGAGGATCGCATCCGGCCGCGCGCGCGCCTCGATCTCGGCGAACAGCGCGCGCTTGGCGTCGACGTTCTCGAAGATCGCCTCGATGACGACGTCGGCGTGCGCGACGCCATGGCCGCCGATGTCGGGAATCAGCCGGTCGCGGGCGTCGCGCACGCGACGGGGGTCCTTCAGGCGATCGGAGTAGAGCTTCGCCGCGCGCGCCATCGCGGGCGCGAGGCGCTGCGCGTCCTGGTCCTGCAGCGTGACGGTCATCCCGCGCAGCGCGCACCACGCGGCGATG
>JAGXBK010000150.1 GCA_018971195.1 Betaproteobacteria bacterium
CGGCGCGATTTCACGCCGGGGCAGATGATGAAGACGCCGGTGTTCTGGCTGCTCTACCTCATCTTCGTGCTGGTGGCGGCTGGGGGTTTGATGGCAGCGGCCCAGGTCGCCCCGATCGCCAAGGACTACGGCGTCGCATCGGTCCCGCTGGCGGTGTTCGGGGCCACGATGCCGCTGCTGACCTTGACGCTCGTGGTCGACAACCTGGCCAACGGCTTTACGCGACCGCTCACCGGCTGGATCTCGGATCACATCGGTCGCGAGAACACGATGCTGCTGGTGTTCACCGGCGAGGGGCTGGCGATGCTGGGGCTGATGCAGTTCGGTCACACGCCGGCGGGCTTCCTGATCTTCGCACCGCTGATCTTCCTGTTCTGGGGCGAGATCTTCGCGATCTTCCCGGCGGTGTGCGGCGACACCTTCGGCTCGAAGTTCGCGGCGGCCAACAACGGCTTCCTGTACACGGCGAAGGGAACGGGCTCGCTGCTGGTGCCGATCGCGAGCGTCATCAAGGCCTCGACCGGAAGCTGGGTGGCGGTCCTCTGGGTCGCGGCGATCATGTCCATTGCCGCCGCGCTGCTGGCCAAGTTCGTCGTGATGCCGATGCGTCGCGAGATGCTCGAAAGAGTGCAGGCGGAGCCCGTCGACAAGACGATGCAGCCGGCCTAGCACGATCACCGCCGTGGCGGAAAACGGGGCGGCGCGTACCGCCCCGTTTTTTGGCCCGGCACGCCAGGCGCCAGGGCCGCGCCGGAGATGCAGGCCGTGCTCGACGCCCGCGCGGCGGATCCCGGGACCCCGCAGGACCTCGAAAGTGACCGCCGGCGCCTGCCCGCGTTCCGGTCAGGGGGTGCGTCCGTCCTGGACGTCCCGCTGCGGGGTGATCGCGCGCGGGGAGGCGGCGCTGCGAGTGCAGTGACCGGAAAGGTGGAGCGGACGCACGCCGATCCGTGCATTTGAGCTGTCGCGACATCACGCCATGTCAATCGGGAAATGAAGATGGGCCGGAGACCGCAATGAGAATGCAAGTCCTCGCGTGGGCGGCGATGACCGTGGGACTGGCGGGATGCGCCAGCTATCAACCCAAGCCGCTCGATTCGCGACCGACGATGCTGGAAGCCGTGCCGCACGTCGTCGTCGACACCAGGAATCTGTCGCTACCCGAGCTGCGGGCGCATCCGTTCGATCCGAGCCACGGCCTGGACATGACCGACGTGGCGATCCTCGCCGTCGTCAACAATCCTGATCTCAAGCTCGCGCGCGACGATGCGCACGTCGCGCGTGCGCAGGCCTTCGCGGCGGGATTGCTGCCGGACCCCCAATTCTTGTCGGAGGTCGACCGGCCCGGACCTCGCGTGCCCGGCAGTGACAATGTGGCCTTCAACGTGGGCCTGAGCTGGGACCTCGGCGCGGCGCTGATCTTCGGTCCCGCGAAACGCAAAGCCGCCGAGGCGGCGTTGCAGCAGACCGACCTCAATCTGCTGTGGCAGGAATGGCAGGTCGTCGCGCAGGCGCGGGTCCTGTTCGCGCAGAACGTCACCAACCGGCGACTGCTCGACTTGCTGGAGGAAAACCGCAAGCTCCTGCAGGATCGCTACGATCGGACCCAATCCGCGCTGGCCAAGGGGCTCACGACCCTGGATGTCGCGATCGCCGACCTGTCGGCGCTCGCAAGCGTCGAGTCCCAGATCCACAGCACCGAGACGGATCTCAACGCCAACCGGGCGCAGCTCGCCGCACTGCTGAACCTCAGTCCGTCGGTCAAGCTCGACCTGGTGGGACCCGCGCAATTGCCACCCCTGGACGACGCCGGGATCCGGGCTGCCCTGGCCGACCTCCCGGCACGCCGCCCGGATCTGCTGGCGCTCAAGGCGGGATACGCGAGCCAGGACGAGACCTACCGCGCGGCGATCCTCCAGCAGTTTCCCGATATCGTCATTGGACTCAACCGGCAGCGCGACACCAGTCGCATCTACAGCACCGGGTACATCGTGAATTTCAACCTGCCGATGTTCGACCGCAATCGCGGCAACATCGCGGTGGCGCTGGCCACCCGGCAGAAGCTCTACGACGATTTCGCGGCCAGGATCAATGCGGCGCATCGGAACATCCTGGCAATCCTGGCGAACGAGCCGCTGCTGCGGCGGCAGTTGCAGGAAGCTCACGCGGCACTGGCCGGTCTCGAGGATGCTGCCAAGCACGCCGACGCCGCATTCGTGGCGGGCAACCTCGACGAGCTTGATTACGTCAACCTGCGCTCGGGGGTCACGGCGAAGCAGATGGAGATCGTCAAGCTCGACGAATCGTTGCTGGAGCAGCGGATCGCGCTCCAGACGATGATCGGCAGTGACGTTCCGACCCAACCGGCTAATCGATTCTAGGGGACTTCGTCGTGGACAAGAGACCTTTGTGGCCCGTGCTTGTGGCAGTGACGATATTCGCGATCGGAGCGGCGCCCGCGTGGGCCGACGAGGACGCCGGCGGCGCGAAGATACCGAGCACCGTCTTCGTCAAGACCGAGGCGCTCGTGCAGAAGACACTGCCGGTGGAGATCACGAGCTACGGGACGATCCAGCCGGACATCGCCAATACGCTCCACGTCGTGATGTCGCGACCGGGTCAGTTGACGCGACTGGCGGTGAGTCCGGGTCAGGAGGTGCGGCGCGGGCAGCGGCTGTTCGAATTCGCCACCAGCGCCGCCGTCCTCTCCGGCTACCGGCAGGCGGCCTCCGCGGTCACGTTCGCGCGCGCGGACCTCGCGCGCACGCGCGAATTGCTCAAGGAAAGGCTCGCGACGAATTCGCAGGTCGCGGCTGCCGAGAAGGCGCTCTCCGATGCGCAACAGGCGCTGCAGGCGCAGGAGCAGATCGGCGCAGGGCGGCCGACCGAATGGGTGGTATCGCCCGCGGATGCCGTCGTGACCGATGTCACCGCGAAGGTGGGTGACCGCATGGACCAGGGTGGGGCGGTGCTGCAGCTCACGACGGGAACTGCGGTCCAGGCCGTGCTGGGAATCCAGCCTGAGCAGGTCGCCCAGGTGCGCGCGGGCATGCCCGTGGCGATCACATCGGTGTTTGCCGACAAGCAGGTAGTGAACGGGCGCATCGGCGAGATACACCGAGTGATCAACCCGCAAACGCGGCTCGTCGACGCCGTGGTCCGGCTGGATGAGAAGACCGCCCACGGCCTGCTCCCGGGCATGAGCGTGAAGGGCGTGATCACGGTTGCGGCGGTCAAGAGCTGGGTCGTCCCGCGGCAGGCGGTACTTACCGACGAGGGCGGTGCGTACGTCTTCCAGATCAAGGACGGCAAGGCGGTGCGCGTGGATGTGCAGATCCTGCTGGATGCACAGGATTCCTACGGCATCAGCGGCAAGCTGGATCCGGCAGAAAAGCTGGTGACGCTTGGCAACTACGAGCTCTCGGATGGCCAGGCCGTGCGCGAAACCGAAGCCGTCGCAAAGGACGCGGCCGGCAAGGCTGGGGACGCCAAATGAATTTCACGGGTTGGCTGCAGACCCACCGCCGCTCGATCCTGTTCCTGCTCACGATCCTGGCGGTCGGCGGGGTGATCGCGGCTTTCGTGCTCCCCGTGACACTGTTTCCCGACGTGAGTTTTCCCCGCGTCGCGGTAGAGCTGAATTCCGGAGACCGCACGGCCGACCAGATGGTGGCGCTGGTGACGCGGCCGGTGGAAGAGGCGATCAGGCTCGTTCCGGGCGTGCGGACGGTGGGATCGACGTCGAGCCGCGGCAGCGCCGAGATCAAGGTCGACTTCGGCTGGGGCCGGGACATGGCGGCCGCGACCCTGCAGGTGAATTCGGCGGTGACGCAGATCCTGCCGACGCTCCCCGCGGGCACCACGGTGGAGACCAAGCGGATGGACCCGACCGTCGATCCGGTGATCTCCTACAGCCTGTCCTCCGACACGCTGTCGCTGACCCAGCTCTACGATCTCGCGCAGTACCAGCTCCGCCCGTTGCTGTCGTCGGTCAAGGGGGTCGCCAAGATCGGCATCACCGGGGGCGCGCCCGAGGAATACCGGGTGACCGTCGATCCGGCGAAGCTCTCGCAGTTCGGACTCACCCTCACCGACGTCTCGAATGCGCTGGCGCAGGGGAACGTCCAGCAGGCGGTCGGGCACATCGAGGACCACTACCAGCTCTACCTGGTGGTCGCCGACAGTCGCTACCAGACCTTCGCCCAAATCGCGTCGACCGTATTGCGCACCGGGCCCAACGGCCTGGTGCGGCTGGGTGAAGTCGCGACAGTGACCGATGCCGTCGTTCCGCAATTCATCCGCGTAACGGCCGATGGCCACGATGCCGTGCTGATGGACGTGTTCCAGCAGCCCGACGGCAACAGCGTGCAGATCGCCAAGGACATCAAGACGCAGCTCAAGACGTATGCGTCCATCCTGCCGCCTGGCGTGAAGCTCGCGACCTGGTATGACCAGAGCGTTCTGGTCACCGATTCGGCGAAGAGCGTCCGCGACGCGATCCTGATCGGCATCGTGCTGGCGGCCGTCGTGCTGTTCGTGTTCCTGCGCAACTACAAGATCACGATCATATCCATCCTCGTCGTGCCGACGGTGCTGGCGACGACGATCACCCTGCTCTCCCTGTTCGGCATGGGCTTCAACATCATGACGCTGGGGGGCATGGCGGCGGCGGTGGGTCTGATCATCGACGATGCGGTCGTCATGATCGAGCACATCATGCGCCGGCTGAGGGGCGCACCGGGACAACATCACGGGCGCGTCATGATGGCAGCGCGGGAGTTCTTCCAGCCGCTGGTCGGATCGTCCGCAGCGACCATCATCATCTTCTTCCCGCTGGCGTTCCTTACGGGGGTCACCGGGGCGTTCTTCAAGGCACTGTCCCTCACGATGGCGGGTGCCCTGGTGATCTCGTTCATCATCACCTGGCTTGCGGTGCCGATCCTGGCCGACCACTGGCTGAACGAGAAGGACGCGAGCCACGAGGATGTCGGACCCCTTACCCGGAGGTTCCACCGGGGATACGAGTGGATCATGCGTCGCACGCTGCGCCGGCCCGCGCTGGTCCTGATCGGAATCGTGCCGCTGCTGGCGATCGGTTATCTGGCGTACCAGCACGTCGGCTCGGGATTCATGCCGCACGAGGACGAGGGAGGATTCGTTCTCGACTACATCTCCCCGCCGGGGACGTCGCTTACCGAGACCGACCGGATGCTGCGCGAGGTCGAGCGGATCATCCACGCCAACCCGAACGTCCTGACCTATTCGCGGCGTACCGGAGCGCAGCTCGGGGGCGGCGTCACGGAAGCCAACACCGGTGACTTCTTCATCCGGCTGAAGCCGTTTCCGCGCGATCCGATCGATGACGTGATGAGCCAGGTCTCGGATGCGGTGCAGGCGGCGGTCCCGACGCTGGACATCGACACCGCGCAGCTGATGGAGGACCTGATCGGCGACCTCACCGAAGTGCCGCAGCCGATCCAGATCAAGATCTTCTCCGACGATCCGGCGCAACTCGGAACCGTGGCGCAGAACGCCGCCGATGCGATCGCCAAGGTCAAGGGCGTCGTCGGCGTCCGCAGCGGGGTCACGCCAGCGGGCGATGCCCTCAACATCGAGATCGACCGCACGAAGGCCGCAGAGCTGGGCTTCAACGTCAACGATCTGACGACGCTCATCGACGGCTACCTCGAGGGCAACGTCTCGACCCAGATCCTGCAGGGTCCGAAGACCATCGGGGTGCGCCTGTGGGTTCCTTCAGGCCTGCGATCGAATACCACGAAGCTGGAGAACCTGCTGCTGCGCGCGCCGACGGGCCAGCTCTTCCCGCTGAAAGCGGTGGCGAAGGTCGTCGTCGAGAATGGGCAGCCCGAGATCACCCGCGAGAACCTCAAGCGCATGGCGTCGGTGACGGCGCGCATCGAGGGACGCGACCTCGGCTCGACGTCGCGCGACGTCAAGGCGGTGATGGACAAGCCGGGACTGCTGCCGCCGGGGGTCTATTACACGCAGGGCGGTCTGTACGAGCAGCAGCAACTCGCCTTCGCCGGGCTGGCCATGGTATTCGCAGGCGCTGTCGCGCTGGTGTTCCTGCTGCTTCTCTTCCTGT
>JAGXBK010000151.1 GCA_018971195.1 Betaproteobacteria bacterium
GGTGTCGGATATCTGGAAAGTCGGGCGCGGCCGCTGACAGACCGGATGGCCGATCCGGACTCGGACCGCCTACTCGGCGTCCGGCTGCCTGGAAGGCGCAGCCTCGGCGAACGCGGGCAGCAGGTTGCAGGCGGCCTCGATGCGCGTCAGCGTCGGATAGGCCGACAGGTCGATCGCGAACCGGCGCGCGTTGGCGAGCTGCGGCACGAGACAGACGTCGGCGAGCGTCGGCGCGTCACCGTGACAGTGGCGCCCGGTCTCGGGCTCGCGCGCGAGCTGCTTCTCGAGCGCCTCGAAGCCCACGTCGATCCAGTGGCGGTACCAGGCATCCTTCTGCTCCTTCGACACGCCCAGGGTGCCGGTCAGGTAGTTGAGCACGCGCAGGTTGTCGAGCGGATGGATCTCGCAGGCGATCTGCAATGCGATCGCGCGCACGCGGGCGCGCGCGGCGGGGTCTGCGGGGAGCAGCGGCGGCTCCGGATGCGTCTCGTCCAGGTATTCGATGATCGCGAGCGACTGGGTCAGCATCCGGCCGTCGTCCAGCGCCAGCGCGGGCACCAGCCCCTGCGGATTGAGCGCGAGGTAATCCTGCGCGCGCTGGTTCCCCATGCGCAGGTGCACGAACCTGCGCTCGCCGGGCACGACGCCTTTGATGTTCAGCGCGATGCGCACGCGATAGGCGGCCGACGAGCGGAAATAATCGTAGAGACGCATCACTTCAGCCCATGTGGCGCGTCGCAGCGCCGGTGCATGGAAGCGGCATGTCGGCAGCCGACGGTCAGAAGGCCGAGATGCCGGTCTGGGCGCGCCCCAGGATCAGCGCGTGGATGTCGTGGGTGCCTTCGTAGGTGTTGACCGTCTCCAGGTTCAGCACGTGCCGGATCACGTGGAACTCGTCGACGATTCCGTTGCCGCCGTGCATGTCGCGCGCCGTGCGCGCGATCTCGAGCGCCTTGCCGCAGCTGTTGCGCTTCATGATCGACGTGATCTCGGGCGCTGCACGTCCCTCGTCCTTCAGGCGTCCCAGCCGCAGGCAGCCCTGCAGGCCCAGCGCGATCTCGGTCTGCATGTCGGCGAGCTTCTTTTGCACCAGCTGGTTGGCTGCGAGCGGGCGCCCGAACTGCTTGCGGTCGAGCGTGTACTGGCGCGCCGCCTGCCAGCAGAACTCGGCCGCACCCAGCGCACCCCAGGCGATGCCGTAGCGCGCGCTGTTGAGGCAGCCCATCGGCCCCTTGAGTCCCTCCACGTTGGGCAGCAGGTTGTCGGCGGGGACGTAGACGTCGTCCATGACGACTTCGCCGGTGATCGAGGCACGCAGCGAGAACTTGCCTTCGATCTTGGGGGCCGACAGTCCCGCCATGCCCTTTTCGAGGATGAAGCCGCGGACCACGCCGTCGAGCTTCGCCCAGACGACGAACACATCGGCGATCGGGGCGTTCGAGATCCACGTCTTCGAGCCGCGCAGGCGATATCCCCCGTCGACCGTGACTGCACGCGCTTCCATCGAGCCCGGGTCCGAGCCGTGGTTGGGCTCGGTGAGGCCGAAGCAGCCGATCCACTCCCCGCTCGCGAGCCTGGGCAGGTATTTCCGGCGCTGCGCCTCGCTGCCGTATGCGTGGATCGGGAACATGACCAGCGAGCTCTGCACGCTCATCATCGATCGGTAACCCGAGTCGACGCGCTCGACCTCGCGAGCGATCAGCCCGTAGCAGACATGGTTGAGACCTGCGCCGCCGTATTCCGGGGGCAGCGTCGCCCCGAGCAGGCCGAGCGCACCCATCTCGCGGAAGATCGAGGGATCGGTCGCCTCGTTTCGAAACGCCTCCCGGATGCGCGGCATCAGCTTGTCCTGGGCGTAGGCGTGGGTGGCGTTCATCACCAGCCGCTCGTCCTCGGCCAACTGGTCGTGCAGCAGCAGCGGGTCCTGCCAGTTGAACGTTGGCTTCGTGCGGGGAGGGCGTTCGGGGGCATTCATTTCAGGACTCCGGGCCAGGATTCCGGGCGCGCCGACCGACCCGTCGGCGGCGGTGCGAGCTGGCTGCGCGGCAGCGTGCCTGCGCGCGTAACCAGGTGCAATTATCGTCGGTGACCGCGGAAACGTCCAATGCCCGCAGGGCGCTGGGGACCGGGGACGCCCGATCGCCGCAACGATCAGCGGACCTTGCCCGGATGCCCGTCGATACGCATCGCCACCGCGGATTTGAGCTGGCCCAGGGATTCGTGGAGCGCTTCGCGCTCCCTGCGCGAAAGCCCGGACAGCAGATCGACGACCACCCGCTCGTGCTCGGCCGCCATCGCTTCGAACTGGCGCTTGCCCTTGGCCGTCAGACGGATCTCGAAGACGCGCCGGTCCTCAGGCGCGTCGCGGCGAACGACGAGACCCTCGCCGACCAGCTGGTCGACGAGTCCCGTGACGTTGCCTCCGGTGACCATCAGTCGCCTGGACAGCTCGCTCATCTTGAGGCCGTCGGGAGCGCGCTCGAGCTGCGCCATCAGGTCGAACCGGGGCAGCGTGATCGCAAACGACTGGCGCAACTGCTCGCGCACCCGATGCTCGATCATGGTCGCGCAGGTCAGCAGCCGCAGCCAGAGATGCAGCGAAAGATGGTCGCGGGAGGACAGATGCGATTCGCGATCGACCCGCGTCGTCATGCGCTCGAGGCGCGCCGATTCACCATCCGCGCGTCGCGGGTCGACGGACCTGTTCATCGCGTCCGTTCCCCGACGCAGGCCGCATCGTCGATTCGATTGGACATCCGCTCCCCCGTCGTCGTCGACCGTCGTCCCGCGGCGGGGCGCCCCGGAATCGCAGTCCCGATCATGGATGCGAGGTTGAGCTTAGACCTCGGGCGATCGGCGTCAAGGGGCTTCGCGTTCCGCCGGGGCCCGGTGGCGGGGGATTGCACGCCATCAGGCGTTCGGATTAAGTCGAATTGCCGATGGCGCACTGCTCGGGCGCCGTCCTAGAGTCGGCGCGTCTTCCACCCGATCCGCGGATCCCATGCGCTCCAGCTCCGCGTCCCACGCCGTCGGCGTCGCCATTGCCGACATCGGCGTCGGCACCGCCGCCCGCGTGCCGAGCGCCGGTGCGCGGGAGCCGTCGCGCCGGCACCGCGCGAGCGGCGCGACGCTCATCGAGCTGCTCGTCGCCCTGACCATCGTCGGGGTTCTGCTGTCGTCCAGCCTCCCGGACTGGGGCGCATTCCTCGCCGAGCGGGGCCAGCGCGATCGTGCCGACGCGCTGATGCAGACGCTGCTGCAGGCGCGCAGCGAGGCAATCAAGCGCGGCTCTCGCGTCGATGTCTGCCCCGCTGCGGGGGGCGGCTGCGCGAAGGCGCCTGCCGGATGGGAGGCAGGCTGGATCATCGTCGCCGGCCGCGCCGGGGACGGCGCCCAGGGCGTCCCCCAGGCGGTGATCGCGCGCGAAGCCGCCGCGCCCGCGGGCGTCACCATCCGCGGCAACCGCCCGGTCGCGGACTACGTGTCGTACACGAGCCTCGGACAGGCCCGGCGCATCGACGGCGGGCTGCAGATGGGAACCTTCACCGTATGTCGCCCGGGACTTTCAGCACGCAAGGTCGTTCTCGCCAGCAGCGGGCGCGTCAGGATCGGCGAATCGACCGAGGCCTGCCCATGAGCGCGCGCGTGCCCCACGGCTTTTCGCTGATCGAGTTGCTGACCGTCGCGTCCATCGTCGCCATCCTCGCCGCCATTGCCGTTCCGCCGTACAGCGCGTATGTCCAGCGCAGCCGCCTCGTCGATGCGATCGCCCGGCTGGCCGATGCACGCGCACGCATGGAGCAGTATTTCCTCGACCGGCGCGCCTACACCGACGATGCCGGCCGCTGCGGCGTCGCACCCCCTTCCGCCGGCAGCGCCGATGCATTCGCACTGAGTTGCGTAGCGACCGCGTCGACCTACACGTACAAGGCGACCGGCCTCGCCGCCAAGGGCATGGCAGCGTTCGCGTACACGATCGACCAGAGCGGGCTCAAGGCGACGGTCTCCGTTCCGAGCGGATGGCAAGGGCACGCCGATTGCTGGACCATTCGCCGGGACGGGCTTTGCGTATGACCGTCCCACCCCGCCGGCCGGTTGCGCAGGACCCGCAGGCGCCAGGGTCTCGGAGACGGCCGGCAGCCATGCGCGCATCGCCCAGTCGCCGCGGCCGCGCCCGGCGTTACGCTGGCGTCGTCGTCCTCGAGGCACTGGTCGCAATCCTGGTCCTGAGTTTCGCGACGCTTGGCATTCTGGGACTGGCGTCGCGGGCACTGCTCGACGCAGGCGACGCACGCTGGCGCAGCGAGGCCGCGAGTCTCGCCGCGTCCGCGCTGGCGCGGATGTGGACCGAGGATCCGGCGACGCTCGTCGATCGATACGACTCGGCTTCCGGCGGTGCCGGCTTCCGGGACGTGGTCGCTGCGGCATCGAAGCTTCCCGGCGTGACGTCGACGACGAACGCACCCGTTGTCACCGTGGCGAGCGGCGCGTCCGGTGCAAGCGCCAGGGTCACGGTTACGCTGTTCTGGCAGCCGCCGGGTGACGCGCTGCCCCATCGCTACGCGATCGAGCAGGTGATCGCTTCGCGTTGATCGCGACCATGCAAAGCCCGCGCGCCACGGGGTCAGCACGACGACGCCAGACGGGTCTGACCCTGATCGATGCGCTCGTCGGCATCGCGATAATCCTGGTCGCGACGGTCGCCGTTCACCATGCCTTCGTCGCACTGGGACAGCTGCGCCGCAGCGTGTCGACCGCGGCCGACGCCGAGCAAACCGCCAGCTTCGCGGCGTCGCTGCTCGCGATTGCCGCGGAAAACGCAGGCGCGGGAATCGCCGCGTCCACGCGCTGGCTCGATTCGTGTCCGGCGTCACCGGCGATCACAGCGACGCCGCGACCGGTCGTCGCCCTGGTGACCGACAGCGGGCGAGTGGATCGGCCCGACAGCCTGGTCGTAAGGCAGGCGCTCCAGTCGCGACTGGCCGCGCCCGCGGCGTTCGCGGCGGCGGCGCCCGCCGGCGCCAGCTTCCGCGTCCAGAGTCCCGACGGATTCGTCGTCGGCGACCGCGTCGTCGCCATCAGCCGCGCGGGCAGCTGTGCGACCGCGGAGGTGACGGGGGTGACCGCCGTCGCGCCGGGTGTGATCGACATCGCGCATACGCCTGTCGGAGTCGACCTGCCGGTGACGTCGCTGCTGATGAACCTCGGACCCGCTCGCCGTGCGCCTATGCTGCGCTTCGACGTCGCCTCGGGCGTGCTGCGAAGCACCGACATGCTCAATGGTGATGCCCCGACCCCGCTGGTCTCGAACATCGTCAACCTCAAGCTCCAGTACGGCATCGATCGCGATGGCGACGGCGCGCTCGACGACTGGGTCGGGGCATCGGTCGCCGATGGTCTCGACGCCGCCTCGATGCTGTCCGCGCCGCGCGCACTGCTCGAGCGCATCGTCGCGCTGCGCATCGGCGTCATCGCTCGCAGCGAGGAATCCGACCCGCAGGCGAGCGGTGACTTTCGTTGGGTGTTGTTCGATTGCGAGCTGCCCGATCGGAGCACCTGCCCCGGCCGGCTCGAAGGAACCATCAGCGGATCGGCGGCTGGGAGCTATCGTTACGGCACCCGCGAAATGATCGTTCCGCTGCGCAATGTGCTGTGGAATCGCGATCCATGAGCCGACGTGGCGCAGCGACGAGCGTGGATGCGCCGCGGGCGCGCGGCATGGTGCTGTTCGTCGCCCTGATCACGACCATCGCCATGGCGTTCGCCGCAGTGTCACTGATCCGCGGGAGCTTCATCACGGCGGCCATCGGAGGGAACCTCGTTGCGCGACAGAACATCGCCCTCGCCGCGTTCGCGGCGATCGAGCGCGATGTCGATGCGCTCTACCGCAGCGTCACGATCGCAAGCACGGACGCCGACGACCTCGCCAACAATTACTACGCTTCGCGCGCGCCCGGCGAGGACGCGCGCGGCGTTCCACGCGCGTTGCAGCAAATCGTCGACTATCCCGCGGCGGCCGGAGTGCTCGAAGCCGAGGGCGCGCTGACGATCCGCCACGTCGTCGAGCGTCTTTGCATCGCGCCCGGCCCGGCGACACCGGACAA
>JAGXBK010000152.1 GCA_018971195.1 Betaproteobacteria bacterium
CATGCCCCCTCATTCAGTGTTGGGCCGCGCCAGGCGCATCGGTCGGCTCCCGTGGCCGGCGGTTGAAAGATGTATCGATGATGTTGATTATCCCGGAAAACCATGGTACGGTTAAGCTGTATCTTGCATACCTGTTTCATTCGCCGGCATGGAAACCGACGCTGCATTGCGGACCGAAGATGCGGCGCGCGAGGAGCCGTCCGTGGGCTGGACCCGCTGATTCCGCTTCGCGCGGCCCTCGTTGACTTGATCACTCCTTGAGGAGCTTGCCACCATGAATGCCGCTGCCGCCAACACGCTCGACGTGCGGACCCTCATCCCGCGCGAGCGCCACCCGCTCATCTGAGAGCAGCGGAACGCAGCATGTGAAGCCGGCGGGCGACATCAGTGCGCCGTGGCGGGTGCCGCTGCTGTTGCTCGCCTTCGCGTCGTTGTTTGCGGGCATCGGGGCGGGCCTCGCGCGGCTGGGATGGCCGGTGCCGGCGGCCGACCTTGCGGCGCTGCACGGACCGCTCATGGCGTCCGGGTTCTTCGGGACCGTGATCAGCCTGGAGCGTGCGGTGGCGCTGCGCCAGCGATGGGCCTATGCGGCGCCGCTGCTTTCGGGCCTCGCCACGCTGGCCTCGATCGTCGCGGCGCCCGTCGCCGTGGCGCCCGCGCTCGCCACCGCCGGCAGCGCCGTGATGCTGGCGGCCTCGGCGGTGGTGGTTCGGCGCCAGCGCGAGCTGTTCACGCTGACCCTTGCAATCGGCGCGGCATCCTGGGCGGTCGGGAACGCTCTTTGGCTCGGCGGCCGGCCCGTCTATGCGGCAGTGCCCTGGTGGATCGCATTCCTGGTGTTGACCATTGCCGGCGAGCGGCTGGAGCTGTCGCGCTTTCTGCCACCCTCGCCCATCGCCAAGCGCGTTTTCGCCGCCCTGGTCGCCGTGCTGCTCGGGGGCGTGACGGTGTCGCTGTTCACCCGTCCGGCGGGCACCCTTGCGCTCGGCATCGCGCTCACCGGCCTCGCCCTCTGGCTGATGCGCCAGGACGTGGCGCGACGGACCGTCAAGACGAGTGGCCTGACGCGCTTTATCGCGATCTGCCTGCTGTCCGGTTATGTCTGGCTCGCGCTCGCGGGAGCATCGATCCTGCTCGCCGGCGGGCTCGGCATGGGCGGCACCGCGTACGATGCCGCGCTGCACGCGGTGATGCTGGGGTTCGTGTTCTCGATGGTGTTCGGCCATGCGCCCATCATCATCCCGGCGGTGTTGCGCGTGGCCGTCCCCTATTCGCCCTATTTCTACGCGCCGCTCGCTTTGCTGCATGGCTCGCTCGTCATCCGGCTGGCCGGCGATTGGATGGGGTTCCCGCCGTGGCGCGCCTGGGGCGGCGCCTTGAACGGCGTCGCCCTGCTCGCTTTCGTGCTCGCAACCGCGAGCGCCGTGATTCGCGGTGCCTTGAGGCCTGCCGCGAAGGCACGCCCCGATGGGTGAGTCGCGATCGGGGGCCGTGCACCTGCCATGCCGTACTGGGAGAAACGATGACTGACGCCGGTCGAGCGCGCGGCCAGCGGTATGAGAAAATGTCGCATCCGGTTGTGTGACATGATATTCGTGCGATTACTTTCGGGCGGCTGCCCGAACCGACAATTCCGATGAAGCTCGACGATCTCAAGACCTTGAGCTCGGCCATGCCGGCGGCAATGCCACCGCAAGCGATCTCGGAGGAGGTTCTCCTCGAGAAATACGCCAAGGGGGGCGAGCGGACCATCGAGGCGGTGCGGCGCCGCGTTGCGCGCGCCCTGGCAGCCGTCGAGGCGCCGGCCCAGCGCGCGCAGTGGGAGGAAGCGTTCTTCCAGGCACAGCAAAACGGCTTCATCCTGGGCGGACGGATCAATTCCGCCGCGGGAACGGACCTCAAGGCCACCCTCCTGAATTGCTTCGTCCAACCGGTGGGCGACAGCATCTCCGGCGACGAGAATGGCATCGGCATCTATGTGGCGCTGAACGAGGCCGCCGAGACGATGCGCCGCGGCGGCGGCGTCGGCTACGATTTCTCGCACATCCGTCCCCAGGGCGCGCACGTCCGAGGCACGAACAGCCGTGCCAGCGGACCGATCTCCTACATGCGGGTGTTCGATGAAAGTTGCGCGACCGTGGAGTCGGCCGGTTCGCGGCGCGGCGCGCAGATGGGGATCCTCCGCTGCGATCATCCCGACATCGAGGCATTCATCCATGCCAAGGACGACGGCAGGCTGACCAACTTCAACCTCTCGGTGGCGGTGACCGACGCATTCGTCGCGGCAGTGCGCGACAACGCCGAGTGGGACCTGGTGCACAAGGCGCCGCCGACGGCCGATCTCATCGCCGCCGGCGCGCATCAGCGCGACGACGATCTCTGGGTGTACCGCAGCGTGCGCGCCGGCGCGCTCTGGGACCAGATCATGCTGTCGACGTACGATCACGCGGAGCCGGGTGTCGTGTTCATCGACGCGATGAATCGCGACAACAACCTCTCGTATTGCGAGACGATCGAAGCCTGCAACCCATGCGGCGAGCAGCCGCTTCCTTCGTACGGCTGCTGCGACCTGGGAAGCGTCGATCTGACCCGCTTCGTGCTCGATCCATTCACGTCCGGAGCGCGATTCGACTTCGGCGCATTTGCGGCCACGGTTGCGGTCGGTGTCCGGATGCTCGACAACGTCCTCGATGTGACCGCGTGGCCCCTGCCGCAACAGCAGAAGGAGGCGATGAACAAGCGCCGGGTGGGGCTGGGCTTCACCGGACTCGGCGACGCGCTCATCGAGCTGGGCCTGCGGTACGACAGCGCGGAAGGACGCGAGATCGCCGCCCGTATCGCCGAGCAAATGCGCGATGCCGCATACATGGCCTCCGTCGAGATCGCCAGGGAGAAGGGATCGTTCCCGCTTTTCGACCCGGAGGAGTACCTCGCGCCGCCCCGTTTTGCGTCCCGCTTGCCCGACGCCATCAAGACGGCGATCCGCGCCCATGGCATTCGGAACAGCCACAGCTTGTCGATCGCGCCGACGGGAACCATCTCGCTCGCCTTCGCCGACAACGCGTCGAACGGCATCGAGCCCGCGTTCAGCTGGTTCTACCGGCGCAAGAAGCGAATGCCCGACGAGACGATGAAGGAATATCTCGTCGAGGACCATGCCTACCGCGCATACAAGCACCTGTACGGCATCGACGACCAAGTCGAGCTTCTGCCGTTCGATCCGGCGCAGGAGCGGCCGGCGGGCATGGTGTGGAGCGACGGCGGCGCGAGGCGCCGCGCGATGCTGCCCCGCGCCTTCGTCAGCGCGCTGCAGATGAGCGCGCAGGATCACATGCTGATGAACGCGGCGGTGCAGCCCTTCATCGACACCGCGATCAGCAAGACGGTGAACGTTCCCGCAGACTACCCATTCGACGCCTTCAAGGACCTCTACTTCGAGGCGTGGCGAGCCGGCCTGAAGGGTATCGCCACGTATCGCCCCAACAGTGTGTTGGGCGCGGTGCTCGAGGTTGGGTCGGCCACGGCGCCGGCAGCCGAGCCGCAGGACTTCGATACCGCGGATCCCGACAGGCGCATCCGGCTCGAGCGCGCCCATCAGCCGCCGCTGTCCAGCCTGCGGTGGCCCGGTCGCCCGGAGTTGGCCAACGGGAATCCATGCTGGACGTACGTGGTCCGCCATCCGCTGGGTGACTTCGCCGTCTTCATCGGCCATATCGATGACGGCACGACCTACCCCTTCGAGGTATGGATCAACGGCGCGGAGCAGCCGCGCGGTCTCGGGGCCATCGCCAAGACGCTCTCGATGGACATGCGCACCGACGATCGCGCGTGGCTGGACATGAAGCTCTCTGCCCTGCAGAAGGCCAGCGGAGACGACGGCTTCGAAATGGCGATGCCACCGGACGGGCGCAAAGTCCGCGTGCCGAGCCTGGTGTCGGGATTCGCGAAGCTGATCCGCTATCGGTGCAACGAGCTCGGTGCCTTTGCCGACGAGGGCAAGCGCACGACGCCGGTCGTCGACGCGCTGATGGGCCTGAAGGAGCCGAAGGCCGGTCCGGACGGCACCCTCAGCTGGACGGTGGACGTGATGAACCACGCCACCGGCGATGATTTCGTGCTCTTCCTGAAGGAACTGGTGATGCCCGACGGGCAGCGCCGGCCCTACTCGATGTGGCTGTCCGGCGAATATCCCCGGGTGATGGACGGGCTGTGCAAGGCGCTGTCGCTCGACATGCGCGTCTACGACCCGGCGTGGATTGGCATGAAGCTCCGCAAGCTCCTCAACTACGGCGAGCCAAACGGGTCATTCATCGCGCGCATCCCGGGATCGGACAAAGCGCAGACCTATCCGTCGACGATCGCCTATCTCGCCCAGTTGATGATCCACCGCTACGCAATGCTCGGCATCCTCACCGAGCAAGGCTACCCGGTGGAGCATGCCGGAATCCTCGCCGTGCCCCCCGCCGAGCAGGCGTACGGCACGGCGCTCAAGACGCTGCCCGGGAAGAAATGCCCCGAGTGCGGCAACAAGGCATTGATCCGCAAGGACGGCTGCGACTTCTGCACCGACTGTGGACTGACCGGCGCCTGCGGCTGACGCGCGATTGCCGGCCTGTCGCTGCTGTCAGCGCCTCGATGACTTTCAGAATGCGACGTTGCTGCCGCCCTTGAGCTGCAGCATTTCGCGGGCGTCGTCGGGCGTCGCGATGTCGAGCGACAGCGCCTCGAGGATCGTCCTGATCCGGGTGACCTGCGCCGCATTCGTGCGCGCCAGCGTCCCGGGTCCGTCCCACAGCGAATCCTCGAGACCAACGCGCACGTTGCCCCCGATGGCGGCGGAAAGCGTCGCCACGGTCATCTGGTTGCGACCCGCGCCGAGCACGGACCACAGGTACCGGTCCCCGAACAGGCGATCGGCCGTGCGCCGCATGTGCAGCACGTCCTCGGGGTGCGGCCCGATGCCGCCGCGCAGGCCGAACACCGACTGGATGAACAACGGCGGCTTCACCAGTCCGCGATCGAGGAAATGCGCCGCCGTATAGAGGTGGCTGATGTCGTAGCACTCGATCTCGAAACGCGTGCCGTTGTTGCTGCACGATTCCAGGATGTAGGCGATGTCGGCGAAGGTGTTGCGGAATATCCGGTCCCAGCTTCCTTCGAGGTACGGCCGCTCCCAATCGTATTTGAACTCCTTGGTGCGGGCCAACATCTCGTACAGACCGAAGTTCATCGAGCCCATGTTGAGCGACGCGACCTCAGGCTTGAATTCCAGCGCCGGACGGACCCGCTCCTGCACCAGCATCGTCGGCGCGCCGCCGGTGGTGAGGTTGATCACCACGTTGGACGCTTCCTTGATCTTCTTGAGGAACGGTGTGAACAGCCCGGGCTCCTGCGACGGCCGCCCGTCGCGCGGATCGCGCGCATGCAGATGCACGATCGCCGCACCTGCCTTCGCGGCGCCGAGCGCCCCTTCCGCGATCTCGTCGGCCGTGATCGGCAGGTGCGGGGACATCGACGGCGTATGGATCGCGCCGGTGACGGCGCAAGTGATGATGACCTTGCGGGACTTTGCCATGGATGCGTCCTCCTCGTGATGGATGAATCAGCCCTGCGGATCCTCGATGTCGTGGTCGAGCAGCAGCCAGATCGCGGCCTTCTGCCAGTGCAGCCCCGCGCGCAGCGATGCGTGGACGCCGCCCGGCAGCGCCGCCGGCGCCACAAATTTCAGGGCGCGCAGCTTGGGCAGCTCGTAGCGGATCACGTCCCCGGGCACGGCGCGATGCAGCGCACGGGCGGCTTCCGCCGCCGTCACGAGGCGCTCCAGCCTGGCATAATCGTCTGCGCTGTACGCGACCAGCGTGAGGTCGAGCACATCGCCCTTGTCGCCGGCACGTCCCGCCGCGATGTCGCCGATTCTCACGACGCATGCGCCCATTCGATGCGCGGGAACACGCGGTCGCGCGGCAGGAAGCCCGTGATCGACTCGATCCGGCCGCGCCGCTCGCTACGCAGGCTGCCGCCGCCTGCCGGGCCCGAGATCGTCAACGCGTACACCTC
>JAGXBK010000153.1 GCA_018971195.1 Betaproteobacteria bacterium
GACGGGGCCGCTGCGGCCGGCGCCGAATCGATCGCACCGACGTCCGTGCCCGGCGACGAACGACCGGCCGAGCCCTCCGCCTCCGCGGCAGGACAGGCATCATCGGCGTGGCCGACCGAAAGCGCAGCACCGGTAAGCACTGTCTTCGAGGCGGTCGAGCGTATCGCCGAGGAGCAGCCGAAGAAGACGCAGGCACCGGCGCCGGCGATCTCCCTCGCGCTTCCGCCGGATTCCAGCCTGGTGCTCGTGGAAACGCGTCACAGCGCGCCGGCGCCGATCCTCGACGAGGCTCCGGTCCAACGCGTCCGCCGGGTACGTCCCCCGCGCGTCAGCGCCCCCGACGAGCCGCTGCAGATCGTCGAGACCCGCAAGGAGTAGGTGGTCGGGCAGTGATCACGTGGCGCGCTCGGTCCCGCGAATGCGGGCGAGCAGCGCCGCGCTCGCGCGCTCCATCAGGTCCAGCACGGCCTCGAAACCTTCCGGACCCCCGAAATACGGGTCCGGAACCTCGCGCGTCCCGATGCCGGGCACGAAGTCGAGCAAAAGGCCCAGGTGGCCAGCGTAGTCGGCCGGCCGCAGCGCCACCAGGTCGCGAAGGTTGTGCATGTCCATCGCGAGGATCCACGCGAAACGCGTGAAATCCTCGCGCTGCACCTGGCGCGCGCGCAGCGCGGCCAGGTCGTAGCCGCGACGGCGCGCGTGCACGATCGCCCGGCGGTCCGGCGGCTCGCCGACGTGCCAGTCGCCGGTACCCGCGGATTCGACCAGCACTTTGCCGTCGAGGCCCGCGCGCGCCGCGTGCTCGCGGAACACCGCCTCCGCCGTCGGCGAGCGGCAGATGTTGCCCGCGCAGACGAACAGCACCGACGCCTGTCGCGCCGCCGCCGGCGCGTCACGCGCGGGCATCACTGCATGAACCAGCCGTGGCTGACGACCAGCGACTGCCCGGTCAGGGCGTTGGTCGGGAAGGCGGCGAACGTGAAGGCGACCTCGGCCACGTCCTCGACCGTCGTGAACTCCCCGTCGACCGTCTCCTTGAGCATCACGTTCTTGATGACATCGGCCTCGGAGATCCCCAGCGCCTTCGCCTGCTCGGGGATCTGCTTCTCGACCAGCGGCGTCCGCACGAACCCGGGGCAGATGACGTTGGCGCGCACGCCGTGCGCAGCGCCCTCCTTCGCCACCACCTTGGCGAGGCCGATCAGACCGTGCTTGGCGGTGACATAGGGCGCCTTCAGCACCGACGCCTCCTTCGAGTGCACCGAGCCCATGTAGATGACGCTGCCGCGCCCCGCACGGTACATGTGGGGCAGGCAGGCGCGCGTGGTCAGGAACGCGCCGTCGACGTGGATCGCCATCAGCTTCTTCCAGTCGGCATAGGTGAACTCTTCGAGCGGATGCACGATCTGGATGCCGGCGTTGCTGACCAGGACGTCGACGCGGCCGTATTTCGAGACCGTCGCGGCGACCCCGGCATTGACCGCATCCTCGTCGGTGACATTCATCGCCACGCCCATCGAGCGCCCGGTGGGATCGATCGCGCGCGCGGTCGCGCTCGCCGCGTCGGAATCGAGGTCGGCGATGACCACGCGTGCTCCTGCCTTGACGAATCGCGTCGCGATGGCCTTGCCGATGCCGCTTGCCGCACCGGTCACGATCGCCACCTGGTCGTTGAGGTCCATGTGCTGTTCTCCTGGTTGTAACCGCCGCCCGGGCGCGCGGCAATCGTGCCATCATTGATGCGGGCGCCGGGAGCCCGCGGCGGTGTCCGGACTTGCGGCAACGTCGTAGCTCACCCCGCGTTTCGCCCCAAGTATAAGACGCACGTGCCGGGGAGCCCTCCATCGCTGCTCTCCCGCCACGACTCGCCAAGGGACATTCGATGCGTTGGAAGCCGTTTGGTTCACGAGTGCTCGTCGCAGTCTGCACCATCCTCGCGGTCGCGCTCGCGTGCGCCCCCGCCTCCGCCGCCGACATGCGCAAGCTGCTGCGGATCGCATCGCCCGACATCACGAGCCTCGATCCCCAGCAGGGGACCGACCTGTATTCGACACGCGTCGCGAGCGCCATCTTCGAGGGACTCTACGAATTCGAGTACCTGTCGACCGGATCGAAGGTCGTGCCCTGCACCGCCGCCTCGATGCCAGTCATCAGCGACGACGGCAGGACCTGGACCATCAGCCTGCGCCACGGAATCCTGTTCAGCGACGACCCGGCGTTCAAGGGCAAGCCGCGCGAGCTCATCGCCGCCGACTACGTCTACTCGATCAAGCGGTCGATCGACCCCAATCTGCGCGGCGGCGGGGACCCCGCGCTGGCCGACCTGATCGTGGGCGCACGCCCGGTCGTCGACGCGGCGAGCAAGCCCGGTGCGCATTTCGACTACGACGCGCCGATGCCGGGGCTGCGGGCGCTGGACCGCTACACGTTGCAGATCCGGCTGGCGCGCACCGACTACACGCTGCAGGAGCGCCTCGCCGGGCTGACGATGATGGCCGTCGCGCGCGAGGTCGTCGAAGCGCAGGGCGCGAACATCATGAGCCACCCGGTCGGCACCGGACCCTACGTCCTGAAGGAATGGCGGCGCGCATCGCGGGTCGTGCTCAAGGCCAACCCGCACTACCGGAAAGTGCTGTTCCCGGAGAATGCCGACGCGCCGCAGCAGGACCTGGTGACGAGCATGCGCGGCAAGACCCTGCCGCAGATCGGGCGCATCGAGATCAGCATCATCGAGGAATCGCAGCCCGAGATCCTCGCGTTCTCGCAGGGCGACCTCGACTATATCGCGCTCGGCGGCGACGACATGCGGCGCGTGACGGAGAACGGTAAGCTGCGGCCCGATCTCGCGAAGGCCGGCGTCCGGCAGCTGCGCTTCGGCGTCCCAAACCTTACGTTCACCTACTTCAACATGGACGATCCGACGGTCGGCGGCTATACGAAACCCCAGATCGCGCTGCGGCGCGCGATCGGCATGGGCTTCGATGTCGACGAGATGATCCGCGTGCTGCTCGCCGGCAACGCCCTGCCTGCGAACCAGTTGCTGCCCCCGGGGGTCAGCGGCTTCGACCCTGCGCTGCCGCCGAAGTCGATCTACGACCCGGCGGGTGCGCGGGCGCTGCTCGACCATTTCGGGTTCAAGGACCGCGACGGCGACGGTTATCGCGAAACGCCCGACGGCCGTCCGCTGACCGTCGTGCGCGGCACGCTGCCCGAGTCGTGGTACCGCGAGGCCGACACGCTGTGGAAGAAGAACATGGACGCCATCGGCATCCGCATGCAGGTGCAGCAGCAGACCTTCGCCGAGCTCCTCAACCTCAGCCGCGCCGGCAAGCTGCCGATGTTCAACCTCGGCTACCGCTCGCTCGAACCCTCGGGCTACCAGATCCTGCAGACGCTGTGGAGCAAGTCGTCGCGCGACACCAACCCCTCGCAGTTCCACAATGCCGAGTACGACGCCGCCTACGAGCAGTTCCTGCGCACGCCGGCCGGTCCCGGGCGCATCGCGCTGGCGCGCAGGATGTCCGACATCTCGCAGGCCTACATGCCGATGATCCTGCACACCTTCGGTATCGGCAACGTGCTGCTGTATCCGTGGGTCCGGGGGTACTGGCCATCGCCTTTCGGCTTCGCGTGGAAATACCTCGACATCGACGTCGCGAAACGCGACGCGGCGCTGAAGGCGATGAGGCGCTGATCAGGTCTCGGTCGGCAGCGCCGCACCGATCAGCGTCTCGCGCAGCTTGTAGAGGCGGTCGCGCAGCTCGGCTGCGCGCTCGAACTCGAGATTGCGCGCCGCCTCGTGCATCTGCTTCTCGACCTGGCGGAGCTCCTTCTCGAGGTCCTTCTCCGCCATGCCTGCGTAATGCGCCTTCTCCTGCGCCGCCTTGAGATCCTTGCGCGCCTCGTCGATGTCGTAGACGCCGTCGATCATGTCGCGGATGCGCTTCTCGACGCCCTTGGGCGTGATGCCCATCTTCGCGTTCCACGCGACCTGCTTGGCGCGCCGCCGCTCGGTCTCCCCGATCGCAGCCTTCATCGAATCGGTCATCCGGTCGGCGTAGAGAATCGCCGTGCCGTTGATGTGGCGCGCCGCGCGGCCGATCGTCTGGATCAGCGAGCGCTCGGCGCGCAGGAACCCTTCCTTGTCGGCGTCGAGGATCGCCACCAGCGACACCTCGGGGATGTCGAGGCCCTCGCGCAGCAGGTTGATCCCGACCAGGACGTCGAACTCGCCCAGGCGCAGGTCGCGGATGATCTCGACCCGCTCGACGGTGTCGATGTCGCTGTGCAGATAGCGCACCCGAACGCCGTGCTCCCCGAGGTAGTCGGTCAGGTCCTCCGCCATCCGCTTGGTCAGCGTCGTGACCAGCACCCGCTCGTTGCGCGCCGTGCGCAGCCCGATCTCCGACAGCAGGTCGTCGACCTGGGTCGCCGCCGGGCGCACGTCGAGCTGCGGATCGACGAGGCCGGTGGGGCGCACGACCTGCTCGACGACCTGGCCGGCATGCTTGTGCTCGTAGTCGGCGGGCGTGGCCGACACGAAGATCGTCTGCGGCAGCAGGTGCTCGAATTCGTCGAAGCGCAGCGGCCGGTTGTCGAGCGCCGATGGCAGCCGGAAGCCGTAGTTGACGAGGTTCTCCTTGCGCGCGCGGTCGCCCTTGTACATGCCGCCGACCTGCGGGATGGTCACGTGGCTCTCGTCGATGAACATCAGCGCCGTCGGCGGCAGGTAATCGATCAGGGTCGGCGGCGGCTCGCCGGGCTTGCGGCCGGACAGGTGCCGCGAGTAGTTCTCGATGCCCTTGCAGAAGCCGATTTCGGCCATCATCTCGAGGTCGAATCGGGTCCGCTGGTCGATGCGCTGCGCCTCGACCAGCTTCATCTGCGAGGCGAAGAACTCCCTCTGCTGGGCGAGCTCGAGCTTGATCGCCTCGACCGCGTCGAGCACCTTCTGACGCCCCGTCACGTAATGCGAGGACGGGAACACCGTGTAGCGCGTCATTCTGTGCCGCAGGTGGCCGGTGAGCGGATCGAAGAGCTGCAGCGACTCGACCTCGTCGTCGAACAACGAGATGCGGATCGCGCTCTCGGCGTTCTCCGCCGGGAAGATGTCGAGGACGTCGCCGCGCACCCGGAACGTGCCGCGCTTGAAGTCGAGGTCGGCGCGCTGGTACTGCATGTCCGCCAGGCGCTTGATCGCGTCGCGCTGGGCGAGCCGGTCGCCCTGGCGCACGTGCAGGATCATGCTGTGGTACTCGGACGGATCGCCGATGCCGTAGATCGCCGATACCGTGCCGACGATCACGCAGTCGGGCCTCTCGAGGATCGCCTTGGTCGCCGACAGCCGCATCTGCTCGATGTGCTCGTTGATCGAGCTGTCCTTCTCGATGTAGAGGTCCCGCGACGGGACGTAGGCCTCGGGCTGGTAATAGTCGTAGTACGAGACGAAGTACTCGATCGCGCTGTTCGGGAAGTACTCGCGAAATTCCGAGTAGAGCTGGGCGGCGAGCGTCTTGTTGGGCGCCATCACCAGCGCCGGTCGGCCGCTGCGCGCGATGACGTTCGCCATGGTGAAGGTCTTGCCCGAGCCGGTGACGCCGAGCAGCGTCTGGAACGAGAGGCCGTCGACGAGGCCCTCGGTCAGCTTGGCGATCGCCTCGGGCTGATCCCCGGCAGGCTCGAATGGCTGGTGCAGCTCGTAGGGACTGTTCGGGAAGGTGACGATCATGCAGTTGGCAAAGCTTCGGGGAAACTCATCATTGTAGGTTCATCGGGGAGCGACTGGAACCGGCGTGCTCGCAGCCCGATGGTCCCCTCGACCCCCGGACCCCTCAGCGGCCGTCGACGAGCAGCGCCGCGTCCGGCTGCGCCGGCGCGTCGAACTGCAGCGCCGCGAGCCTCGCGTACAGCGGATTGTCGCGGACCAGCGCGTCGTGCGTGCCCTGCGCGACGATCCGCCCGTCCTCCATCACCGCGATGCGGTCGGCGTGACGCACCGTGGCGAGGCGGTGCGCGATCATCAGCACGGTGCGGCCCGCCATCAGGCGCT
>JAGXBK010000154.1 GCA_018971195.1 Betaproteobacteria bacterium
GCGAACGCGGCCTTGAGAGGCGCACGGATCAGGAACAGCGCCAGCACGACGATCACGCCGCCCTGGATCAGGCCGAAGGTGAAGAACGCCTGCTGATAGCCGCCGCTGCGGACCATCGCCGAGATCGGTATCACGGTCAGCGCCGCGCCTGCACCGAATCCTGCGGCCGTCAGGCCCGCCGCCAGGCCGCGCTTGTCGGGAAAGAGCTTCAGCGCGTTGCCCACACAGGTTCCATAGACGCATCCCGCGCCCACGCCGGAGACGATCGCGGCGAAATAGAGCATTTCGAGCGATTCCGCCCTCGAGTTGAGCACCCAGGCGATGGCCACGAGGACCCCGCCGAACAGGACGACCGGACGCGGCCCGAACTTGTCCATCGCCCAGCCTTCGACCGGCACCAGCCAGGTCTCGGTCAGCACGAATATCGAAAATGCGACCTGGATCGCTGCCTTGGTCCATCCCATCTTGTCGTGCATGGGGTTGACGAACAGCGTCCAGCCATACTGCAGGTTGGCGATCATCGCCATGCAGATGATTCCCATGACGAGCTGCGCCCACCGATTCTTCAGCCCGGTGTACTGGGTCGGGTCCTGGACTTGAGTTGCGTTCACGTCGAATACCTCCTTAACGGACTGCCCGATCGCGCGGCCCGGTCCGACCGCCGCACCCCGCCCCTGCACCGCGCTAAAACCACGATGAAAGGACGGGGTGTCGCCAGGGCGGCCTTACCGTTGGTCACCGCTCCCCTCGCGCTTGCTCAGAAGCTGTAGACGCCTGTGAACTGGAAGCGCTCCATGTAGCCGTGATCCTGCTGTCCAGGCGGAATGAAGCCGCCGACCTCGCGCTTGCCGAGGCTGGTCTCGATCCCGAAGGTCGTGTTCGGCACCGGGTGCCAGATCAGGTTGAGGTGCACCGACTGCGACCGCTTGGTGAGCTGTGCGCCGTCGGCGATCAACTGGTCGACATCCTTGAGATTGGTCTTCTCATATCCGTAGATGAGATTCGTCTCCCATTGGTCGCCGGGCCAGAAGTGCTCGTAGGCGATGAAGCCCCCCAGCGAGCTCATGAGGTCGAGCTGGTGGGTGTTGTCGTTCAGGATCGCCCCGTTGAACAGCAGGTCCTGCAGGTAGCGGCCGATGCCCGGCCCGCCCTGGAGCGAGAAGAAGACCTGGTCGTTGCCCAGCGTGGGCTCGACCTGGTTCATGTTGATCACCGCGGAGGCGCCAATGCCAAAGCCCCACTTGTCGGTCTTGACCACCTGGTCGGGGGGCACGCCGATGCTGCCGGTGTCGACCGAGATCTTGCGCGCCAGGGCCTGGAACGAGACATGACCGAAGGCTGCGTCATGCTCCCAGCGCCCGATCAGGTCGGGGAACTTGGCGAGCTGGCTGGGGCCGTTCTGGCAGGGCGTGACGCGACCCAGCGTGCATCCCGCCGGATCGGCGGTCTGGCCGTCCTGGTCGATGTTGGTCGAGTTGCCGTTATACAGCCCGGCAGGCGCGAAGAAATCGCCCGAGGGGTTTTCCACGGAGACGATGTACTGGTCGACCACGCCTTCCTTCCCCTTTACCGCATGGGTCCAGCGCAGTTGCGGCTGGCGAATGAACACCTGGCCGGCCGGACCGTTGAAGTCCAGCGCATTCGGCCCGGCGGCCGTGTCCTGGAACGCCGACCAGTCCTGGCCGAAGGTCCACTCCCCGAGCACGCCATACGCGTTGCGCAGACGCATCGCGTACGAGTTGGAGATGTTGGGATTGCCCTGCGTCGACAGGTAGAAGTCGGTCGCGAAGTGCGCCTCCAGATCGCCGTACGGCGTCGGCGTGTGCGTCTCGAGGTACAGGTAGCTCTGCTTGGCGTTCGCCTGGACGTTGCCGGTCCGGTCGGAGCCCGGGGCGCCGATCATCGGTATCGCCGAGAAGTCGGTCTGCGGACCCACCGACTGCTTGCGGTCGTACATGGCGTCGAGCTTGATATGCCCGGCTAAGGTCATCCAGGTGTCGGTGCCCGGTATCTTCCAGAAGCCCGGATGGTCCTTGTTGATCGGACCCCCCATCTTCTGCAGGTTGTCGGCCGAGGACTGGGCGTTGTTGACCTGCTGCTGCAGGCTCTCGATCTGCTGCTCCAACGCCTGGATCTGCTTCTGCAAGTCGGTGAGACTCGGGGTCTGCGCCGCGGCCGGCGCGACGACGGCCATCTGCAGCAGTCCCGCCGATGCCATGGCGACTGCCAGCACGGTCAGCTTGTGCTTGTTCCTCATTGCCTCGCTCCTCTGTTGGTAGGTCGCATTCGGACGCATCGTCGATCAGGCGATTCTGCCGCGCTGCGCCGGCCGAGACGCCGGCGCAGCCGCGACAAACTTCATTCCGGCGCGTAGACGCCGATGCAACCGTGCAGGCACGACAGCCCCTTGGCGGGATCGTTGTCGAAGGCTTCGTCGTTCCCGATCATCGGCAGGTAGACCTTGTGATTGCTGTGATTCACTGCCACCGCATGGGTGAGCTTCGCCGTCTTGGGATGCGACACCAGCTTGTGCGTCCGCGAATCGATCACGCCGAGCACAGGACCCATGGAGCCGCGCCGCGAGGCGACGAAGTACATGTGCATGCCGGGGTCGAACGCGGTCTGGTCGGTCCCGCCCAGGATCGGCAACTCCGTGACCTTCCCGGTCTTGAGATCCAGGACATCGGTCTGGCCCTTGTGGTCGCAGCCGATCAGGATTTCCTGCTGCTCGAGGTTGAGCGAGATGCCGCCGGCTTCGCACTCGTCGCCCGGCGGCTGCCGGTATTCCTTGACCACCTTCCGGGTATGCGGATCGATCACGTAGACCGCGCCCGGACCGTGGTGCACCTCAGGCAGCGCGAGATAGATCATGTCGGTCGCCGGATCCCAGACCGAGCCTTCCAGTCCCGCGGTCGCCTCGGGCATCCACTTCCCGGTTTCGATCAGCTTGCCGGTCTTGGTGTTGACCCAGCACAGATACGGGATCGGCGTATCGGCGGACTCGCCCATGAAGATGTGGTCCTTGTAGTCCATCGCCGCGCCGTCGATGCGCCACAGCGTGTCGCCACAGTTGATCGTGTCCTTGATCCTGCCGGTCTTCTCGTCGACGGCCCGGATCTGCCCGGGCGCGTCGGTCGCCCAGATCGTGTCGCCATCCTGGTACGCGATGTTGGGACCCGAGGTCTCGAGCTGCGTGAAGACGCCCTTGAACCCGCCGTATTGCCGCAGCAGCTTGTCGCTGTTGGTGTCGACCACGTCGATCGACTTGTTCGACCGGTCGCTGACGAACATGATCCCGGTCTGCTGGTCGATGGTGCTGAAGTCGACCGTGTGCAGCCCGGGGACCGGGATCGTCTTGATGATGTGGTATTCGACCGCCTGCGCCGCGGATGCGAGCCACGCGAAGGAGGTTGCGGCGATGAAGAGCGTAACCAACCTGTGTTTCGATTCCATGCGATGGACCCCCGTGCTCGGTTGTTTGTCAGTCGAACGGCGTTGGTGATGCGCGGTCTGCAATCTGAAGCCTGAACCGGTGTCGCTTCGTGACGACTCGCCGTCCCGTCGTGCCGGGCGGCACGCGTGTCGACGAATCCGAAGGCCAAGCAGCGTTCTCGTTCCCACCGACTGTAGTGCTCGCGGGCATGGCCGAGCGTTCAAATCGAACCGGATGGAAAAGACGGGGGAATGAACGAATCCGCCCCGCGCTGCTGCGGTCTGGAATCGACCCATGTGGAATGGGCCGGCAGCGCGCGTCGGCTGCGCCATGCACCTTCGCGAGGTTCCCCGCCTGCGCAACACTCGCGCGGCGGGGCTGCATGCGCGCGGCGAGACGGTAGTGGCCGTCCGCGAACCCCTCCTGGCGCCATCGCTTCCTCCTTGCACACAAGTCTAAGCGCGTATACGCGTGAAGCCTACGCTACGCATCTAGTGGGACCGCTTATTTAAAATAATGTATGTGGTATATCAAAGCGTGTCAACACGCGGCGCGGAAATCTTTTGGGGGGGGTACGCCGGCCGGCATCCGGCGCCACAACGCGGACGCGGGATTCCGGGGAGCCGGGGAGCCGGGTGGGACGACGGGAGCGAGGAGCGGGGGGCGCGCGGCGCAGCGCCACCCCGGGTCAGCGACGGCCGCCGGAAGTCAGCGACCGGGTTGCGAGAGGGATACCGCGGTCCGGGCGAACTTGATTGCGGATGCACCGTCCCCGGCGCTGGCGGCTTGCCGGGCGCGCTCCAGAGCTGCACGAGCGGTCTCGTAGCGGCTTTGCGCATCGCGCACCGCGATCTCCGCCTTGCCGAGCTCAGTCTCGGCTTCCTGGCTGAGATTCGAAGCGCGAGCAGCCTGCACCGCGACGGCAGGCTGCCCGGCATCCGCGGTGCGAATGGACGGCGAAGCGGCTGGCACTCCCGCCGCCGACTTCGCCCACGGCAACTCGCCTTGCGCGACCGGCGCGGGCGCCGGCGCGACCGGTGTCGTCGCCGTGAACTTCTGTGCATTCGGCGACGGGGCCGGGGTCCCGCCAGAGGCCTGCGGCTGCGACCCGGGGTCGAATTCGCGCAGGCTCATGTCGTTAGGGACGCTCTGCGTCACCGGGACGCGATACTGCACCACGTTGCCACCCTCGATCCGGGTGACCTCTTTCCATTGGACGGCATCCGCTGCGGGCGCCTTGGTCGCGGTTCCGCCCGCTCCCGGCGTTGCACACGCGGACAGCAGCGTGACCGATGCGACGGCGAAGAACCCCCAGCCAAGCTTCCCGTTCCATTTCAGCGATGCCATTGCCTGCTTTCGATTTGCGGTGGCAATCCGACCACCCTGATCGAGACTAGTGCCGGAGGCTTTTGGCTGTCAAGCGCTGCGCTGGGGGCACAAGGTCCGCGTCATTCGACCGGTCGCTGTGCAGCGAGCTTGTCCGGCTTCATCGGCCGAACATGCTTCAGCAGCCTGACGATCAGCGGCCAGAACAGCATGATCATCGCCAGCGTCGAGATCCCGCCAACCAGCCCGTTCGACCAAAGGATCGAGACACTGCCCTGCGACATCAGCATCGCCTGGCGGAATGCATTTTCGGCGCTGTTGCCCAGCACCAGCGCGAGGACCAGCGGTGCGAGCGGGTAATCGAGCTTCTTGAACACGTAGCCGATCACGCCGAAGCCGAGCATGAACCCGATGTCCTGCATCGCGTTGTTCACCGTGTAGGCGCCGATCGCGCAAATCACGACGATCACCGGCGCGATGATCGCGAACGGTATGCGCAGGATCGCGGCGAACAGCGGGACGAGGCTCAGCACCACGATCAGGCCGGCGACGTTGCCGAGGTACATGCTGGCGATCAGCCCCCACACGAAGTCGGGCTTCTCGGCGAACAGCAGCGGGCCCGGCTGCAGCCCCCAGATCAGCAGGCCGCCCAGCAGCACGGCCGCCGTCGGCGAGCCGGGGATTCCCAGCGTGATCATCGGCAACAGCGCGCTCGTGCCCGCGGCGTGTGCCGCGGTCTCGGGCGCGACGACGCCTTCGAGGACGCCGGTGCCGAACTTGTCGCCTTCCTTGGAGAATTTCTTGGCCGCACCGTAGCTCATGAACGAGGCAGGTGTCGCCCCGCCGGGGGTGATGCCCATCCAGCAGCCGATTGCCGTGCTGCGAATGAACGTCATCCAGTAGCGGGGGAGCTTCTTCCAGGTCTCGAGCACGACCTTCGGGTTGATCTTCGCCGTCGCTCCGGAAAAAGCGAGCCCTTCCTCCATCGACAGCAGGATCTCGCCGATGCCGAAGAGTCCGATGACGGCGACGAGGAAATCGAATCCCTTCATGAGGCTCGAAAAGCCGAAGGTCAGTCGCAGTCCGCCGGTCACGATGTCGATGCCGACGGCGGACAGGGCGAAACCGATCATCATCGACACGATGATCTTGGCGGGCGATCCCTTGCCCATGCCGACGAAGCTGCAGAACGTCAGCAAGTAGACGGAAAAGTATTCGGGCGGCCCGAATTTCAGCGCGAAGCGGGCGATC
>JAGXBK010000155.1 GCA_018971195.1 Betaproteobacteria bacterium
GTTCAGCCAGGTTCGGCGCGAGGATCCGGGCAGCTGGCTGCAGGGCTTCGGGGGCGACACGTCGAACACTGTGATCGCAGCCTCACGGCTCGGCGCCCGCGCGGGCTATGTCACGCGCGTGGGCGACGATCCCTTCGGCCGACGCCTGCTCGACCTGTGGCGTTCCGAGGACGTCGACACCTCGGGCGTGGCCGTCGACCCCGGGGCGCCGACCGGAGTCTACTTCGTGTCGCATGGCGCGGATGGCCACGAGTTCGCGTATCTGCGCGGCGGATCGGCGGCTTCGCGCCTCGCGCCGGCGTCGCTGCCTCTGGACCTGATCACGTCGGCACGGGTGCTCCATGTGTCGGCGATCAGCCAGGCGATCTCGGCGTCGGCCTGCGACGCGTGCTTCGCCGCGATCGACGCGGCCCGCGCAGCCGGCGTGCGCATCGCCTACGACACCAACCTGCGCCTCAAGCTGTGGCCGCTCGCGCGCGCGCGGGCGATCGTCTTCGCGAGTCTGCGCAGCGCAGACTGGGCCCTGCCGAGTCTCGACGACGCCAGGCTGCTGTTCGATGTCGACGATCCGCCGCGGATCGTCGACGCCTGCCACGCTCTCGGGTCGATGACCGTGGTCCTCAAGCTGGGACCCGAGGGTTGCGTGGTGTCGGATGGCGCGCGCCGCGAGCATCTGCCCGGGAAGCGCGTGCGCGCGGTCGACGCGACCGGCGCCGGGGACTGCTTCGATGGCGCGTTTGTCACGCGCATCCTGGCCGGGGACGATCCTTTCACGGCTGCCCGCTATGCGAACGTGGCAGCGGCGCTGACGACACTGGGCTATGGCGCGGTCGCGCCGCTGCCCGGCGCGGCGGACGTGGCGCATGCAATGGCCGCGGGCGCCGGACCCTGACCGCAGCCAACTGCGCAAACGCATGACCATCGAGCGGAGGACGGGATGACGATCGGCACGGCGATCCGGCATCTGAAGCACGGCGATTGGGAGAAAGCGCATGAAATGGTGCGCAACGACGACACGCAGCCGGGATGCTGGGCGCACGGCATTGCGCACCTGATCGAGGGCGATCTGGGCAACGCGCGCTACTGGTACCGCAAGGCGGGACGGCCGTTTCCCGTCTCCCGCGAGGCCGGGCCCGAAATCGACGCGCTGGCGGCTGCGACCAGGAAGCGCCCGCCCGCCTAGCCGCCGGTGGGGGATTGCGCCGATCCGAAGAGCCGGTCCCACAATGCGGTCGTCACCCCGAAATTGCAGGCTTGCGGCGAATGATGGTGGAGCGCATGCCGCTGCTTGGCCCGATGGAGGTAGCTGCCGGGACGCGCGCGCCGGTGGTGGGCGGCGTGATGGACGCCGACGTACCACAGGTAGCCGAGCATCAGCCCGGCGGTCGCCCCGCTCGCGATGTCGAGTTGCAGCGCATGCAGCAGCGGCAGAAAGACGAGGCCGCCGATCAGCGAGACGCTGAGCCAGCTCGGCGTGCCGATCAGCGCCGCGGGGCTCGCGTGGTGCAGCGCGTGCATCCTGCGAAACGGGGGCGCGTGATGCAGGACGTAACGGTGCAGCGCGTACTCGAGCAGCGTCCAGCCGCCCAGCCCCACCCCGGCCGCCAGCATCCAGTCCTCGCGCTGCGGAGCGAGGGCGTGGCGCAGCGTCTCCCAGGCGAGGACAGCCAGCAGCACCGGATAGACGACGAAATCTGCGAAATATCCAACCCTGCTCATGCGCATCGTCGATTCTCCATTCGCGTCACCGATTCTCCGCTTCCATCGCTCATCCTGCACACCTCGCAAACGTCCCGCCATTCGTGCCGCCGGTTGCGCATCCTTGCGCCAGTTCCGGGGGCAGCGGCGCGTTGGGGGGACCGGGTGCCAGCGATGCCGCCACTGCCATTGACCACGCGGGTTGCAGCGAGTGCCGTGCAAGCTGATTGTCCTCGATTCCGCCCTGCCGGCCTAGGTCGCGACGGGCATTGGCGTTGCCGGGGACGAGGGCACCGCCGGGGACTTCGTCGGGGCGATCGCGCGAATCTTGTCTGCGCCCCGCGCGGCCGCTAGAATGCGCTGACGGAGATGGCATTCCTCCCGTGCTCCCGTCGCCGCGGTCTCGCGGGGACGGACCGCCGACCCGCCGCAAGGCCGATGATGCCTACCCGCAATCCCGTCGTAGGGGGCGGGTAGGCGCATCTCCTGCGTTACCGCCCCGGAAGTTCGTGCTTGTGCCGCGATGACGGCAGGAGGGTGTGCATGTTCGCCTGGGGGTCGGTTGTCGCCGTGGGCGTCGGCGCGGCCATCGGCGCGTGGATGCGCTGGGGCCTTGGCATCGCGCTCAATCCGCTGTTTCCAACGCTGCCCCTCGGAACGCTCGCCGCCAATCTGCTGGGTGGCCTGCTGATGGGCATCGCGATGGAGCTCATCATCCGCCACGCGATCATGTCGCCGGAGTTGAGGTTGTTCGCCACGACCGGCTTTCTCGGTGGGCTCACGACGTTCTCGACGTTCTCGGCCGAGATGACGACCCTGCTCATCCGCCGCGAATGGCTGTGGAGCACCGTGGGAATCGTCGCCCATGTCGCGGGCTCATTGCTGATGACGGTCGCCGGGATCATGCTGGCGCGGGCGCTGTTTGCATGGGGAACTTCGTCATGAAGGGTACCTTGCTGCGATTCTACGTCCATGAAAGCCGCAAGCATCGGCACATCCTGCTCTACGAATGGCTGCTCGAGCGGGCGAAAGGCCTCGGGATCCACGGCGGTTCCGCGTTTCGCGCGATCGCGGGTTTCGGACGTCATGGCGTAATGCGTGAGGAGCACTTCTTCGAACTCGCCGGCGACCTCACCGTGCAGGTCGATTTTGCCGTGAGCGACGACGATGCCCAGCGGCTGATCGATCTGGTCACGGCCGAGCACGTCGGCATATTCTACATGCGGGCGCCCGTGGAGTTCGGCGTCACCGATGGCGCTGGATGACCGGTTCGACCTCGGGTCGACGGTGCCTTGAATGCGCGGTTGCCGGCATTGACCAGGATCAACGCACGGGGCCGCGGCTGCGCGCCCAATGGTGGCTGGATAAGGTAGCGGTGCATGCGGGCGGCCGCGGCCATGCGCGTTGCGTTCAACGGGAGAGGATTCCATGTTCAAGCACGTACTCGTAGCAGTCGACGGCAGCCCGACGTCCACCCGTGGCCTCAAGGCGGCGATCGGCCTCGCATCCGACCAGCGCGCCACGCTGACCGTGCTGCACGTGATCGACAACGTGGCGAGCGTGGCCTACGTCGGTGACATGGGATACATCCCCGCCGACTACGTCGACACGCTGCTCGCAGACCTGCGCGCCAACGGCCGCAAGCTGCTTGCCAGGGCCGAGGCGCTGGCGCGCGACAACGGCGTCACCGCGAAGACGCTGCTGGTCGAGTCCAAGGGTCAAGCGATCTCCGACATGATCGTCCGCGAAGCGCGCAAGGTCCGCGCGGACGTGATCGTGCTCGGAACCCACGGCCGGCGCGGCCTGCGCCGGGTGCTGATGGGCAGCGATGCGGAAGCCGTGTTGCGCGAGTCCCGCGTTCCGGTGCTGCTGGTGCGAGCCGCTGAACGCGCCGCCGCCGCGCGCAGCAAGGCGGCCGCGCCGCGCACCCGGACCGCGGTGGCCGCGGAAAGGACGCGCGATGGCGGCCCCGGGGATTCCGCCGCCTGATCTGCGCACCGAGCCGGCATCGGCCGACCGGCCCGCGCTCGAGACGTCGAGGCGACTCGCCACCTGGTGGCCGGGCATCTGGCAGCTGTGGTGGGAAAGGATGGCGGGGATCGACGCCATCCGCGAGGCGGGGCGTCGCCGCTTCGACGAGCTGGTTCGCCATGCGCGCGCACATTCGCCGCTGTACTGCGAGGCGTACCGCGGACTTCCGCAGGACGTTCGCATCGACCAATTGCCCGTCATGACACGGTCGGCGCTGATGGCGCGCTTCGACGACTGGGTCACGGATCCTGGAATACACAGGCGAGACATCGACCGGTTCCTGGAGGATCGCGCCCAGGTGGGCGAGCGCTTCATGGGCCGCTACGTCGTATGGAAGAGCTCGGGGACCAGCGGCGAGTCCGGCATCTACGTCCAGGACAGCCTCGCCCTCGACGTCTACGACGCGCTGATCGCGGTGCAGATGAGCGCAGCCGGTATGGCGGCGCATTGCTTCGCCGGGATCGTCAAGGGTGGACGCGCGGCGCTGGTCGCCGCGACCGGCGATCACTTTGCGAGCATCGCGTCGTGGACGCGCGTCGTCCGCGCCGCGCCGGGATTGGCGGCGCGCGGCTTTTCGATCATGGAGCCGCTGGATCGGCTGGTCACCGGGCTCAACGCTTTCGCGCCGGTCTATCTCGCCAGCTATCCGACGATGCTGACGGTGCTGGCGGACGAGCGGCGCGCCGGTCGCCTGCGCATCGATCCCAGCGTGGTCTGGTCGGGCGGCGAATATCTCGCGCCCGCCGCGCACGCGGATCTCGAGCGCGCCTTCGAATGCCCGGTCGTCAACGAGTATGGCGCATCCGAGTGCATGAGCATCGCGTTCGGCTGTCCGGCGGGGTGGCTGCACGTCAACGCGGACTGGGTGATCGTCGAGCCGGTCGAGGCCGATCATTCGCCGACGCCGCCCGGCCGGCCATCGCACACGATGCTCGTCACCAATCTTGCGAACCGCGTCCAGCCGGTGATCCGCTACGATCTCGGTGACGCGGTCACCGCGAATCCCGAGCGCTGCAGTTGCGGCAATCCGCTGCCGGCGATACGCGTCGTCGGCAGGCGCGACGATGTGCTGTCGCTGACGGCGCGTGACGGCGCCGCGGTGCGGCTCATACCGCTTGCGCTGACGACGGTCATCGAAGAGGCGGCCGGCGTGCATCGCTTCCAGATCGTGCAACGACAGGTCGATGCCCTCGCACTGCGCCTCGACATCGACGATCCACGGCGTCGATCGCGGGTATTCGGGGCCGCGGCGGCGGCCCTGCGCCGCTACCTCGATGCCCAGGGGCTTCCGGACATCGTCGTCGAGCTCGACGTCTCCCCGCCGGTCGTCGACGCCAACAGCGGCAAGCTGCGCCAGGTCGTGCGCGAGCGTGACAGCAGGCCAGGGGCATTCACAGGGCCAGCGTCGCGCGGACGAGGCCGTGCCCGGATGCGGCAACGCTGAAGCCGAGCGCGGTCGCGAGCTCCAGCATCGCGGCGTTGTCCGCGGTCACGTCAGCCCACAGCTCGCGCGTTCCGCGGCTCTTGCAATAGCGGATCATCTTGCCGAGCAGCATGAAGCCCAGTCCGTGCCCCTTGAGGTCGGAACGCACGAGGATCGCGAACTCGGCGCTGTCGTTGTCGGGATCGGTGACGGCGCGCACGATGCCCAGGATCGCATCGCGCGCATCGGCCCGGGTCGATGTCGCGATGAACGCCATCTGCCGGTTGTAGTCGATCTGCGTCAGGCTCGCGAGGTTCGGATGCGCGAATGCGCGCACCGGGTGAATGAACCGCGTGCGTATGGCATCCGGATCGGTGCGGGCGAGGAATGCGACGTGGGCGGTCTGGTCCTCGGGCCGGGTCGGGCGCAGCAGCACCGGCTGGCCCCCGATTTCGACGTGCTCCTCGAGGTCGCTGGGGTAGGGGAGGATCGCGAGCCGCGCCGCTCCGCGCGTGCTCGTCGCGGCCACCTTGATGCGCGCGTCGAGGGCGATGACGCCTGCCGCATCGGCGAGCAGCGGATTGATGTCGAGCTCCATGATCTCCGGGATGTCGGCGACCAGCTGGGCAATCTTGACCAGCGTCAGGTCGATGGCGTCGCGGTCCGCGGCCGGCCGGTCGCGGTAGCCCGCGAGCAGCTTCGACACCCGCGTGCGCCCGACGAGTTCCCGCGCGAGCTTCATGTTGAGCGGAGGCAGCGCGACGGCGCGGTCGCCGATCACCTCGACGGCGGTTCCACCCTGGCCGAACAGGATCACGGGCCCGAAGGCCGGATCGGTCATCGC
>JAGXBK010000156.1 GCA_018971195.1 Betaproteobacteria bacterium
CTCAGCGCCGCCTCGGGGCTCGCATAGCCTGCGCTCGCGCCCGGCTGGAGGGCGGCGATGGGCGCCGCCGGCGCAGCGGCCGCGATCGGTGCCGCCGGGGGCACAGCCGGCGTCGGCTGCACCCCGGCAGGCGTGGCTTGCGCCGCTGCCGAGGCGGCATTCGGTGCGACCTGCGCCGCCTTCGGCGCAACGGTCGAGCGAGCTTCGAGCACGCTCACGCGATGCTGAAGGTCGCGCACCATCTCCTTCAGCGCCTTGACGTCCTGCCGCAGCGCAGCGTCGTCCGTCTCGGTCGCGTGCGCCGCGGGAACGCCGGCGAGGGCTGCGGAAACCAGTACCGCGAGCGCTGTTCGCATTGCTTTCCTTGCGTGATCGACAAAGGAACGGGGCGGAAGCGCCGGGGAGCGTTTTCCCGGAAGGATCGCGCTTTCCGCCCCGCGACGTTCAACGCCCCGCTACTTCGAGGCAGCGTAGGCTGCCGCCGCCTTCATCTGCTGGGCGCTCATGGTACGCACGACGTTGGCCATGATCGGCGCATTGGCGCGGGTTCCCGACTGGAATCCGACGAGCTGCGCGACCAGGTAATCGGGGTGCTGCCCGGCCAGGCGCGGAAATGCGCCTGCGCCTGCAGCATTCGGTCCGTGGCACGACGCGCAGGCGGGAACGCCCTGTGTCGGAATCCCCTGGGTGTAGATGCGCTGTCCCTCGGCCAGCAGCGCCGGATCGGCGGCCTCCCCGGGGGATGGCTTCTGCGCCGCGTAATAGTCGGCCAGTCCCTTGATCGTGACATCGGAAAGCTGGGAGGCCATGCCCCACATGTAGGCCTGCGCGTTCGGGTCGCCTCGCGCATGGCCGCGGAACGCTTCCAATTGCAGGATGATGTACGCCGGCTGCTGCCCGGCAAGGTTGGGGAACACCGGAGATATGCTGTGGCCCTCCGGGCCGTGGCAGGCCGAGCACACGCCGGTGGCGAGCGCTTTCGCGTCCTGCTGCGCAAGCGCCGCGCCCGATCCCAGCGCGAGAACGGCGCCCGCTGCTAGTGCAATGATCCGTTTCATTGTCGTTCGCCTAGAAGTTGATCCAGCCGAGGAGGTAGAGCGTGTTGTTGTCCTTCGCATTCCTGCCCGCTCCGTCATAGTTGGTGTCGCCGCCGTTGAACTTGTTGTACAGCGTGTATTGCAGCGCAAACTTGGTGTTCTCGTACGGGACCCAGTCGAGCTCGGCAGTCCAGCCATTGCTGTCCGGCTTGTTGTTGGCAAAGCCCGTCACCGGCGTGCCCTGCGCGTAGAGCAGCGCGTCCGCGGACCCCTTGGTCGAGAAATACCCGAGCGCGCCGCCATATTTGCGACGGTAGTAATAGTTGGCGCCGACTCTGAATGTCTTCAGGTCGTTCGACGCGTTGCTCGATGCACCCGCCCCGAAGCTTGCATCGAGGGTCTGCTTCTCGTGGATGTAGGTCGCGAGCACCGAGACCAGGTGGTCGTCGCCGATGTACTGGTACTGCGAATCGAGGGCCCAGTCGCTGTACTTGTTGGTCGGTCCCGTCAGCGCGATCCCTCCCCCAGGGTACAGCTTGGCCTCCACGCCATAAGCGCCAACCTCCCAGGAGTTGCGGCCCCACTGTCGCTCGTAGGCGATCCGCCAGTACGGCGCGGCGCCCTTGACGACGTTGGTGCTGGTGCTGTCGATCTGGGCTGCGGCCGGCGCCGAGCGGTAGGCCCCCAGCTCGACGTACACCGAGTTGTACAGGTAAGCGTAGGCGCTCAGGCCGGCAACGCCGGCGCCCTGGAGCCCGCCGTCGATCATCGTCCCGGCACTCGGCGTCGGCGCGGTCGCGCTGCGCTGGTCGAACGGCGACTGCCAGGCCGGCGTCGAGTTCCACAGGTCCTGCACCGTCGGGTTGTTGTTGGCGCTGATGCCCCAGAGAAAACTGTCGCTGACGAGGCTCGCGTAGCGAATATCGGTATTGTCCCAGCCGAAGCTGCCCGAGGTGCCGTCGTAGGTCATCTGCACGAACGCACCGAGATTCGGCGCGATCCGCCCGGCGTAGAACAGGCTCGCCTGTTGCGGGAACAGCACCTGCCCGTTCTTGGCAAGCTCGCCCGGAAGCACGGTGTCGGGCAGCGCTCCCTTGGTCTTGGTGTAGGAGGTCTGGAACATGAACGACAATGGTGGCAACTGGTTGAGGACCAGCGACTCTTCCTTGCTGGGCGTCATCCCGCTCACCTGCGGCAGGTTGTCCACGGTGTACCCGTTGAGCTTGAAGCGCCGACCGTAGGGCGTCAGCTCGGGGAACACCGTGTGGCAGGCCTCGCAGGCGAATCCGGTCTGGCGAGCGAAGCTCGGCACTGCCTGGGCGCTGCCCGGCGCGAGCAGCAGCGCGCCGGCTGCGATCGCGAGCCCCGCGATCAATGTCCTCGAACTGCCTGGCTGCATCATCGTTTCCCCTCGGGTAGGTTGAAGCGGTCGCACCGGGATCCCGTCTGCCGGGCGACACCATCCGTCGCTGCGTGATTTCATTGCCTCGCTCCTGTCTGCTCTGGCGGGTGTCCGACCCGCCGGTCGTCGTGCCAAGTGCTGTCCCTGATTGCGTGCTGCAATCAAGTTAATTGGGATCACGGGCATCGCTGTTGACCAAAATCAACCTTGCTCGCGATGGGTCACCTGCAGGCGGCGCTTGATTTGCCTCAATGCAACACTCGGCAGCTCCGGGCAGGATGGCCGGGATGGACACCCCCGTGCACGATATCCACCCCGGCCTGCTGTCGTTCGACGCGGACCTGGTCCGCAAATACGACGGCCTGGGCCCCCGCTATACGTCCTATCCGACGGCCGATCGCTTCACGGACGCGTTCGGGCCCGCCGAGCTGTTGCAGGCGCTGCGCGAGCGCCGGGCGGGCGGCCCGTCGCAGCCTCTGTCGCTGTACGTGCACCTGCCTTTCTGCGACACCGTCTGCTTCTACTGCGCCTGCAACAAGGTCGTGACCCGGGACCGCAGCCGCTCGGCGAGATACCTGGATTACGTGGGCCGCGAGATTCGTACCCTGGCGTCGCAGGTCGACGCTTCGTCGCCGGTCAGGCAGTTGCACTGGGGGGGCGGAACGCCGACGTTCCTGTCACCCGCGGAGCTCTCGCTGCTCGCACGGATGCTGCGCGACCATTTCGCGTTCGCTGGCGACGCCGAGTGCTCGATCGAGATCGACCCGCGCAAGGTCGATCGCGATACGGTGGCGCTGCTCGCCGCGATCGGCTTCAACCGGATGAGCGTCGGCGTGCAGGATTTCGACCCCGACGTGCAGAAGGCGGTGAATCGGATCCAGGGCGAAGCCGAGACGCTGGCAGTCCTCGAAGCGGCCCGCGCGCAGGGGTTCCGCTCGCTCAACGTCGACCTGATCTACGGGCTGCCGCGCCAGACGATCGCCGGCTTCGGCGCAACGCTCGACAAGGTCATCGCCGCCGCACCCGAACGCATCGCCCTCTACAGCTACGCGCACGTGCCGCACCTGTTCAAGCCGCAGCGCCGAATCGCGCTCGCCGAGCTGCCAGCGCCCGGGACCAAGCTCGCCATACTCGAGCTCGCGATCGACCGCCTGACGGCCGCGGGCTACGCCTACATCGGCATGGACCACTTCGCGCGGCCCGACGACGAGCTCGCGCTCGCGCAGCGCAAGGGCCATCTGCACCGCAACTTCCAGGGCTACTCGACGCACGCCGACTGCGACCTGCTCGCCTTCGGAATCTCGGCGATCGGCAAGATCGGGCCGACCTACAGCCAGAACCTGCGAAAGCTTGACGAATACTACGCGCGCATCGACGCCGACCGCCTGCCCGCGTTTCGCGGATATCGCCTGTCCGCGGACGACATGCTGCGGCGCGACGTCATCCAGGCGCTGATGTGCAGCTTCGCAGTGGACTTCGCCGCGATCGGCGAAGCCCACGGCATCGCCTTCGACCGCTACTTCGCGAAGGAGCTCGACGCGCTCCGCCCGCTGGCCGAGGACGGACTGGTCGACGTGTCGTCACTGGGCATCGCGGTCACGCCGCGCGGTCGGCTGCTGGTGCGCACGGTCGCGATGGTGTTCGACCGCTACCTGCGCGAAACACGCGAGCAGGCGCGCTACTCGCGTGTCATCTGAGGCGTCGACGCGCCTGGAGCGCCCCGGACGCAGGAAGGCGCTCAGCGCAGGACCAGGACCGGGATGTCGCTGTGGGTCAGCACCTTGTGCGTCTCGCTGCCCAGCAGCACGCCGGACACGCCGCGGCGGCCGTGGGACGCCATGCAGATCAGGTCGCACTTCCTCTTCTTCGCCACGGCGATGATCTGCTTCCACACGTCGTTGCTCTCGACCAGCACCGACGCGAACGAGACGCCGGCCGCATCGGCCTGCTTCTTGATGGACTCGAACAGCTTGTCGCTCGACTCGCGGGCCTGCCGGTCATGCGCCTCCTCGAGCACGTCCTCGGCGGGACCGAAGGTTCCATACGGGCTTCCCGAGAACTTCGGGTAGACGTGGAGCGCGGTGAGCTTTGCGCTGGTGACCTTGGCAAGGGCGATCGCTTCCTTGACGGCCCTTTGCGACAGCGACGATCCGTCGCTGGGCACCAGGATGTTGTTGAACATGATTGCTCCCAGGGTTGGTGTCGAATCGGGGTGATCGGACAAATGGAACGGTGACCGCGCTATGATTGTCGGAGGCGCGCGGGCCGATCGTCTTGATCTGAGACAAAAAACGGTCCCGGGGGACAGGTGAAGGCGATCGGCATCATCCATGACGAGCACCGCTCCCTCGCGGCGGTGCTGCACGGCATGCTCTATCTCGTCCGCGACATCCGCGAGCGCGGCAGCGCCCCGAACTTCGACCTGCTGAGCGCCATGGTCTACTACATCGACGCGTTCCCGGAGCGCTATCACCACCCCAAGGAAGACGGCTATCTGTTCAGGCTGCTGCGCAAGCGCCACCCGGCCGCGGCGCCCGTGCTCGACCAACTCGAGCGCCAGCACAAGGAAGGGGCGGCGAAGATCCGCGACCTCGAGCAGGCGCTGGCGCGCTACCGCGAAGGCGGCGCCGCCGGATTCCCCGGCTTCGCCGCCGCCGTGTCGGACTACGCCGATTTCCACTGGGATCACATGCGTACGGAGGAGGAGACGGTCATTCCGATGGCGCGCGAGCGGCTGACGCCGGAGGACTGGAAGGAAATCGACGCGGCGTTCACCGACCACGGCGACCCGCTGTTCGGCGCGAAGGCCGAAGCCGAGTACGACAGCCTGTTCAGGCGCATCGTCAACCTCGCGCCACCGCCGATCGGCGTCGGACCTGCACCTGCGACCTGATCCGCGGCCGCCGCGCAAACGCGCCTGCAGGACGCGCGCATCGCGCTGCAGTTCGTCCTAAAGCATGAGGAAGTCGCCGAAACGCATCAGCTTTCGCCCTGTTCGATCAGGATGGCGCGAAAGTCGTTGACGTTGGTCAGCGTCGGACCGGTGACGACGCCGTCGCCCAGCGCGGCGAAGAAACCGTGGCCGTCGTTGCGCGCGAGACTGTCGCGCGGACGGATGCCCAGTGCGCGCGCGCGCGCCAGCGTATCGGGTCCGATCAGCGCGCCAGCGATCTCCTCCTGGCCATCGACGCCATCGGTGTCCCCGGCGATCGCGTGGATGCCGGTTCGTCCGTCGAGGCCGATGGCGAGCGAGAGCAGAAACTCGACGTTGCGCCCGCCGCGACCGCTGCCTCGGACCGTCACCGTGGTCTCGCCCCCGGACAGCAGCACGCAGGGTGCGGCAATCGGCTGGCCGTGGATGGCGACCTGGCGCGCGATCCCGGCCATCGCCGTGCCCACCTCGCGCGCCTCGCCCTCGATGCTGTC
>JAGXBK010000157.1 GCA_018971195.1 Betaproteobacteria bacterium
CCTGCGGAGGCCCTGCTGGCGCAGCGCGGGCACTACCCGGTCGCGGTCGTAGGGCAGGTCGATGGCACTGGTGTGAAGCTCTCGACCAAGCTCGCGCGATCGGGGAACACGACGACGCTCGACGCTCTGGACGCCGCCTGGGGATCGATCGCCATGCGTGGCCGCCTGCAGGCCGTCTCGACTGCAGGGGGAATGCGCTACGTCTTCGCGCTGGACGTACCGTCGCTGTCCCTGGCCGGTGGCGGACCGGGCGCTGCAACGTCGTCGGCGACCGCCAGGGAGGCCGTGGGTGTTGCCAAGTGGGTGATACCGGACACGCCACTGCCGCTGGGGGCGGTGGCCGCGCTCGATGCGGACGGCTCGGTGTCGATCGGCCAGGTCGAGTTGCGCGGCGGCCAGCGCGTCGGCAAGGTCGACGCCCGGCTGGTGTCGCACGAGGGCCGGCTCGACCTGCAGATCTCGTCGGGCGCCGCGCTCGGCGGGTCAGTGACCGGCGACGTCGCGTTCGACGCAGGCGCCGGCCCGCGTTCGCTGCATCTGCGGATCGTTGCCCAGGGGGTCGACCTCAGGGCACTCGCTGCGGCTGCCGGGAACACCGGCGACATCGGCGCAGGTGCGCTTCGCGCGAGCGTCGACGTCGCCGGCACGGGGACGACGCCGCACCGGTTCGCGAGCAGCATGAGCGGGAACATCCTCGCCGTAGTCGGGCCGACGACGCTGACCGGCGCCGTCGGCGGCGCGAAATCGACCCTGGCGCAGATCACCGGCCTGCTCGATCCGCTGCACGCCGCACGCAAGGCGACCGAGCTGCGATGCGCCGTGGTTCGCCTGCCGATCGTCGCCGGCGTGGCTCCCGTCGACCGCTCGATCGCGGCCGAGACGGACGAGCTCGGCGTCAGCGCCAGCGGCACGATCGACTTCCGCAACGAAACCATCGACCTCGCGCTCCAGCCGCAGCTGCGCCGGGGCGCTTCGATCGACGTGTCGCGAATCGCGGCTCTCGTGCGCGTTCGCGGACCGTTCACACGCCCGGGGGTGGCGGTGGACGCCGCGCAGTCGGCGCAGGCGATCGCGAGCCTGGGTGTCCTCGCCGGGAAGGGCGGAGGACTCGCAGGACTCGGTCGCGCGCTGGTCGCGCCCGCGGGTGGCAGGGTCGAACCCTGCGCCGTGGCGATGACTGGCGCCGCAGCGCCCGCAGCCGCGGAGGGCAATCGGGCACCAGACGCCTCGGCCGGCAACGTCGGCTTGCCGGGCGATCTGGGCAAGGCCATCGGCAAGCTGTTCGGGCGCTGACGCGCGCCGCGACTACAGCAACGGCGGCTGCAGCGGCTCGCGCAGCGTCGGGTCGTCGTTCGCCACGGCGTTGACGCGGGTCGACACCGGATAGGCGAGCAGAGGCTCTCCCGACCACGGCTCGAGCAGGTCGGCGACGTCGGGGTTCGCGACATCGAGCCAGCGTGCATGCCCGGCTTCGGCGATGATCACCGGCATTCGCTCGTGGATCGCGCGCAAGGCGTCGCTGGCGCGGGTGGTGACGATCGTGCAGGTGTCGATGACCTGGTCGTCGGGCGAGCGCCAGCGTTCGTAGAGACCCGCCATTGCGAACGGACGCCCGTCGGCCATCCCGATGTGCACGGGCTGCTTGCGGGCCGGCAGTGCCTGCCACTCGTAGAAGCCGCTGGCGGGAAGCAGGCAGCGGTGTCTGGCGTAGGGGATGCGGAAAGCCGCCTTGTCGGCGACGGTCTCGGCGCGCGCGTTGATCATGCGCGAACCGATCGACGGATCTTTCGCCCATCGAGGGATGAGACCCCAGCGCAGCTGCACCAGCTCGCGGCGGCCGGCCGAATCGATGCGCACGACCGGCACCTGCTGCGTCGGCGCGATGTTGTAGCGCGGGCGCAGATCCGGCGGATGGGCGAGCCCGAACGCCAACGCGATCGCCGTCGGGTGGCTCGAAAGCTCGTAGCGCCCGCACATCGGCGGCTCAGGCCCGGATCGGCTGCGGCACGCGGTCCTGCGGCATCGAAACCAGCAGGCGCTTTGCGGTGCCCGCGACCTGCATCGTGTCCCAGTAGGCGTAGGCGCCGACGGCCGCGGCGCCTGCGAGTGGAATCCAGCGGCCGGCCGCGCTGCCCGCAAGGCGCTGTGTCACCGTGACGCCGACGTCGCCGAGCGCGCCTCGAAACACCCTCCCCGAGAGCTGCCGGACGACCAGCCGCTGGCCGCTGCGCACCGCGACGTCGCGCAGCACGTGGCTCGCCGCGTGGCGAAACAGGCAATACAGCATGTGGCTGCGCGTCAGCTCCGCACTCATCCCGTAGACGCCGAACATGTCCGACACCATCTGTCGCTGCGTATTCCAGATCAGGTACAGGTCCGGCAGCAGCGTCGCGAAGCCCAGCGGACCGGGAGGGAGCGCCAGCGAGCCCGAGAGCAGGGCGGCGCGCTTGGCCGCGCGGCGCGCGATCGCATGCGCGTGATCGCCCGGGCGATCGGCCGGCTGCGTGGCGGACACCGGAATGTCGGCGAGCACGCGCTCGAGCGCGCCGACGACCGGGCCATGGTGTCCCGACGGTGAATCGCGTGCCGCGGGATTGCCGGGATGCCCCATGCCCACTCCCTGCCGACGATTCCCCGAGTCTACCTCGGTCGGCGCTGCGGCCGGCAGGGCGGACGCGGAATCGACCCGACCGTCTACAATTGCGTCATTCCCGCGAATGGCGTGACTGCGCATGGCGATCGTCCATCCGGGGCTCGCCACCCAGGCGAGGCTGCGGGCGCGGGCTGCGTCCTGGCGCGAATCGCGTACGCAGCCCGCTTCGGTCAACCGGCAACGACGTCGACGGCAGGCAATGCGCGCATTCGGATTCGCGGGCTGGTCGGGTAGCGGCAAGACGACGCTGATCGAGGCGCTGGTGCCGGTCCTCGTCGCACGCGGGCTCACGGTGTCGCTGATCAAGCACGCGCACCACGCGTTCGACATCGACCAGCCCGGCAAGGATTCATGGCGGCATCGGCGCGCAGGCTGCACCGAGGTGCTCGTCAGCTCGGCGCAACGCTGGGCGCTGATGCACGAGCTGCGCGGTGCCCCCGAGGCGAGCGTCGCCGAGGGTCTCGCCCGGCTTTCGCCTTGCGACATCGTCCTGGTCGAGGGCTACAAGGCGGCACCCATTCCCAAGCTCGAGGTCTGGCGTGCGTCGGTCGGGAAGCCGCGGCTTCACCCCGGGGACCCCCATGTCATCGCCCTGGCGACCGACGACCGGACGGCGGCGCCGCCGGACCTGACGCTGTTCGATCTCGGAGACGTCGAGGCCATTGCGTCGTTTGTCACCGAACATGCGGCCGCCGGGCCCTGGGGGGCACCGATCGTCTGAACGCCGATTGACGGCCCTGCCGGAGCGGAGTAGCTTGAACCTTCGCGACCGGACCCTGCCCAATCCGGCGACGGCCGGGTACGCGCGGGGTGTCGGGCAGCGCGGCATTCGACGGAATGTCTAAGGTAATGCCGAGGAATCAGCTACTTGCTGTGATGTTCGTCGTGGCGGTCTCCGCTGCGGCGCCGGCATGCGCGCAAACCTTTGCGGGCGTCCGCGGGCCGGCCTCGGGGTTCTACGGCGGGATCGCGTTGCGCGACGACGGCGCGGATTCGGGCGGAATCAATTTCGGGCACCTGGTATCGACTTGGGGGCGCTATGCCCCGCCGGTGACCGACGACGCGGCATCCCGGCGATCCCTGTTGTTCGGCGGTTACCGGTTCTCCAACGACGTCTCGCTCGAAGGCTCGTTCTCGACGACCGACCGTCGCCAGTTGTGGCCGCTCGATGCGGGCACCCCGCGCGGCGTCGGCCTGTCGCTGGCAACGGCGCGAGGACTCGGCGAGCACAGCTGGAACGCGGACGTCTACACGGCCTGGTCGTTCCTCAGCAGTTTTTCGCTCTACGGGCGCCTCGGCTACGCGCAGCGCGACGGTTTGCCCTCCTACGCGGTGGCGGCGCTGTCGCCCGGTGATGCGCGGCCATTGCGCGACGGTGTCAACTACGGCGTCGGCGTCCGCTACGACGTCACCCGCGCGCTGGGTCTGCGACTCGAGTATGCGCGGTTCCCGCGCTTCGCTGGCGAGACGGTCACCGGACCGCTTCCCGATTCCGACCAAGTCCAGTTCGGCGTGCAGTTCCGGTTCTAGGCTCGAACCCCACCCGCGGTCCGCCGGGACGCGGCCGCCGGCACCGACTTCGCAGTGCAGTACAATCCCGGCATCGACGCGATGCCGCAGCAGCGCGGCGTCGTCTCCTCCTGCACGGCGCCCATGACCTACGCCCCCGCATCCACCGTCACCACCACCGTGAGGCTCGTCTACCTCGCGCGGTTGCGCGAGGCGTTCGCCTCGGCGGGCGAGAGCCTGGTGCTCACCTCGGAGGATTCCCCGAGCGTGCGCAGCGTCGTCGATGCCCTGCGCTCGCGTGGCGGAGCCTGGGCCGCCGAGCTCGCAGACGGGCGCGCGGTACGCTACGCGGTCAATCATCGCGTCGCGCATCCAGGCAGCGCGCTGAAGGACGGCGACGAGGTGGCGGTGTTCCCGCCCGTCACCGGTGGCTGACGCGCCTTCCACCATGAACGTACGCGTGCAGACCGCCGATTTCGACGTCGCGCAGGAGCTCGCGAGGCTGCGCGGCAGCGACACCGGCGTCGGTGCGATCGCGAGCTTCATCGGAACGGTGCGCGACATGAGCGAGTCCGCGCCCATCCACGGCATGATCCTCGAGCACTACCCCGGCATGACCGAGGCCTCGCTCGCCGAGATCGTGGCCGAGGCCCGCGCGCGCTTCGACATTCGCGATGCGCTGGTCATCCACCGTGTCGGGGCGCTTTCCCCCGGCGACCAGATCGTGCTCGTCGCCGTCACCAGCGCGCACCGCGGGATGGCATTCGATGCCTGCCGCTACGTGATGGACCTGCTCAAGACCCGCGCGCCGTTCTGGAAGAAGGAACGCACGCCGGCGGGAGATCGCTGGGTCGAGGCACGCGAGAGCGACGCCGAAGCGGCGCAGCGCTGGTAGCCTCACGCAGGCTCGCCAGGCTCGCGCGCGGCGCGTTCCGGAAGCAGACGTGTCCGACACCGCACTGATCGCCATCGATTGGGGCACGTCCAGCGCGCGGGCATACCGCTTCGACGGTGCGGGGCGTCTCGTCGGCTCGCGCAAGGCGCCGCTCGGCATCAAGCAGGTGCGCAACGGCCGCTTCGACCTCGCGCTTGCGCAGCTGCTCGGCGACTGGGGTGCGGAGTCGGTGCCGCTGATCGCCTGCGGGATGATCGGCAGCCGCCAGGGCTGGATCGAAGCTCCCTATGTCGATTGCCCGGCGTCGCTCGTCGCGCTGGCCGATCGCGTCGTGCAGACGCGAGTCGAGCACCTGACCATCGTTCCCGGGATCGCCACCGTCGATGCCGCGGGCGTGCCCGACGTGATGCGCGGCGAGGAGACCCAGTTGCTGGGCGCCGTGAATGCAGGCGAGCATGCGGTGCTGGCGGTGCTCCCGGGCACGCACAGCAAATGGGCGCGGGTCGATCACGGTCGGGTCGTCGACTTCACGACGTTCATGACCGGCGAGCTCTACGCGTTGCTGATCGAGCACAGCATGCTCGGCCGCCTCGCCGAACAGAACCCCAACGCACTCGCGCAGGAGTCGTTCTCGGTCGGCGTTGCTCGCGGGCTCGCTGCGGGCGCGCTCGCCCATGATATCTTCGGCGCGCGCACACTTGCGCTCGCGGGAGCGCTGGCTCCCGACGAGGTCGCGGACTGGCTGTCCGGATGGCTGATCGGGCGCGAGATCCGCGCCGCGCGCGAATGGGCGCGGCGCGCCGGC
>JAGXBK010000158.1 GCA_018971195.1 Betaproteobacteria bacterium
GGACCTGCGCCCACTGCGCGATCTGGCCGGGCAGGATCGCGTCGACCGCGACTTCGCCGCTGCCGCTGTTCGCGATGCCCAGCTTGTACGCGGCGGCGTAGGAAAGGTCGATGATGCGTCCGTTCAGGAACGGCCCGCGGTCGTTGACCCGCACCACGACGCTCCGGCCCGTCGCGACGTTGGTGACGCGCGCGTAGGACGGCAGCGGAAGCGTCGGGTGCGCCGCCGTCATCGCGTACATGTCGTAGATCTCCCCGCTCGCGGTCCGCTGGCCGTCGTACCTGCGGCCGTACCAGGAGGCGATGCCGACTTCGTGATAGGGCTCGAGGCTCGTCGCCGGAATGTATTCGTGGCCGAGCACCGCGTAGGGCTTGTTCGCCGCCGCGCGCAGCGGCTCCAGGCGCGGCACCGCGTCGGGAATCGCATCGAGGTTCGCCGGCGGGTGCGCCCCCGGCCCGTCGTCCAGGTAGTAGCCGCCCGACGACGGGCCGACGCCCGATGCGCGGCCCGAAGGACCGCGCGTCGGGACGCTCGAGCAGGCGGCGAGCGCCAGCGCGAGGAACAGCGTCGGATAGCGGTACCGTTGCATCGTGGTCGCGGATCGGCCGGGGCTGCCGCCGATGGTGTTCGCTGAAATGCCCGGCAGAATCTACCATTGCACCGCAACGGGGCCAACTGCGGGCCAACCGCGGGCCGCGCTCGGCGCCGTGGCCGAGCGCGCGGAGGGGAACGCTTGGGAACGTACGTATTCGCCTGGAATCCGAAGCTGTGGAACTGGCCGGAGCTCGGGCGGGAGCGGCGCCGAATCGCGGCTCGGGGCCACGTCGACATCGAATGGGCCTGCGGACGCACCCGCGCGATCGAAGCCGGATCGCGCGCATTCTTCGTTCGCCTGGGCGTGCCGCCCAAGGGGCTGATCGGGTCCGGATACACGCTGTGCGAGCCTTGGGCCGACGTCCACTGGATCGCCGCGAAGGCGGCGCTGGGGGCGACGACGCACTACCTGAAGCTGCGGCTCGATTTCCTGAGCGAGCGGCCGCTGATCGCCCTCGACGAGCTCGCCGCGCCGCCGTTCGGCCGCTTTCGCTGGGCCGTGCGGCAATCGGGGATGCGCATGCCGTCGTCGATCGCCGATGCGCTGGAGCCGTGGTGGGAGGAGCGCGTCGCCGCCGTCCGGCGGTAGCATTCCGTACGGGGCGGCAGCAGGTGCATAGGAAAGGCTGCGAATGAACAACATCGTCTTCGGCATCATTTCCGGCGCGTTCGGCACCGCGTACTTCATCTACGGCAAGCGCCAGGAGCGCTTCGTCCCGCTGATCGCGGGCATGCTCCTTTGCGTCTACCCGTACTTCGTCAGCAGCATGCTGTGGCTCGCGATCGTCGGTGTCGCGCTGCTGGTGGCGCCGTTCCTGATCGATTTCTGAAATCCGATCCAGAGCGTCCGCACGAGCGCAGCGGCCGCGCCGAAGGAGTAACATGGTTTCGGCCCGTCGCGCCGACCGGCCCGACGGTTTCGCGGGAGTGCCGGCGTGCCCGAGACATGGAGCCGCTCGTCGTCCTGGTCGTGTTGCCGATCGTCGTCGGTCTCGCCTCGGAATTCGCGTTCCGCGACACGACGCGTGCCTCGCTTGCCGCGGCGATTCTGTCGTCCCTCGCGGTCTACGCCTGCCTGGAGCTCCGCGATCCCGGGGGCACCTGGAATCCCCTCGCCGGTTTCCTTGTTTCCCCGTTGGCGATCGCATTCTCGCTGGCGACCGTGCTGACGTGCTTCGGCATGATGCAGGGCCGCCGTGCGCGGCGCAGGCGCAGGCGCAGGACCTGATGCGGTGACCGGCAGGCTCGGATTCCATGCGGCGAACCCCGATCTACAGCAGCGCGAGCGCTTCGCGACCGGGCGCGGGCGCGGCTGACGACGCGGGCCCCGCCCACCACGGACGGGCATCCGTCGGCGCTACGCTGCGCCGCGCCCGCGGCGCCGTGGCCCGAGCCGGCGCGTTCGTCCGGCGCCATGACTGGCTGCGGGCGATGGCCGCCGGTGCGCTGGTCGCCGCGGCGATGCTCTACGGCTATGCCGCGCTGCACCCGCCGCCGGCGCCGCTCACGCAGGACGACGTCGACCGCGCGGTGCTCGACACCCTCGAGACCAAGGCGTTGCCCTCGCAGGCGGCGCGCGCCTATGCGGCGGTGCGCGAATCGGTCGTGCGCGTGCGCGAGTTCGAGAGCAGCAGCAGCGAAGGCGATCTCCAGACCGGCGTCGGCAGCGGGGTGGTCATCGTCGACGACGGGACGATCCTCACCAACCTGCACGTCGTTGCGGGCGCCGGGCGCATCGGCGTCGAATTCGCGGACGGCACCGAATCGGAGGCGAAGGTGATCGGCACGCAACCCGAGAACGACCTCGCCGTGCTGAAAGCGACCACCGTTCCCGACGACCTCCCGGCCGCGACCTTGCGTTCCACCAGCGACTTGATGCCTGGCGACCGGGTGATCGCGGTCGGCTTTCCGTTCGGAATCGGCCCCTCCGTGACCTCGGGCGTCATTTCCGGACTGAGGCGCCAATACCGTTCACCAGAAGGTAAGCGCTTGCTGACCAACCTGATCCAGTTCGATGCCGCGGCCAATCCCGGCAACTCCGGGGGCCCGCTGGTGACCATGGACGGCGCAGTCGTCGGCATTGTCACCGGCATCCTGAATCCGACGAACCAGCGCGTGTTCGTCGGCATCGGATTCGCCGTCCCGATCGAGAACGCGGCGGCCGCAGTCGGCATGTCGCCGTTCTGAGGCCGCGCGCCGAGACCCCCTTCATTTCGCGCAAGGACCCCATGGACCCTCGAGACCGCGCCGTCCCCCCTGTCGCCTCGTTGATGGAGCGCATCCTCTACGAGGTGAAGAAGGTGGTCGTCGGCCAGGACCATTTTCTCGAACGCGTGCTGGTCGCGATGCTGGCGCAGGGGCACCTGCTGGTCGAAGGGGTCCCGGGTCTCGCCAAGACGCTGACGGTCAAGACGCTCGCGCGGGTCATCCATGGATCGTTCCGGCGGATCCAGTTCACGCCCGACCTGGTGCCCGCCGACCTCGTGGGCACGCGCATCTACAACCAGAAGACCGGCGAATTCGCGACCTCGCTCGGTCCGGTGTTCACCCACCTGCTGCTGGCCGACGAGATCAACCGCGCCCCGGCCAAGGTGCAAAGCGCCCTGCTCGAGGTCATGCAGGAATGCCAGGTGACGATCGCCGGCGAGACCCACCGCGTGCCCGAGCCTTTCCTGGTGATGGCCACCCAGAACCCGATCGAGACCGAAGGGACCTATCCGCTGCCCGAGGCGCAGGTCGACCGCTTCATGATGAAAGTGCTGGTCGGCTATCCGAGCGAGGAGGAGGAGTTCGTCATCGTCGAGCGCGTCACCGGCGCCGCGGTCGACGTGGCGGCGGTCGCGACCACCGAGGAGCTGGGCGCGTTGCAGCGCCGCTGCCGCAGCGGCTACGTCGACCCGTCGCTCGTCCAGTACGCGGTGCGGCTTTCCGCGGCGACGCGCGAGCCCGATCGCTATGGCGTCCCCGATACGGCGAAATACATCGCCTACGGCGCGAGCCCGCGCGCGTCGATCCACCTGATCGAGGCGGCGCGCGCGCTCGCGTTCCTGCGCGGGCGCGACTATGCGCTGCCCGACGACGTGAAGGACGTCGCGCCCGACGTGCTGCGCCACCGCCTGGTGCTGTCCTACGAGGCGCTCGCCGACGGCGTGACCCCCGACGACCTGGTGCGCAAGGTGATGCAGCGGATCGCCGCCCCCGACATGCCCCTGGAGACCCATGTCCGCATCGCCGCGCAATCCTGAGCGCATGCTGCGCCGGCTCGAGTGGACGGTGCTGCGCCGTCTCGATGGCCTGCTGCACGGCGATTACCGGACGCTGTTCCGCGGCTTCGGGCTCGACCTCGCCGACCTGCGCGAATACCAGTACCACGACGACGTGCGCCACATCGACTGGAACGTGACGGCGCGCCTCGCCACGACCTACGTGCGCCAGTATCACGAGGATCGCGACGCCACCGCGTGGTTCCTGCTGGACTTGAGCCCCTCCCTCGATTTCGGCTCGCAGCGCGTCCGCAAGGCGCAGCTCTCCTGCGAATTCGTCGCCGTGCTCGCGCGCGCGCTGACGCGTCACGGCAATCGGGTGGGCGCGGCGTTCTACGGCGATACCCTGGACACGGTGATCCCCGCCCGCGGCGGGCGCGCCCACGTGCTGCACATCCTGCACCGGATGCTCGAGCGGCCGCGGCCCGAGCGCTCGCGGGCGACCGACCTGCGGGCGTTCCTCGAGGCTGCCGGCCGCCTGATCCCGCGCCGGTCGCTGGTCTTCGTCGTGTCCGATTTCGTCAGCGCCCGCGGCTACGCCGGCGCGCTGGCTCGCCTGTCGCAGCGCCACGAAGTGGTCGCCGTGCGCCTGCTCGATCCCCTGGAGTCGACGCTGCCCGACCTGGGCCTGCTGACGATGCAGGACGCCGAGACCGGCGAGCAGCTGTTCGTCGACACCCACGACCGCGCGTTCCGCAGGCGTTTCGAGCAGGCGGCGCAGCGGCGCGAGGCGGCGCTGCGCGACGCATTCCGCGACGCGGGCGTCGATGCGCTCGAGCTCGCGACCGACGCCGACCTCGCCGACGCGATCCTGCGCTTCGCCGCGATGCGCAAGCTGCGCAGCCGCAGTGCCGCAGGCGCCGTTCTTCCACGCGACGTCCAGCCGCGCGATGCGCTTCCTGTGGCCTGAGCTGCTATGGCTGCTGCTGCTGGTGCCGATCCTGGTCGGCGCCTACCTGGGGCTGCTGCGCCGACGGAAGAAGACCGCGCTGCGGTTCGCGGATCTCGCGCTGGTCAGGGACGCGATGACCTCGGGCAGTCGTTTTCGCCGCCACGTGCCGCCGCTGCTGTTCCTGCTCGCGCTGACGCTGCTGATCATCGCCATCGCGCGCCCGGCGGCAGTGGTCACGCTCCCCACCGACCACGAGACGATCGTGCTCGCGATCGACGTCTCGGGCAGCATGCGCGCGGACGACATCAAGCCGACCCGGCTCGAGGCCGCACAGGCGGCGGCGCGGGCGTTCATCAACGACCAGCCGCGCAACGTCGACATCGGCATCGTGTCGTTTGCGGGGACGGCCGCCGTCGTCCAGGCGCCCACGCAGAACCGCGACGACCTGCTCGCAGCGGTCGACCGCCTGCAGCTGCAACGGGCGACGGCCGTCGGCAGCGGCCTGCTGGTTGCGCTCAAGCTGATCGTTCCCGAGGTCGAGTTCGATCTCCGCTTCTCCGACCCCCGGGCGACGACCCGCGAAGAGCGGCGCGGCTTCCCGCTTGCGGACAAGCGCGATGCAACGAAGACACTCCCCAAACCGGCGGTGCCCGGCTCGAATGCGTCGGCGGCGATCATCCTGCTGACCGACGGCCAGACGACGACCGGGCCCGATCCCATCGAAGCCGCGCGCATCGCCGCCGATCACGGCGTGCGCGTCTACACGGTGGGCCTCGGCACCGCCGAGGGCGCGATCATCCGCTGGGAAGGCTGGTCGATGCGCGTGCGCCTCGACGAGGAGACGCTGAAGACCATCTCGGGCCTCACGCGCGGCGAGTACTACAACGCGGGCACCGCCGAGGACCTGCAGAAGGTGTACCGGGGCATGAACGCGCACATGGTCCTGCAGCGCAAGGAGACCGAGGTCACTGCGCTGTTCGCAGCGGCCGCGGCTGTCTTCGCCGTCGCGGCTGCGGGACTGTCGCTCGCGTGGTTCAGCCGCGTGCTATAAAACAGGGACGGACCACGTTTTCAGAAAACAGGGACGGACCACGTTTTCGCGCTTGCAAGA
>JAGXBK010000159.1 GCA_018971195.1 Betaproteobacteria bacterium
CCGCAATCCACTTCCAGGAAGCCCGAACATGCACTATGCGATCCCCGCGTGGGAACTCCCGTCCGTTCCAGTCGCCGGCAGCGACCGCCACTTTCCGGTCCGCCGCATCTTCTGCGTGGGCCGCAACTACGCCGAGCACGCCAAGGAGATGGGGGGCGACGCCGCGAAGGAGCCGCCGTTCTTCTTCATGAAGTCGGCTGATGCCATCGTGCCGGTCGTGCCGCCCGGGGTGGGCCGCGTCGCCTATCCGCTGGCGACGTCCAACTTCCACCACGAGATCGAGCTGGTGGTCGCGATCGGCGGCAGCGGCGTGAAAGTCACGCCCGAAGCGGCGCAGTCGCTCGTTTTCGGCTACGCGGTCGGGCTCGACATGACGCGCCGCGACCTGCAGAGCGACATGCGGGAAAAGAAGCGCCCCTGGGACATCGGCAAGTCCTTCGCGCAGGCGGCGCCCATCGCGCCGATCCATCCGGTGACGGCGACCGGGGCGCTGTCGCGCGGCGCGATCGAGCTCGACGTCAACGGTGCGCCGCGCCAGCGCGGCGACCTGTCCGACATGATCTGGGACGTTCCCCACATGATCGCCTTCCTGTCGCAGATGTACCGCCTGGAGCCGGGCGACCTGATCTTCACCGGCACGCCCTCGGGTGTCGGCGCGGTGAACGCGGGCGATCGCCTCGACGGCCGCGTCGCCGGACTGACGCCGCTGTCGATCGAGATCGTCGCGCCCGCCGCCTGACGTGCACGGGCGCGAGACGATGTCGATGGCGATGACACCCGAGGAGGTCGAGCGCGGTTACGACAACCGCGCCGCCGTTCCCGACCACCCCTACTGGCTCGCGCAGTTCGCGTCGCGCTCCAAGGCCGCGATCGAGACGCTCAAGCCGGCGCTGGACCTGCGCTACGGCGCGGGCGACAAGGAAACGCTCGACCTGTACCTGCCCGCCACGCCTGCGAAAGGGACCTTCGTCTTCATTCATGGCGGCTACTGGCGCACGTTCGACAAGGCCGATCACGCGTTCGTCGCACCGTCCTTCGTCACCGCGGGGTTCGCGGTCGCGGTCGTCAACTACGACCTGTGCCCGGGTGTGACCATCGCGATCATCGTCGAGCAATGCCGGCATGCGCTGCGCTGGATCGAGCGCGACGGTCCCCGGCACGGCGCCGTCGGCCCGGTGGTCATCGCCGGGCATTCCGCGGGCGCGCATCTCGCGGCGATGATGTTCGCGACCGACTGGAAGGCGCAGGGGCTCGCGCGCAGCCCGTTCGCGGGGGGCGTCGCGCTGTCGGGCGTGTTCGATCTCGAGCCGCTGGTCGTGACGTCGGTGAACGCCGACCTGCGCCTCGACATGGAGCAGGCAAGACGTATGTCGCCCGTCCATCTCGAGCCACGCGTCGACGCGACCCTGGTCGTGGCCGTGGGCGCCGACGAGACCTCCGAATTCCTGCGCCAGTCGCAGCTCCTGCACGACGCCTGGCCCCGCAACCGGCCTGCGGGCGCGAACGCGCCGCTGCAGCTTCGCGATCGCAACCATTACAGCGTCGCGCTCGATTTCGCGGATCCGGCGGGCGAACTCGTGCGAGCCACGATGGACCTGTTGACAGCTGACCCCAGGTCATTCACGCTACCCCATAAGTGACCCGCAGTCAGTTGACGCCGCCGGCCACGAGACGGGGGAGGCGATGGCAATCCGACAGCGGGCCGTGGATCTCGAAGGCAAGGAAGCGCGACGGCATGCGATCCTCGACGCTGCCGAATCGCTGCTGACCCGCGCACCCGAGCGCATTGCCAATGTCGCCGAGGTCGCGGACGAGGCGGGCCTCGCCAAGGGCACCGTCTATCTCTATTTCCCGAGCAAGGACGAACTGCTGCTCGCGCTGCACGAGCGCCACGTCGACGGCTACTTCAGCGCGCTGATCGGATTCCTCGCGCGCTCGCCCGCGGTCGCCATCGACGACCTGCTGGAGATCACCCTCGCGCACCTCGCCGCCAGTCCCGCGTTCCTTTCGCTCGCCACGCGCTGCCTCGGCCGCATGGAGAGCGACGTTCCGCGCGAGACCGCGCGCGCATTCAAGGCACGGATGAGCGAGCGTCTCGCGAGCGCCGGGGCCGGCCTCGAGCGCCACTTTCCCGAACTCGCGCCCGGTGATGGCGTGGCGCTGCTGCGTCACACCTATGCGCTGATCCTCGGGCTGTGGCAGATGTCCTCGACGAACGCGACGTCGGTCCGGATGCCCGGCGGGACCTGCATCGGCGAGGCCTTCGCGTATCCGCAGGAGCTCGCGCGCGCATTGCGTGCGCTGTGGGAAGGCTCGATCGGGCCCCGCCCGCGCTCGCGCGAGCGCGCAAGCCCCGCGACGCTCGCATGAGCGCGTTACGGTAGAATTCGCCGCTTCCGCGCCGCCTCGCAGCCTTCCGGAGATCCCGCCATGCCGATTGCCCCGATCACCGAGATCGTCGCCGAGATCAAGGCGGGGCGGATGGTCGTCCTCGTCGACGAGGAGGATCGGGAGAACGAGGGGGACCTCGTGCTCGCCGCCGACTGCGTGACGCCCGAGGCGATCAACTTCATGGCGCGCTTCGGCCGCGGCCTGATCTGCATGCCGATCACCGAGGAGCGTGCGCGGCAGCTGAATCTCGCGCCGATGGCGGTGGTGAACCGGTCGGCGCATGGAACCAATTTCACGGTGTCGATCGAGGCCGCGCAGGGCGTGACGACGGGGATCTCGGCGGCCGATCGCGCGCATACGATCCGCGTCGCGGCCGCGGCAGACGCCAGGCCCGAGGATGTCGTCCACCCGGGGCACGTGTTTCCGCTGGTTGCGCAGGCCGGCGGCGTGCTCGCGCGCGCCGGGCACACCGAGGCCTGCTGCGATTTGGCGCGGCTCGCCGGCATGTCGCCTTCGGCGGTGCTGTGCGAGATCATGAAGGACGACGGCACGATGGCGCGCCTGCCCGATCTCGAGGTCTTCGCGACCGAGCACGGATTGAAGATCGGCTCGATCGTCGATCTGATCCACCATCGCAGCCGCACCGAGCGGCTGGTCGAGCGCATTGCCGAGCGGCCGCTGATGACGCCTGCGGGCGCATTCCGGCTGGTCGTCTATCGCGACAAGCTCTCCGACGCGACCCACCTCGCACTGGTGCGCGGGCCGATCGCCCCCGACGTCGAGACGCTGGTGCGCGTGCACGAGCCGCTGTCGGTCATCGACCTCCTGGAGGCCGACAGCACGTCGCACTCGTGGAGCGTGCTCGAGGCGCAGCGCGCGATCGCCGCGGCGGGGCGCGGCGTGCTCGTGCTCCTCCACCGGACCGAGAGCCCGCAGGAGCTGCGCCGGCGCGCGATCGAAAGCGAGTCGCAGTCGTCGGCGAAGATGGACCTGCGCAACTACGGCATCGGCGCACAGATCCTGCGTGACCTGCACGTGGGCAGGATGCGGCTGCTCGCCCGCCAGCGAAAGATGCCGAGCATGGCCGGCTTCGACCTCGAGGTCACCGGCTACGACGAGGCGCCGCCCGCGCGGCAGGCGTCGTAGCGTGCCGATCAAGCGCGTCCAGCCTGATCATCGCGGTGCGGGCCGGCGCGTTGCCATCGTCCAGTCGCGCTTCAATCCGCGCGTCGGCGACGGGTTGCTGGCCGGGGCGCTGCGCGCGTTGCGCGAAGCGGGGGTCGCCGACGACGACATCACGATCGTCACCGTTCCCGGCGCGCTCGAAACGCCGCTGGCGCTGCAGCGCCTCGCGCAGCTCGGCGCCCACGATGCGCTGGTCGCGCTCGGCGCGGTGATTCGCGGCGACACCCATCACTTCGAGATCGTCGCCAACGAATCGGCGTCGGGCGTGTCGAGCGTCCAGCTCGAATACGGGATCCCGATCGGCAACGGCATCCTTACCTGCGATACCGACGCGCAGGCCGAGGCGCGGATGGACGCCAAGGGCTACGAAGCGACGCTGGCCGCGCTCGAGCTCGCGAACCTGATCGGCGCGCTCGGCCCCCGATGAGCACGCCGACTGCGCGCCGGCGTGCACGCGAGCTCGCGCTGCAGGGGCTCTACGAACGGCAGGTCGGCGCCAACGCCGACGCAGCGATCGAGGCGGATCTCGCCGCGAGCCCCGGTTACGCGCGTGCCGACCAGGCCTATTTCCGCGAGCTCTGGAGCGGGGTGACGCGGGAATACGACAGCCTCCTCGCCGCCGTTGCACCGAAGCTCGACCGCAAGGCCAGCGCGCTCGCGCCGGTCGAGCGCGCGCTGCTCGTCATCGGCGCATGGGAGCTGCTCCGCCGCCCGGACATCCCGTATCGCGCGGTCATCAACGAGGCGATCGAGCTCGCCAAATCGTATGGCGGCACCGATGCTCACAAGTTCGTCAACGGCGTTCTGGACAAGCTTGCGCCGGAACTGCGCGCGGACGAGATCCGCGCCGCCGCGAATCACGGATGAACGAGTTCGAGCTGATCGAGCGCCACTTCCGGCGCGCGCCCCACCATCCGGAGCTGCGGGTCGGCATCGGCGACGACGGCGCGGTGATCGCGCCCTCGCCGGGCATGGAGTACGTCCTGACCGTGGACATGCTGGTCGAAGGACGCCATTTCGTCGCGGGCACGGATCCCGTGCGGCTCGGCCACAAGGCGCTTGCCGTCAACCTGTCCGACCTGGCCGCGATGGGCGCGCTGCCGCGCTTCGCGCTGCTCGCGGTGGCCCTCCCCGACGCCGACGAGGCGTGGGTTGCCGCATTCATGCGCGGTCTCGATGCGCTGGCGCGCCAGTACGACGTCGAGCTGATCGGCGGAGACACGACGCGCGGGCCGCGCAATCTCTGCATCACCGCCATCGGCGAGCTGCCGGCAGGCTCGGCGCTGTTGCGCAGCGGAGCGAATCCAGGCGACCGGATCTACGTTTCCGGAACGCTGGGCGACGCGGCATTGGCGCTGGCCGTCGCCGGCGGGCGCAGCGACGTCGACGCGCGTTCCCGCGCGGCGCTCGGCCGGCGGCTCGATGCTCCCGAGCCTCGCGTGGCGCTCGGCGTCGCCTTGCGCGGCGTCGCGTCGTCGGCGATCGACGTCTCCGACGGCCTGGTCGGCGACCTGGGCCATGTCGTCACGGCATCGCGCGTCGGGGCGGCAGTAGACCTCGCCGCGTTGCCTTGCTCGCCGGCGCTCCGGGCCAAGCTCGGCTCGGCCGAGCGCGAACTGGCGCTCGCCTGCCTGCTCGCCGGTGGCGACGACTACGAGCTGTGCTTCACCGCGCCACACGCGATGGACGAGCGCATCGAGGCGCTGGCGCTGGCATTGCGCCTGCCGCTGACGCCGATCGGCGCGGTCGGCGCGCATGGGGGAGGCCTCACGGTCCGCGACGAGAGCGGCAGGGCGCTCGCCCGCCTGCCGCAGGCTTTCGATCATTTTGGGTGAGAGGCGCGGGGCGAGGATGCCGTCTCCGACGTTCGCGTTTCTGATCCGACGTCCGGCGCATTTCATCGCGCTGGGTTTCGGCGCAGGGCTCGCGCCGGTGATGCCGGGGACCTTCGGCACGCTGGTCGCGTTCCCGATCGCGTGGTGGCTGCAGGGTCACGCCGGCGCGGTGGGGTGGCTGGTCGCGATCGCCGGGCTCACGGTGATCGGCGCGTGGGCGGCGCAGGTGACCGGGACCGACCTCGGCAGTCCCGACGACGGCAGCATCGTGATCGACGAGATCGCTGCGTTCCTGCTGGTGCTGTTCTTCGCCGGCGGCAATCTCCCGCGACAGGTCGCCGCGTTCGTGCTGTTCAGGTTCTTCGACATCGTCAAGCCGCCGCCCATCCGCCAGCTCGATGCCGCGATCAAGAACGGCATGGGCGTGATGCTCGACGACT
>JAGXBK010000160.1 GCA_018971195.1 Betaproteobacteria bacterium
CAGCGGCAAGGAGCGCGGCGCGGCCTGCGTCGGTTCCGGGCGGGTGCCGCGCCGCGAGCTCCGATACCAGGTACTCGGACAACGGCTGGGCATCCGCGACCGCGCGCTCGAATGCGGCCTTGCCGCTGCGGCGGATGAAATCGTCGGGATCCTCGCCGTCGGGGAGGAACAGGAAGCGCGCTTCCTTGCCGTCGGCCAGCACCGGCAGCACGTTTTCCAGCGCCCGCCATGCGGCCTTGCGGCCCGCCGCATCGCCATCGAAGCAGAACACGACCGAGTCGGCGAGGCGGAGCAGCTTCTGCGCATGGACCGGTGTGGTCGACGTCCCGAGAGTCGCCACCGCGTACTCGACGCCATGCTGCGCGAGCGCCACGACGTCCATGTAGCCTTCGACGACGACGACGCGGCCCGCTTCGCGGATCGCGTCGCGCGCGAGAAAGAGGCCGTAGAGCTCGCGCCCCTTGGAAAAGACCGGGGTCTCCGGCGAGTTCAGGTACTTGGGCTCGCCGCCGTCGAGCACGCGCCCCCCGAAGCCGATGACGCGTCCGCGCGCATCGTGGATCGGGAACATGATGCGTCCCCGGAAGCGGTCGTAGCGCTTGCCGCTGTCGCCGCTGATGACCAGGCCCGCCGCCTCGAGTGCCGGATCGTCGTAGCGGGGGAAGGCATTCGCCAGCGGCTGCCATGCGTCGGGGGCGTAGCCGATGCCGAAGCGCGCGGCGATCGCGCCGGTGAGACCGCGGTGTTTCAGGTAATCGACCGCCGCTACGGCTTCCTTGAGCTGGCTGCGATAGAACTTCGCCGCCGTCAACAGGATGTCGCTGAGGTCTGCGGCTTCCTCGCGGCGTTCGCGCTCTCCGGCCCGCTCGACGCGGGGCACCTCGAGTCCTGCGTCCCGCGCGAGTGTCTCGATGGCCTCGGGAAAGGACTTGCCGGAGTATTCCATCAGGAAACCGATCGCGGTGCCGTGTGCGCCGCAGCCGAAGCAGTGGTAGAACTGCTTGGTCGGACTGACCGTGAACGACGGGGTCTTCTCGCTGTGGAACGGGCAGCAGGCCTGGTAGTTGGCGCCGGCCTTCCTGAGCGGCACCAGCCGGTCGATGACGTCGACGATGTCGACGCGCGCGAGCAGCGTCTGCACGAAGTCGTTGGGGATCATGGCTTCGATCCTGCTCGCTTTGAGGCCGGGCAGCGCAACGAGGGCACCGCGCGGCCGACTGGATCAGCCGGCCGCGGGCGCTCCCACACGGCAGGGCAACGATGCATTATAGGCCCGCCCGAGCAGGGTTGCGCCACCGTCAGCTCCCCGTTGCGCCGGCGACCGGACGCAGCCTGCCGGGTCGCCCGGAGGGCGCTCAGAGCCTCGCCTTGACCCGTGCCGAGACCTCCGCCATGTCGGCGCGACCGGCGAGGGCGGGCTTGAGTGCCGCCATCACCTTGCCCATCAGTGCCGGTCCCGACGCGCCGGCGGCTTTCGCGGCCGCGAGCGCGGCGTCGATCGCCCCGGTAATCTCGGCCTCGGACATTTTCTGCGGCAGGTAGGCCTCGAGGATGCCGATCTCGGCCTGCTCGGCAGCGGCCAGGTCGAGGCGATTGCCTGCAGTGAACTGCGAGATTGACTCCTTGCGCTGCTTGACCATGCGTTCGAGCACGGACACGACGTCGGCGTCCGGGAGCTCCCGGCGCTCATCGATCTCGCGCTGCTTGATCGCGGCCAGCAGCAGCCGGATCGTCGACAGCCGCGCTGCGGCCTTCGCGCGCATCGCGTTCTTCATGTCCTCGGTGATGCGGTCCTTGAGTGTCATCGGCGGGCGGGCTCGAGTGGGGTCTGCAATGCAAAAAGGGGCGAATCGCTTCGCCCCTCCGGGTTGCTCGCGGGCCTGCCGCCAACAGCGGACGGTGGCCAGAAACCGGCGTCAGTAGAGCTTGGGCGGCAACTGCTGGCTGCGCAGCCGCTTGTAGTGGCGCTTGACTGCCGCAGCTTTCTTGCGCTTGCGCTCGGAGGTGGGCTTTTCGTAGAACTCGCGCGCCCGAAGCTCGGTCAGCAGGCCGGTCTTTTCGATCGTGCGCTTGAATCGGCGCAATGCGGCTTCGAACGGTTCGTTTTCGCGGACGCGAACGCTGGTCATGAGAGGGTGGAACCTTTCCGTGCATTCAGAAGTTTTACGGTGATCTATAAGTATAGCAGCGCCGACCGGACCGGGCAAGGCCACCGGGTCGCGCACCGGCGTGCCGTTATACTTGGGCGACTATGCGAGTCCTCGGCATCGAGACTTCCTGCGACGAGACGGGAGTCGCGGTCTACGATACGGCGCGTGGCCTGCTGGCCGACGCGCTGCATACGCAGGCGGGGGTGCACGAAGCGTACGGCGGCGTCGTGCCCGAGCTCGCGTCGCGGGACCACGTGCGCCGCATCCTGCCGCTGATCGCAAACGTGCTCGCCAGGGCCGGACTCGACCTGCGCGACATCGACGCCGTCGCCTACACCGAGGGCCCCGGACTCGCGGGCGCGCTGCTGGTGGGGGCGAGCGTGGCCAACGCGCTGGGGTTCTCGCTCGGCAAGCCGGTCATCGGCATCCATCACCTCGAAGGCCATCTGCTGTCGCCGCTGCTCGCCGACCGGGCGCCGTCGTTTCCGTTCGTTGCGCTGCTGGTCTCGGGTGGGCACACGCAGCTTTTCGAGGTCGAGGGCGTCGGGCGCTACCGGTTGCTCGGTGACACGCTGGACGATGCGGCAGGGGAAGCCTTCGACAAGACCGCGAAGCTGCTCGGCCTGCCCTATCCGGGCGGGCCCGCGCTGGCGGTGCTCGCCGAGCGCGGCCGGCCGGGCGCGATTGCGCTGCCGCGCCCGATGCTCGACTCCGGCGACCTCGACTTCAGCTTCTCCGGGCTCAAGACCGCGGTCGCGCTGCGCGCGCGCGCTGGCAGGAGCGATGGGAATCCGCTGGCGCTGTCCGACGCGGTCAAGGCCGACATCGCGTACGCTTTCCAGGAGGCCGTGGTCGACGTGCTGGTGGCCAAGGCCCTTGCCGCGCTCGCGGCGACGGAACGGTCGACACTCGTCGTTGCCGGCGGGGTCGGGGCGAACCGGAGACTTCGCGAGCGGCTTGCGATCGAGCTCGAGCGCCGTGACGCGCAGCTGCACTTTCCGGAGCTGCGCTACTGCACCGACAATGGCGCCATGATCGCCCTCGCGGGGGCGCTGCGACTCGCGGAAGCTTCGACTGGCTACGCGTTTTCCGTGAGGCCCCGCTGGGAGCTCCGGACGCTGGCCGCGGCCTGAGACGCCCGATCCGCGGCAGTGGCGCGGCCGCCCGCGAGCCCGTGGCTGCCTAGCGACCGATCGGGCGCTCGCTCCCGGAGAGCAGCTGGCGAATGTTCGCGCGATGCCGCCAGTAAAGGAGCAGCGCAATGGCCACGCTCGCCCATGCCACCGGCGCCGGACCGGCGACGTAGAACATCCCCAGCGGCATCAGGATCGCGGTCGTCAGCGCCGCGAGCGAGCTGATCCTGAAGCCGAATGCCATCGTGAGCCAGACGACGGCCAGGGCGAGGCCCAGGGGCCAGTGCCAGGCGAACACGATGCCGGCCGCGGTTGCCACGCCCTTGCCGCCCATGAAGCGATGGAACACGGGGTAGAGGTGGCCCAGAAAGACTCCCAGCGACGCCGCCGCAACCGTCCATGCCGCCGCGTCCAGCGCGGGCGCCAGGCGTTGAACGATGAACACGGCCGCGAAACCCTTGGCGCCATCGCCGACGAGGGTCAGCGCCGCCGCCGCCTTGTTGCCGGTGCGCAGCACGTTGGTCGCGCCCGGATTGCCCGAGCCGTAGGCGTGCGGATCCGGCAGGCCGTACAGGCGGCTGACGACGACGGCGAATGAAATCGAGCCGATCAGGTACGCGCCGATGATGATGACGATCGTCGTGAGCACGGGACAGCGCGGCGTCCGGTAAGATTCGGATCGATCTTAGCATCGGTGCCCGGGTTGCCGCGGATGGCGATTCGTCTGCAGCCGGAATCATCGGCGGCCCGGACTGCCACCCGCGTGCCTATCCAGAGCGCTCGATGAACACGATCTTCATTCACGACATGCGCATCGATACCAGGGTCGGTGTCTATGCGTGGGAGCGCGAGCTTTCGCAGACCCTGCGCCTCGACCTCGAGATCGAGCTGGCGTCGTCGCGACCGTTCGAGACCGGGGTGCTCGCCGACGCGATCGACTACGCGGCGGTCGTCGAGCGCATCCGCGCCTTCGCGGGCGACAATCCACCTCCGCTGCTCGAGCGCTTCGCCGAGGCGCTCGCGCGCACCGTACTCGACGGATTCGGCGCTCGCTCGATCAAGTTGCGCGTCGCCAAGCTCGGGGCGCTGCCCGGCGTGCGCGAGCTCGGCGTGGCTATCGAGAGGCGCGCGGATTCCGCCGCCTGACCTGCGCCGGACCCCGAAGATGAAATACAAGGACTACTACGCGCTGCTGGGCGTCGAGCGGACGGCGAACGCCGATGCCATCAAGACGGCCTATCGCAAGCTCGCCCGCCGATACCACCCCGACGTCTCCAAGGAGAAGGACGCCGAGGAGAAGTTCAAGGCGGTCGCCGAGGCCTACGAGACGCTGAAGGATCCCGAGAAGCGCGCCGCCTACGACGAGCTCGGGCGCCATGCTGCCGGCGAGGATTTCCGGCCGCCACCCGACTGGCAACGTTCCTACGGCGAGACGCAGTTCTCGTTCGACGATGCCGACCTCGCCGACCTGTTCGCCGGTCTCGCCGGGCGTGCCCGCGGCGGACACCGCGCCCACGATGCGCCGGTCCCCGGCCGGGATTACGAGGCGGCGGTGAGGCTCGACTTCGACCAGGCCTACCATGGCACGGAGATCGAGCTCGACCTCGCGGTGATCGAGCACGACGAGCGCGGCATGCCGCGCCGCGCGCAGCGCAAGGTCAAGCTGCGCATTCCCAAGGGGGTCACCGACGGCCAGAAGCTCCGCGTACCCGGCAAGGGTGGCGCGGGCTTCAACGGCGGGCCGCCCGGGGACCTCTACCTGGACATCGAGGTGCAGGCGCATCCCCTCTATCGAGCCGACGGACTCGACCTGCATATGGATGTCCCGCTCGCGCCGTGGGAAGCGGTGCTGGGTGCTAGCGTCGAGCTGCCGACCCCCGCGGGCCGGGTCACGCTGAAGATTCCCCCGGGCACCCGCAATGGACAGAAGCTGCGGCTGGGCGGGCGCGGGCTCGCGCGCCCGAACGGCAGCGCAGGGCACCTCTACGCGCATGTCCAGATCGCCGTGCCCACCGTCGTCGACGATCGACAGCGCGCCTTGTACCGGCAGCTTGCCGAGGCATCGGCTTTCGATCCCCGCGCCAACCTGGAGGACATCGCCCGTGGACATTGAAGCGTCCGAAGCGCTGTACCTGGACGAGACCGGGACGTTGAGTTTCGCGCAGCTGATCGAGTATTCCGGGCTTTCGGACGCGGAGTTGCGCGAACTGGTGGAGTGCGGCGCGTTGGCGCCTGCAGACCGCAGCGCTGCCTCGTGGACCTTCAGTTCCCGTTGCATCGTGACCGCCCGCGTCGCCCACCGGTTGCGCGAGGATTTCGCGCTGGACGATGTCCACAGCCTCGCCCTCGTGCTGCGCTTCGTGCAGCGTATCGAGGTGCTCGAGCAGGAATTGCGGGAGTTGCGCGCGCGCGGCGCACGCTGATTCGCGCACTCACCGCGCGCTGATTCGCGCACTCGCCGCACGCCTCCGTTCGTGCCGAAGGCAGCGGGCGGGGCCTGCGCCCACGCCCGAAGTCCGTAAACGCCTGCCGGCGGGGACCCGGTGCGGCGTCGCTC
>JAGXBK010000161.1 GCA_018971195.1 Betaproteobacteria bacterium
CTGAACCCAATTTAGCGCTGCGGCCACCCGCTGCGCCACCATTCGTCGCCGCCGTAGCGCAGAACGCCCATCGCCACGCGGACGATGCCATAGGCGACCCACGACAGTCCCTTTGCGAGACGCGAGCGCTGCGCCCAGTCCTGCGGCGGCACGGGAAGCGCCCCGAACTCGATCATCTTTACCAACTCAGCGCGCAGCTCGTGTGCAAAGACCCGATCGCGGACGAATACGTTGGCTTCACGGGCCATCAGGAACGAGTAGGGATCGATGTTCGACGAGCCGACGGTCGCCCATTGGGAGTCGACGACGGCGACTTTGGCGTGCAGGAACGACCGATGATATTCCTGGATCGCGACCCCGGCCGCCAGCAGCTGCCCGTACAGCGCGCGCGACGCCCAGTGCAGGAGCTTGAATTCGACGCGGGCCTGCAGCAGCAACGTCACATGGACGCCGCGCGTTGCCGCCGCGACCAAGGCGCGCCGGAACCTCACCCCCGGAAAGAAATACGCGGTGGCAATGAGGATCTCCGAACGGGCGGTGCGTAGCGCGGCGAGGTAGGCGCGTTCGATGTCGCGGCGATGGCGCAGATTGTCGCGGATCGTGAATTTCGCGGTCTGCGTACCCGTGGGTGCCACCGGATGCTCGTCGGCGAACAACGGAACAACGGAGCTTCGAAGCTGCGTGAACTCGACGATCGCCCATACGCGTTGCATCGTCTGCACAATGGGCGCCAGCAGCGGACCGCGCACGCAGACGGCAAAATCGACGCGCGGTGGCTTGTGGCCCGGGGTGTGCATGTCGTCGATGACGTTGATACCGCCGACGAATGCGATGCGCCCGTCGACGTGGCACAGCTTGCGGTGCAGGCGGCGCAGGCGATGCGACCGGAACTGCCACGGCGCGATCTCGGGGCGGTATTTGAGGAGGTCGACGCCACCACCGACCAGATGACGCTCCAGCTCGTCAGTCAGGTAATGGCGGGCACCCCAGCCGTCGACCAGAACGCGCACGACAACGCCTCGTACGGCGGCTTCGACGAGCGCGTCGGCGATCCGGCGTCCCGACGCGTCGTCGGCGAAGATGTAGGTCTCGAGCCAGATCTCTCGCTCGGCCACCGCGAACGCCTCCAGCAGCGCGGGAAAGTACTCGGCGCCGTTGCGCAGCAGCGTCACGGAGTTGCCCGCCGTGTAGCGGTTCATTGCAAGGCCGGCGATGCGCACGTTCAGCGCTTGCGCTTCGGAGCGAGCTCGAAGGTCGCCGCGAGTGCGGCGTGATCCGACATCCGCACCCCCGCGGTCACGTAGTGGACCTTGGCGTCGACGACCTTCAATCCTCGCGCGTAGATCCGGTCCAGCCTGAACACCGGGAGCAGCGACGGGTAGGTACGCGCCGGTCGACCGGTGACTTCCTCGAACACCTCGACCAGGTTCAGCGCGTCGGTCAGCGTGCGGTCGCCCTTGCTGCGCCAGTCGTTGAAGTCGCCGGCGATGATCAGCGGCGCCGAACGCGGGACTGTCGCCTCGATCCGGTCGACGAGTGCGTGGATTTGCAGCTGCCGACCGCGCTCGAAGAGCCCCAGGTGGACGTTGATGCAATGCAGGCTCGGCTGTGCTTCGCCCAGCTCGATCTCGCAGTGCAGCAGCCCGCGACTCTCGAACAGGTGCGCCGAGATGTCGAGGTTCTCCTGCGACAGCATAGGAAACCGCGACAGCAGCGCATTGCCGTGGTGGCCGTGAGGGTAGACGGCATTCTTGCCGTACGCGACCTCGTGCCAATACGCGTCCGCGATGAACTCGTGCTGTGGGCTGCCCGGCCAGTTGATGTAGCGATTGGCATGCCGCTCGTTGGTGTGCAGCACTTCCTGCAGGAACACGATGTCCGCATCCATGCCGCGCAGCCGCTCGCGCAGCTCGTGTATCACCACCCGCCGCTTGAGCTGCGAGAAGCCCTTGTGGATGTTGTAGGTTGCGACGGTAAAGCGGATCGGCGATGCGTCAGCCATGGCGTCCATCTTAACGCGTCCGCCACCTCGGGCGCAGGGCGCCGCAGGGAGCTTCGATGGTTCCGTCAGTGCTTCCAAAATTCGCGCGAGGCAATGCGCGCGCCCTCGGCCATCGCAGCCAGCTTCGCCCAGACGACATCGGGGTCGACCGCGGCCTGCCCGACCCAGGTGCCGAAGCCGCAGTCGCTGCCGGCGATCACGTTTTCCCGGCCCACGAGCTGCGCATAACGGCCGATGCGCTGTGCGATCAGATCCGGATGCTCGATGAAGTTCGACTTGGATTCGATGACGCCAGGTATGAGCAGTTTGCCTTCCGGCAGCTTCACGGATTCGAACAGCTTCCATTCGTGCGCGTGGCGTGGATTGGCCGCCTCGACGGAGATGGCAGAGGGCCGGGCGCGGAACACGATATCGATGACGTCGGCCAGGGGCACGTCGCAGTGATGCGGACCCTCGTAGTTGCCCCAGCACAGGTGCATGCGGAGCTGCTCGGGAGGGATGTTCGCGACCGCGTGATTGAGCGCCTCGACGTGAAGCTCTGCCTTCTTGCGCCACTGCGCGAGGCTGAGGTCGGCATGCTGGATATGCCGTCCCATCCCGAGATCGGGGCAATCGATCTGCAGGACGATACCGGCGTTGGCGATCGTCTCGTATTCCTGCCGCATCGCGTCGGCGATCGCGAACAGGTAGGCTTCCTCAGTCGGGTAGTACTCGTTGCGGAAGAACAGCGAAACCACGCCCGGTGATGCCGCGGTCAGGAACGCGTCCTGGACTTCGATCGGGCCGAGCGCCGCCTTCAGGTGGTCGACGTCGTCCCGCGCCCCCTGCGGATCGCGCACGCCGATCGCCGCATTGCACGCCGGCGTCTTCCGGCGCGACCTCCCGGGATCTCCGAACACACGCTTCTCGAGGCTGGGGAAGCTGGCCAGGTCCTGATACACGAACGTGTTGCCCGCGCCGCCGAATCCGCTCAGGCGGTCCTTGATGTACGTCGCATAGCTCGGCTTGCTCATCTCCCCGTCGTTGACAACGTCGATGCCCGCCGTCGCCTGCTTGCGCACGACCTCGGCAACGGCAGAGGCGACCCGCTGCGAAAGCGCAGCAGCGTCGACCGGCACGCCTTCCTCCTTGGCGTACATCATCCGGATCAGGTCTTCCGGCCGCGGCAGGCTGCCCGTGTGGGTCGTGAGAAAGCGATCGGTGCTGCGCTTCATGACAATCCCCTCGAAGATTCGAATTATGGGCGCGCGCGATGCAGTTCACGCGAATGCTACCGCTGCTTTGCCAGTTGGGGGAGTGGATCTCGCCAAGTCGGTGTTGCAGTTCACCATCGCCGATGGCTCCCGAAGGCTAGTCGACTCGCATCGTCTCGGCTTCCGTAATTAGCTGTGTCCCGATTCCAACGCGGCGATTTCCTGCTGCGACGACCAAGAGGGGGATGAACGTGAGCTTGGGCCGCGTCACCAAACGTGGTGACGCCTATCTGCGCACGCTGCTGATGCTGGGAGGCCCGCGCGGTGCTGCAAAGCACAGCGCACAAGTCGGATCGCTTGTCGCGTTGGGCGATGTCGTTGCGCGCACAACGCGGTTACCACCGAGCGATCATCGCCGTGGCCGCCAAGAATGCTCGCATCATCTGGGCGCTGTTGGCCAAGAATCGAGAGTTCACGCTACCCGCGTTGCTCGCGACACCGCGCACCACCCTTCAATCCAGAACATCCCACGACTGCGAGCGCAATGAGCGAACGCTGAACAGGTCAGACCGGCGAGCGGACACCCCGATTAACTCGCAGGCCGAAGCCTGGCCGACTAACGAATTGGGACCGCTCGCACGGCTGGTTATGGTGGCCCGAGCGCCAATACGACGCGCTCATTTCGAGGCCGGTTAGAGATCCGCAGTCCTTCCTAACAGCGATCGGCCCAAGCACTTGCGAAGGGGAAGTCCTTAGAGTTGAAGGTAACCGGCGCGCCGCACCGAGGCCCCCGAGCGAGAAGGCATGTGCCGGCGCGTCCGGTTGACCACCGGGTTAGCCAACGATCTTGTCGTATTCGGCATGAGTACCGATCCAAAACCAAGAGACCCCGTTCTCAACGCCGACCCCGAGCGCACGGTAGTGCAAGCCAACACGCACCGAATAATACTCACCAACTCGCTTCAGCCGAAGCGAAGGATGGCGCGAATCGGATTTGAGCAGCGCGAACGATTTGTCCGCAAGTGACTGGACTTCGGCCGGCAGAAAGCGATAGCCAGCCCAGAAATCCGGCGAAGCGTAGTGGATCAAAGCTTCGATGACTTCCCGGCAGCATGCGCTTGACGAGATCGCTCGGCCAAAGTATCGAGTTTCCCGGCCTTGGCGTCGGACTCGAATTGACGATCCCAAATCTCACCATCGAACTCAGCGAACCAACGACGAAAGGCGGCAAGTTCGTCGGCGGAGAGCCCTTGGACCTGGCGCTCGAGATTGTTGACTTTGTCCATCCAGTGCCTCCGTTAGCTGCTTGCAATTATACCTCCGGTGCCCGGAATCGATGGCTAACGTCGAAGGTAACCGGCGCGCCGTGAGAACGCCCACCAAATAGAAGCCATGAATCGGCGCGTCCGGTTGACCGAAATAGGCGTTAAATCATCCAGCAGATTGGGGTTTATCGCTTACGCGCGACGACTTCAATAGGTATGAGTTTGCCTTCCTTATAGCCGCGGGCGACGTTTGCGAGTGTAGCGCCCCCGGCGTCGCCATGGATCAATGCGTTGGCCCGATAAGGTGGCTTTTCGCCGCGCTCCACCATTGCGCGTGACCGTGCTCCGAATTCGAGCGAACGCTGAAGATCGTTCTTCACCAGCTCGACTTCGAAACCTGCGCTTCGCAATCCGTTTCGTGTGTCCTCGGTCGTTGAAAGGAAGCTCTGTGCCGCCGTTGCAGCCCACGGTGTCGGATACAGAACGTCGCCGTCCACGCCCCGGGCGATCTCCGACAGCACGAGCCACCCGCCCGACTTCAGCACGCGGTGAATCTCGCGATGGAGCCGCGCCTTATCAGCGATGTTCATCGAGACGAACATCGAGTACGCACCATCGAAGGTTCCATCATCGAAGGGCATCTCAAGTGCATTGCCCACCTGGAAGCGCACGCGAGAATCCAGCCCGATGAGGCGCGTAAAATGTTCCGCGATCGCGCAGAACTCTGGGGTCAAGTCGATGCCGGTGATGCGGCAGCCGAAACGCGTTGAGAGCCAGCGAGCAGGTCCACCCAGCCCGCTGCCGACATCGAGCAGATGATCGGCCGGCCGCACCCCAACGAGCGCCGCCATGTCTTCAGTCGCTTCCAGTCCGCGACCATGAAATTGATCGTATGGCGCGAGCGCTTCGATAGTTGGATGCGCCGGATCAGAACCGTCAGCCCGTAGTGCGGACTCAAGCCGGGAAAGCAGCCCGCTCGTCGCGTAGTGTTCAACGATCGTCGATTGCGTATCGCTCATCGAAAACCCCTAGAAACGACGAGTCGTATGAGTTTATATCGGGGCGCAGCGTTTTGCGTTGCAGTCTTCCCAGTCGCACCAGGTTGACGCCTAACGTTGGAGGTACCCGGCGCACCGCGCCGAGGGATGCGAAGGAGAAGCCATGAGCCGGCGCGTCCGGTTGACCGCCGGGTTAGGCCGCGGTCTCAATTGGCATCTCCCAGCCGGGGAACACCAGCACTGCCGGGTGACAACGAAGCGCACGCGCCAGCACTTTCGCGCGCTCAACGCCAAGGCGAACGCGATTGTTTTCGATGGCGGAGAGCGTTGCCTGGG
>JAGXBK010000162.1 GCA_018971195.1 Betaproteobacteria bacterium
GCAAGCGGGTGGCTCGTGCGCGGCGACTCGTGGGTTGAGTCGCCGCCGCGAGCCGGGACCCGCTCGACGACGCGATTGCGCCGCCGAAGCCCGGGGCGAGAGCTCGTCACCGCGCGCCTCAAGCGGGTGTGCGCGCGGGTGCGCGCCGAGCGCGCGCGCGTGCGATCATGGCCGGATGGAACGCCCGCCTGCACCCCGGCACACGCGCCTCCCGCATGTCCTCGCGGTGCTCTACGGCCTCGCCATCGTCTACGTTTCGCTGGAACCGTTCGCGCCGTGGCTGGCGCCGCCTCCCGGGACACCTTTCTACCTGTTCGAAGGCTGGCCGGCGCGCTGGACTCGCTACGACGCCGCGCTGAACATCGTGGCCTATGCGCCGTTCGGCTTCTTTCTCGCATTGCTGAGGCGCGGCGCAACGCCAGCCGCACGCATCCTCCAGGGCGCCGTCATCGGTGCGGTCCTGTCGTTCGCGATGGAATGGCTGCAGATGTACATCCCGCCTCGTGACGCCAGCCCGTTCGACCTGGTGATGAACAGCGCGGGTGCCGTGCTCGGTGCAACGCTGGCGGCGTGGCTCGCGGGCCACGCCCGGGCGCGCAAGCTCCTCTACGACCTGCGGGCGCGCGTCTTCATCCCGGGGCACCTGGGCGACGTCGGTCTCGCGCTGCTCCTGCTGTGGCTGGTGGCCCAGATGAATCCGGGGATCCCGCTGTTCGCAGCCACCTTCGACGCGGATCCGCTGCCGGGCTATCCGATACTGGCTCCGGTGCAGGACGGCGCGAGCCTGCTGATCCAGGCGGCGGCGAGCGCGTTCCAGCTGCTGGGCGTGGGGCTGTTCGTCGCCCTGCTGCTGCGCAGGCGCGCGAGCGCCGGCATCGCCGTCGTGCTGCTGATCGGGGTCGCGCTGCTGCTCAAGGGCGCTGCAGGCGTCGGGCTGCTCAAACCTGCGGCATGGGAGACCTGGATGAAGCCCGGCGCTCTGATCGGCATCGCTGCCGGCGCGCTGCTGCTGCCGGTGGCGATCGGGCAGCCCCGTCCGGTGCAGGTCGCAGCTTGCGCGATCGCATTGCTGTCGTCGCTGCTCGGTCCGGTGCTCGTGCCGGAAACCCTTTCCGCGCGGCCCCCCCTGTCGCTGTTCGACTGGCATTACGGCCAGCTGCTGAATTACAGCGGACTGACGCGCAGCGCGCTCCTCGCGTGGCCACTGCTCGCGGCGGCGTGGCTGTTCGCGCTCGCCGGGCATCCCGGCTGGGGCATGCCCGCCGACACGCGATAATGCGCACCCCTGCGCCGATATCCGACCCCGCCCGATGAGCTACTACCGACACCACGTATTCTTCTGCTGCAACCAGCGCCCGGCGCCCGAGAAATGCTGCGCGAACGCGGGCGCGGGCGAAATGCAGCAATACGCGAAGAAACGCATCAAGGAGCTGGGACTCGCAGGCAAGGGGAGGGTGCGGATCAACAAGGCCGGCTGCCTCGACCGCTGCGAGGAAGGTCCGGTGATCGTCGTCTATCCCGAGGACGTCTGGTACACCTACGTCGACCATGACGACATCGATGAGATCATCGATCGGCACGTGATCGGCGGCCAGATCGTCGAACGCCTGCGCATATGACCCCGCGCCACACCGAGCGGCTGCTGCTCGGCGGCCCCGCGGGGATCATCGAGACGGTCATCGCGACGCCTTCGGCGCCGCTCCGGGGCATCGCGCTGATCGCGCACCCGCATCCGCTGCAGGGCGGGACGCTCGACAACAAGGTCGTGCAGACGCTCGCCAAGGCGTTCTTCGCGCTCGGGTACGTCGCGGCCCGGTTCAACTTCCGCGGCGTCGGGCAGTCGGCGGGTTCGTTCGACGACGGCAACGGCGAGACCGAGGATGCGCTTGTCGTGCTCGAGCAGGTACGCACGAGGTTCGGCGCTCGCCTGCCCGTCGCGCTCGCCGGTTTCTCGTTCGGCTCGTTCGTGCAGACGCGCGTTGCGCAGCGGATCGCTGTCGAGGGTCTCGTGCTCGTCGGCCCCGCCGTCGGACGATTCGCCATGGCTCCGGTGCCGGAAGGCACGATCGTCGTGCACGGCGAGCAGGACGACGTCGTGCCGCTGGCCGACGTGTTCGAATGGGCGCGCCCGCTGCAGCTTCCGGTCGTCGTCTTCCCCGGATGCGGGCATTTCTTCCATGGCCGGCTGCCGCAGCTCGCGCGCGTCGTGACGTCGCTGTGGCCCCGCGCACCGGCGACCCCGAGCGCGTGAACGCCGCCGCAGACGCCGATTCCGCGCTGGCGCCGCGCCCCCCCGGGACACGAGCGCCCGGTGCGCCGGTGCTGCGCGTCGAGGGCCTGCGCAAGCGCTACGGCGACGCCGAGGTGGTCCGCGACCTCGGCTTCTCCATCGCGCGCGGCGAGTGCTTCGCGCTGCTCGGCCCCAACGGTGCGGGCAAGACCACGACGCTGCGCTGCTGTCTCGGCCTGATCGACCCGGACGCGGGATCCATCGAATTGTGCGGCTGGCCCGTGCCCGAGGCGGCGCGCGAGGCTCGCGTGCGCGTCGGCGTCGTGCCGCAGATGGACAGCCTCGATCCGGATTTCTCGGTCACCGAGAATCTGGTCGTCTATGGCGGCTATTTCCGGCTGCCGCGGCAGGTCATCGACGCGCGCATACCGCGCCTGCTCGAATTCGCCGGGCTGGCCGCCAAGGCGCGGGTGCAGATCCGCACCCTGTCCGGCGGCATGAAGCGGCGGCTGATGCTCGCCCGTGCGCTGATCAACGATCCGGAGCTCCTGATCCTCGACGAGCCGACGACCGGGCTCGATCCCCAGGCGCGACACCTGATCTGGGACGGCCTGCGCCAGCTGCTGTCGCAGGGCAAGACGATCCTGCTGACGACGCACTTCATGGACGAGGCAGAGCGACTCGCGACCCGGCTCGCCGTCATCGACCACGGCTCGCTGATCGCCAGCGATACGCCACGCGCGCTGCTCGTCGCGCACGTCGAGCCGGAGGTCGTCGAGGTATACGGCGACGAGGCGAGGGCCTGGGCGCAGGCCCGTGGCCGCGCGCTGTCGGTCCGCCTCGAGCTGGCGGGCGACACCGCGTTCTGCTATGCCAGCGACGCCGCGCCGCTGCTCGCCGATCTCGCGACCCGAAGCGGCCTGCGCTACCTGCACCGCCCCGCCAACCTCGAGGACCTGTTCATCAAGCTCACCGGGCGCGAGCTGCGCGACTGACGATGGGCGCTACCTGCGCTCGCGCACGCCGCGCACCCGCGCCTTGCCGCTTCCCCGCGACCGAATGAACGCCTCGTCGCCGCTCCGGATCCCGGTGCTTTCCTCGCGCTTCCTGCCCGTGTGGCGGCGCAACCTGCTCGTATGGCGCAAGCTCGCGGCCGCGAGCATCCTGGGCAACATCGCCGACCCGCTGCTCTACATGCTCGCGCTGGGTTACGGCATCGGCTCGTTCATCGGCGAGGTGAACGGCATGCCCTATGTCGCGTTCATCGGCACCGGCATGGTGTGCCAGAGCGCGATGTTCACCGCGAGCTTCGAGGGCATGTATTCGGCTTTCTCGCGCATGCACGTGCAGCGGACCTGGGAGGCGATCATCAACGCGCCGATCGGGCTCGACGATGTCGTCCTCGCCGAATGGCTCTGGTGCGCGACCAAGGCGGTGATGTCGACGGCGGCGATCCTGCTCGTGCTCCTGGCGCTGGGCTTCGGCCACACCTGGCATGCGCTGTGGCTGCTGCCGCTGGGCTTCGTCGTCGGGCTTTGCTTCGGCGCATTCGGGCTGGTGATGAACGCGCTCGCGCCGAGCTACGATTTCTTCACCTATTTCTTCACGCTGGTGCTGACGCCGATGCTGCTCTTCTCCGGCGTCTACTTTCCGGTCGAGCGGATGCCCGCATGGCTCGCGCACATCGCGAACGCGCTGCCGCTCAAGCACGCGATCGACATGGCGCGACCGCTGATGCTGGGACACGCGCCCGCCGACGTCCCGCTGCACGTCGCCGTTCTTGCCGGCTACGCCGCGGTCGCGTACTACATCGCGCTGGTCCTGACGCGGCGGCGCCTGCTGAAATAGTCGGCGAATCCGGCGACCGGGGTCTCAGCGCGTCGCTGCGCTCGCGAGCAGCGCCTCGACGCGCGCTGCCACCTCCAGCACCCGCCAGTCGTCGCCGCGGCGACCGGCGATCTGCAGGCCGATCGGCAGGCCGCCATCCCCGGGCGCGCAGGGCAGCGACAGCGCCGGCATGCCGGTCAGGTTGAATGGCAGCGCCAGCCCGGTCATCGCCGGATGCAGCGGCAGCCGGCGTCCGGCGATCGTCACCTCGCGGGCACCCGATGGGGGCGCGGCGATGCGCAGCGTCGGCGTGACCAGGACGTCGACCTCGCGCATCGTGTCGTCGAACGCCGCAGCGAGCTCGGCACGTCCGCGCTGCGCCCGCAGGTACCACGCCGCGGGCATGAACTGCCCGATCTCGAGGCGCACTCGCACATCGGCGCCGAGCGAGTCCGGATGATCCACCAGGTGCTGCCAGAGGACGTCGGTCGCCTCGCTGCACAGCGTCGCGAACTGCAGTGCCGCGGCATGCTCGATGCCCGCGACGTCGACGTCGACGATGCGCGCCCCGTCGGCACGCATCGCCGCGAGCGCCGCTTCGACGCTGCGCATGACGTCCGCGGCCAGCGGCTCGAAGAAATGCCTGCGCGGCACGCCGACGCGCAATCCCCCGAGCGGCGCGACATCCGTGCTGCGTGCAGGCTGTCCCGCCATGACCGCGAAACCCAGCGCAGCGTCGGCGACACTGGCGGCGATCGGGCCGACGTGGTCGAGACTCGGGCCCAGCGCCTGCACCCCTTCGCGCGGAACCGCGTCGAAAGAGGGCTTGAAGCCGACGACGCCGCAGCACGCCGCCGGAATGCGGATCGACCCCGCGGTGTCGGTGCCGACGGCAAGCCGCACGATGCCGGCCGCGACTGCGGCTGCCGATCCGCCGCTCGAACCGCCGGGCATATGTCCCGGGGCGCGCGGATTCCCGACGAATCCGAAATGCGGGTTCTCGCTGGTGATGCCGTAGGCGAGCTCGTGCAGGTTCGTCGTGCCGATGACAAGTGCCCCCGCCTCGCGCAGGCGGGCGACTGCGGCCGCGTCCTGCCCCGAAGGCCCGGTTGCAGCCGCGCCGGTGCCGTTGGTCCGCGCAAAGCCCGCGACCCGCATCAGGTCCTTGACTGCGATCGGAACGCCGAAGAGCGGCATCGCTGCGCCGCCGGCCATGCGTTGCGCGGCCGCGGCTGCCGCAGTCTCGAGCGCCGCCGGGCTCGCGAGCGCGATGAACGCGTTGAGCTTCGCAATCGACGCCGCGCCTGCGAGCGACGCGAGCGCGTCTGCCGCCGCCTGCGCGGGCGCCGCGCGATGGCGGCGCGCCACCGCCGCGAGTCCCGCCGTATCGTCGGTGATCGCAGCGCCGCCCGCACGGACCGGCACGGGCGGCGGCGCCAGATATCCGGTGTCGGGCCCCGCGGCCAGCGATTCCAGGACGCGCAGCTCGGGCAGGTTGACGCGCAGGCGATCGAGCCAGGCCTGGTGGCGATCGGCGTAGGGATAGCCCTCGAAGCGCGCGATCGCATCGACGGCATCCGCAAGACGTTCGAAG
>JAGXBK010000163.1 GCA_018971195.1 Betaproteobacteria bacterium
GCCCGGTCTTCGCGAAGCCCGCAGTCGACGACGTTCCGGTGTCGCCGCCCACGGGCGCCGCGGCCCCGGGTATCGAAGCGGAGGCGGGTGTGCCCCAGGTCGCGACCCGGCCGGAGCGCACCTTGAAGGCGTTGCTGTTCGCCGACTTCGCAGGCTACAGCCGCCTGCATGACGCGTATGCGCCGCTCTTCCAGCAACGGTTCCTCGAGATCGGCGCCCGGATGCTCGCGTCGCTTGCGGTGAGGCCGCTGGAAGCCAAGACCTGGGGCGATGCGCTCTACGTCGTGTTCGACTCCCCCCGCGACGCGGCCGAATTCGCGCTGCAGTTTCTCGCCAGCATGCTCGATGCCGACTGGGCGGAGGCGGGACTGCCCGAAGGGAGCCAGATCCGCATCGCGCTCCACGACGGTCCCGTGTTTCGCATCGTCGATCCGATCGTTGCCCGCGACAGCTACTTCGGTTCCAGTGTCACGCGGGCCGCGCGCATCGAGCCGGTCACGCCTCCGGGAATGGTGTACGCGAGCGAAGCATTTGCCGCCACGCTCGCGGCCACCGGAGACCACGACTACGCCCTCGAATACATCGGCAGGCTGCCGCTGGCCAAGGGCTACGGCGAGTCGCGCATCTATCGCCTCGACCGAAGGTGAGCGGGAATCCGCCCCGGCGCCGGGGCCCGGTTCGGCGCGTGAGTCCGTCGCCGCGCCGCGCAGGCGATAATGGCGATCTCGCATGGCAGACCTGATCCTCCCGCGCACGTTCCGCGCGCTACGTCATCGCAACTTCCGCCTGTTCTTCATCGGCCAGGGACTGTCGCTGATCGGCACCTGGCTGCAGCAGGTGGCGATGGGATGGCTGGTCTACCGCCTGACAGACTCGGCGTGGCTGCTCGGCGTGGTCGCATTCTGCAACAACGTCGGCATCCTGCTGTTCGGGAACCTCGCCGGGGTGCTGGCCGACCGCATCGACCGGCGTCGCGGACTGTTCGCCACCCAGTCGCTGATGCTGGTCCAGGCGCTGATCCTGGCGGTTCTCGTCGCAGGCGGATGGGTCCAGACCTGGCATCTGATCGTGCTTGCGCTGTGGCTCGGCACCTGCTCGGCGTTCGACTTGCCGCTGCGCCAGTCGCTGTATATCCACTTTGTCGAGGACCGGGGCGATCTCGCCAACGCGATCGCGCTCAATTCGATGCTGGTCAACATCGCGCGGGTCATCGGCCCGGCGATCGCGGGCATGCTGCTGGCGCTGACCAGCGAGGCGGTGTGCTTCGCGCTGAATGCCCTGTCGTTCGTCGCGGTGATCGTGGCGATCGCCCGGATGCACTGGCCGAAGGAGCGCAGGCCCGTCGTCACCGCCGGCTGGTGGGCAAGCTGGGTCGAGGGCGCGCGCTATGCGTTTGCGCTCTCTCCGGTGCGGGCACTGCTTGCGCTGGTCGCGGGGTTGGCGTGGACGATCTCGCCGTACTCGTCGCTGATGCCGGTCTATGCGAAGGACATCTTCGGTGGCGGCCCTCACACGCTGGGCTACCTGCTGTCGGCGGCGGGATTCGGCGCACTGCTTTCGACCGGCTATCTCGCCGGGCGCTCGTCGGTGCGCGGCCTCGGGCGCGTCATCGTGTTCGCGGCGGGAACCGCCGGAGTGGCACTCGCGGCGTTCGCCTACATGAAGGACTATGCGATCGCGCTGGCGCTGATGGTGTTCATCGGCGGCGGGACGATCCTCGCCGCCGCGTCGGCGAACACGATCCTGCAGACCATCGTCGAGGATCGCCTGCGCGGCCGAGTCGCGTCGTTCTACACCCTCGCGTTCCTCGGCGTCGCGCCTCTGGGCAACCTCGCAGCAGGTGCGATTGCCGCCGCCTTCGGCACGCGGTTCGCGTTTGCATTGAACGGAGTCCTGGCAGTCCTGGCGACGCTCTGGTTCTGGCGCAAGCTCCCGGCGGTAGGCGCCGTGCTGCGGCCGATCTACGAGCAGCTCGGGGTTCCGCGCGGCGACCGCTGAGGGCGGACTCGGCGCCGCGGCATCGAGATGGTGGACCCGTCCTTCAGCGCCGCTCGATCCTCGGGTCGAGCGCGTCGCGCAGCCCGTCGCCCAACAGGTTGAAGGCAAGCACGGTCAGGAAGATCGCGAGCGCGGGAAAGATCGCTTCGTGCGGCGCCACCAGCATGTCCGAGCGGGCGGCATCGAGCATCGCCCCCCATTCGGGGGTCGGCGGCTGCGCACCCATGCCCAGGAAGGACAGGCTCGCCGCGGTGATGATCGAGGTGCCGATGCGCAGCGAGAAGTAGACGACGACCGTGGAGATCGTGCCGGGAAGGATGTGGCGCAGGATGATCGTGCGATCGGAGGCGCCGAGGCTCTTCGCAGCCTCGACATAGGTCAGGTGCTTTTGCGCCAGCGTGTTGCCCCGCACCAGGCGGGCGAAGGTCGGGATGCTGAAGATCGCGACCGCGACGATCACGTTGGTCATGCCGCCACCCAGGATCGCGACGATGCCGATCGCGAGCAGGATGCCGGGGAAGGCGAACAGCACGTCGCAGATGCGCATGATGATCCGGTCCCACCAGCCTTCGTGGTACCCGGCGACGAGCCCGAGCGCCGTTCCGACGACCGAACCCACGGCCACCGACAGGAAGCCGGCCGCGAGCGATATGCGCGCACCCATCACGATGCGGCTGAAGATGTCGCGTCCCAGCGAATCGACGCCGAACAGGTGCGCAAGCGACGGGGCTGCGTTGAGCGCGTCGTAATCGAAGTAGGTCTCGGCGTCGTAGGGAACGATCCACGGCGCGGCGATCGCGACGACGACCAGCATCAGGACGAAGGCGCCTGCGACCAGCGCGACCTTCTGGCGCCTGAACTTGCGCCAGAACTCCGACCATGGCGTGCGCACGCGCTCGTTCGCAGGCAGCGGCGCGGCGGTCGCTCGCATCAGCGGTACCGGATCGTCGGATTGATCAGGCCGTAGAGCACATCGACGACCAGGTTGATCAGGATGAACTCCAGCGAGAACAGGAGCACCAGCGCCTGGATTACCGGGTAGTCGCGCATGTCGACCGCGTCGACCAGCAGCCGGCCGAGGCCCGGCCAGTTGAACACCTTTTCGACGACGATCGACCCGCCGAGCAGGAACCCGAACTGCAGCCCCATCATCGTCACCACCGGGATCAGCGCGTTGCGCAGCGCGTGCCTGGCGACGACGCTGCGCTCGCCGAGACCCTTGGCGCGCGCGGTGCGGATGAAATCCTCGTCGAGGATGTCGACGAACGCCGAGCGGGTGAAACGCGCCATGATCGCCGCGACCGCCGAGCCCAGCGTCAGCGTCGGCAGTATGTAACTGCGCCAGGTGTCGTTGCCGATCGCAGGCAGCCAGTCGAGCCGGACCGCGAACACCTGCATCAGCACCATGCCCAGTGCGAAGGCCGGGAAAGAGATTCCCGATACCGCGAGCGTCATCCCGACGCGGTCGGGCCAGCGATTGCGCCACACGGCCGATACGACGCCGAGCGCCATGCCGATGGCGACCGACCACAGCATGCTCCAGAGCGTGAGCCAGAAGGTCGGCATGAAGCGCTCGGCGATCTCGGACGCCACCGGGCGCTTGGTGCGCAGCGACGTTCCGAAATCCCAGCGCAGCGCACCGCCGATGAAGCGCAGGAACTGCTCGGGCAGCGGCTTGTCGAGTCCCAGGTCCTGGCGGACCAGGGCGACGGTTTGCGGCGTCGCATCGGGTCCCGCGGCGAGCCGCGCCGGATCGCCGGGGAGCAGGTGGACGAACAGGAAGACGAGCAGGGCGACGAGCAGCAGCGTCGGCAGCAGGCCCAGCAGGCGCGTGACGATGTACCGGGCCATCGCTCGTTCAGGGCTTCATGGCTTGAGGTCGATGTCGGTGAAGTTGAACGACGCATCCGGCATCACGTACACGCCGGAGAGTTTCTTGCTGTGCGCCGACAGCAGCTGCTCGGTGACCAGCGGCGCCCACGGCGCATCCTTCCAGATCCGCTCCTGCGCATCGCGGTAGAGCTTCGCCTTCTGTGCCTTGTCGGTCGTCGCGAGCGCGCCCTTGATGTCGGCATCGACCCGGGCGTTCCGGTAATAGGCGGTGTTGAAGCTCGTCGGCGGCCACGAGTCGCCATACAGCAGCGGGCGCAGCGCCCAGTCGGCCTCGCCGGTCGACGTCGACCAGCCGACGTAGTAGAGGCGCACCGGCGCGGTCTTCGGGTCCTGCCAGCTCTCCACCTTTTCGACGCGCTGGCCCGCTTCGAGCAGCGTGATCTTCGTCCTGATGCCGACCTGCTGCAACTGCTGCTGCAGGAACTCGCAGACCTTCTGTGGCGTGCTGTAGTTGTAGGCCGACCACAGCTCGGTCTCGAAGCCGTTCGGGTAGCCCGCCTCGGCGAGGAGCTTCTTCGCCTTCGCGACGTCGTAGGGCCATGGGCCGAGCTTGACCGCGTACTCGACCGCGTCGGGCACGACGCCGTCGGCAGGGGCGGCGTAGCCGCTGAACGCGACCTTGGCCAGCGCCTGCTTGTTGATCGCGTAGTTGATCGCCTCGCGGACCTTGGGATTGTCGAAAGGCTTCTGCAGCGTGTTCATCGAGAGGTAGCGCAGCACGATCGACGGCGCCGCGACGACCTCGATTCCGGGCTTCGATTTCAGCACGCCGGCGAGCTCGTAGGGTACGGGGAAGGTGAACTGGGCTTCACCCGTCTGCATCAGCGCCGCGCGCGAGTTGTTGTCGACCACCGAGCGCCAGGTGATCGTGTCGACCTTCGGGTAACCCTTGCGCCAATAGCCGTTCCACTTCGCGACCTTCAGGTAGTCGGGCTGCTTCCACTCGACGAACTTGAACGGGCCGGTGCCCACCGGGTGGAATGCGATACCCTTGCTGCCCCATTTCTCGAGTGCCGCCGGGCTGATCATCACACCCGCCGGGTGGGCGAGGTCGTTAATGAACGCGGAGAAGGGCTCCTTCAGCGTGATCCGCACCGTGTCGGTGTCGACCGCGTCGGTTCTGGCGATGACGCTGTAGAGGGCGTAGCGCTTCAGGTGATTGGCGGGGTTGGACACCCGGTCGAAGTTCACCTTGACCGCCTCGGCGTTGAAGTCCGTGCCGTCCTGGAACTTGATGCCTCGCTTCAGCTTGATCGTGTAGGTGAGTCCGTCCTTGCTGACCGCGTAGCTGTCCGCCAGCACCGGGACCAGCTTCATGTCCTTGTCGAAGCCGAAGAGGCCCTCGTAGAACGACTTGGCCATCGCCTGCGACAGCGTGTCGTTCGCGTCGTAGGGATCGGTGGTCGTGAAGGTCGAGGCGACCGCGAAGACGACATCCTTGGTCGCCAGCGCCGGCGTGGCGGCGACGGCGAGCAGTGCGAGCGTGAAACCGGCGATGGATCGAAGGAACCGCTTGATCATGGACACTCCCGGGGTCGGGGCAGGTTCAGGGACGCGACGGCGAAAATCCGGGACGGAAAATCCGAGACGCGAAAATCCGGGACGGACCACGTTTTCGGAAATCCGGGACGGACCACGTTTTCGAACCCGAAAACGTGGTCCGTCCCGGATTTTCGCGTCTCGGATATTCGCGTCCCGGATTTTCGCCGTCGCGTCCCTGAACCTGCCCCGACCCCGGGAGTGTCCATGATCAAG
>JAGXBK010000164.1 GCA_018971195.1 Betaproteobacteria bacterium
GTCGGTGCTGACGCGCGAGAACCTGACCGGGGCGCCGACCAGGCGTCCCGACACTGCGCGAGCCGCAGCCGCCGTATCCATCATGCGGGGCTCCGGCGCGAGAGCGCGGCCTCGGCGGCGCGGCGATCCGAGAATGGCAGTCGCCGGCCATCGACCTCCTGGTACTCCTCGTGCCCCTTGCCGGCGAGCACGACGACATCGCCTGCGCGCGCGGCGCCGATCGCCTCGGCACTCGCCGCCGCGCGATCGAGTACGACCGACCACGGCGCGCTCGACCCGGCGAGCCCGGGAACGATGTCCTCGACGATTAATTGCGGATCCTCGCCGCGCGGGTTGTCGCTGGTGACGACGACGCGATCGGCGAGGCGTCCCGCCACCTCGCCCATCTGCGGACGCTTGCCGCGATCGCGCTCGCCGCCGCAGCCGAACACGCAGACGAGCCGCCCCCGGCCGACCGACGGGCGCAATGCGGTCAGCACCTGCTCGAGCGCATCGGGCGAGTGCGCGTAGTCGACGACCACCGTCGGCAGCGCGCCGCCGCCGAGGCGCTCCATGCGCCCGGGAGGCGGGGTGACGTTCGCGAGCGCCGCGAGGGCGTCGGGCAGCGCAATGCCGCTTTCGAGCAGCACGCCCAGCACGCCCAGCAGGTTCTGCACGTTGAACGCGCCGGCAAGGCGCGTCTCGAGTCGCCCGCCGCCGTCGGGCGTCCTGACCTCGATCGCCATGCCGGTCGCCGTCGTCGCGACGGACGCGGCGACGATGTCCGCGTCGGGTGCACCATAGGCGACCACGCGCTGGCCGCGGCCGCGGAGCTTCGCGATCAGCTCGCGGCCGAAGGCATCGCCGGCGTTGACCACCGATGCCTGCAGGCCCGGCCAGTCGAAGAGCCGCGCCTTCGCCGCACCGTAGGCGGCCATCGTGCCGTGATAGTCGAGGTGGTCGCGCGTCAGGTTGGTGAACAGCGCGACATCGAACGCGATGCCGTTGACCCGCCCCTGGTCGAGGCCGTGCGACGAGACCTCCATCGCGACGGCGGCCGCGCCCTGGTCGCGCCATTGCGCGAGCCACTCGTGCAGCAGGCAGACGTCGGGGGTCGTGTTGCGCGAGCTTTCGAGCGCGCCGATGAAGCCGGCGCCGAGCGTGCCGACGAAAGCCGTGCGCCTGCCGCAGCGCGCGAATGCCTGCGCGGTCCAGTGCGCGCAGGAGGTCTTGCCGTTGGTGCCGGTGACGCCGATCATCCACAGCGTTTGCGACGGATGGCCGTAGACGGCCGACGCGATCGATCCCAGGCGCTGCTTCAGGTCCCCGACGCCGAGCTGCGGCACCTGCCAGCGGGCGTCCCACGCGAAGTCCCGCGTCTCCCACAGCACCGCCGCGGCGCCGCGCGCGATCGCGTCGCCGATGTAGGCGCGACCCTCGTGCTGTGCGCCGGGATAGGCCGCGAAGGCGACGCCGCGCTCGACCGCGCGGCTGTCGGCGGTGATTCGCGCGGGCCGCACCGGCAGCCGCGCGAGCAGCGCTTCGGATCGGGCGTCGGCAACGGCGGGAGTGCTCACGCGCAGCTCCTCCATGCGCCGACAACGGCCGGGCGCATCACGACTGCGCCTTCACGCCCGCGTCCTTCGCCCGCGCGTCCTGCGCGGGCAAGAGCACGTTGTCGACTGGCGCGTCGGTCGGGACGTTCAGCATTCGCAGCGCAGCGCCAACGACGTTCGAGAACACCGGCCCGGCGACGCTGCCGCCGTAGTAGTCGCCGGTCGACGGCTGGTCGATCATCACCGCAACGATCAGGCGCGGATTCGACATCGGCGCGATGCCGACGAAGTCCGCGACGTATTTCCGCTCGTAGGCGCCATCGGCGACCTTGCGCGCGGTCCCGGTCTTGCCACCGACGCGATAGCCGGGAACCTGCGCCTCGGGCGCAGTCCCGCCGGGCTGGACCACCAGCTCGAGCATGTGCCGGATCTTGCGCGCGGTGTCGGGCGAGATGACCGGGACGCCGGCCACCGGCCCGTCGGTCTTCAGCAATTCGACCGGCTTCAGCTCGCCGTTGTCCGCGAAGATCGTGTAGCCACGGGCGAGCTGCACCAGGGTCACGGACAGGCCGTGGCCGTAGGCCATCGTCGCCTGCTCGATCGGCCGCCAGGTATTCGGCGGGCGCAGGCGTCCGCCGGCTTCCCCGGGAAATCCGGTCTGCGGCGGCGTGCCGAAGCCCGACTCGGTGAACATGTTCCACATCGTCTTCGCGGGCAGCGACAGCGCGATCTTGGCCGCGCCGACGTTCGACGATTTCTGGATCACCTGGGCGACGGTCAACGGCCCCGCGCGGTGCGCGTCGTGGATGGTGTTGGGCCCGATGGTCATCTGCCCCGCTTCGGTATGGATGATGGTGTCGGGCGTGATCTTGTGGGCTTCGAGCGCTGCGGCGATGGTGAACGGCTTCATCACCGAGCCGGGCTCGAAGGTGTCGGTCAAGGCGCGATTGCGCATCGTGTTGCGCGCGGCCTTGTCGCGGCTGTTCGGGTTATAGGTCGGCAGGTTGGCAAGCGCCAGGATCTCGCCGGTCCTGGCGTCGAGGACCACGATGCTTCCGGCCCTGGCCTTGTTGCGATCGACGGCCGCCTTGAGCTCGCGGAACGCGAGGTACTGGATGCGCGAATCGATCGACAGCGCGAGGTCGCGGCCGGCCTGCGGCGCGCGTATCGCGGCAACGTCCTCGACCGCTTCGCCGCGGCGATCGATGATCACCCGGCGCGATCCCGATATGCCGCCCAGCCACGCCTGCTGCGAGAGCTCGATGCCTTCCTGGCCGCGATCGCGATCGCCGGTGAACCCGATGATCTGCGCCGTCACGTCGCCTGCGGGGTAGTAGCGCCGGTACTCGTTCTGCTCGTTCAATCCCTTGATCCCGATCGCCATCGCCCGCTGCGCGGTCTCCGGCGACAGCCGCCTCGCCACGTAGGTGAACTCGTCGGCGCCATGCAACCGCAATGCGAGCGCCCGCTGCGAGGTCTCGAGCACCTGCGCCAGCCGCTTCAGCTGGTTGGTCGTCGCGTCCACCTTGTCGGGAAAGACCCACAGCGATTCGACCGGTGTGGAGATCGCGAGTGCGGTGCCGTTGCGGTCGACGATGCGGCCGCGGTGCGCGGGCAGCTCGAGCTCGCGCGAGAAGCGGGCGGCGCCCTGCCCCTGCAGGAAGCCGTTTTCCAGCCACTGCAGGTCCAGCGAGCGCAGCAGCAGGACGACGAACAGCGCGGCGAGCCCGCCGACTACCGCCAGTGCGCGCGCCCGCGGCAGCACGACGGCGGGCGCCTTGCGGCGTCCAAGCGAACGTCCCGGCGTGCTGGCGTTCAACGCGATGTCTCGATCGGAACGTCGACGATCTCGATGCGCGACGGCGACGGCAGTTGCATGTGCAGCTGCTCGCGCGCGATCTTCTCCACGCGCGCCGGCGTTCCCCACGTCGACTCCTCGAGCGAGAGCTGCCCGTACTCGACGTCGTACTGGTGCGCGCGCGCCTGCTCGCGCTCGAGCTCGACGAACAGCCGCCGCGCCTCGTGGCGCGACGTGACCAGCGACAACGCGCAAACGACCAGCACACCGAGCAGCACGACGGCCACGCGCGTCATTGCAGTCCGGCGTCGAAGCCGCGCGGCCAGTCGGCCGGCAGGGGCGCCTGCGTGCGTCCGGCGACCCGCAGGACCGCGCTGCGCGCGCGCGGGTTGGCGCCGATCTCGGTGTCCGAGGGCTTGATCGCACGGCCGATGGCGACGAGCGGCGCCGGTGGCAGCGCGCGCTCGCGGATCGGCATCCGCGCGAGCCGCGGGTCGCCGCCGAAGGGCCGCGACGCCCAGGCGATGAAGCGCTTGACGATCCGGTCCTCGAGCGAATGGAAGCTGATCACCGCCAGGCGCCCGTCGTGCTCGAGCAGCGGCACAGCCGCGGGCAGCGTCGTCGCCAATTCCTCGAGCTCGCGATTCACCGCAATCCTCAGGGCCTGGAAGGTCCGCGCTGCCGGATCCTGACGCCAATCACCCCGCGTGCGCGCGCCGATGGCTTGCGCGACGACATCAGCGAGCTGCCGCGTCGAGACGATCGGCCGGACCTCGCGAGCCTTCGCAATTGCTCTTGCAACCGATTGAGCAAACCGTTCCTCACCATAGTCGCGAATGACCTCCGTCAGTTCGTCGATCGAAGCGCGGGCCACGAACCCGGCGGCGGATTCCCCGCGCGTCGGGTCCATCCGCATGTCGAGCGGGCCGTCGAAACGAAAGCTGAAGCCGCGCGCCGGATCCTCGAGCTGCGGCGACGAGACGCCGAGGTCGAGCAGCACGCCGTCGACACGCGCGATCGCGAGCGCCGCGAGCACCTGCGGCAATTCGGAGAAGCGCGCGCGACGGAATACGAAGCGCGGATCGGCGATTGCGCCGGCTGCCGTCTCGGCCTGCGGATCGCGATCGATCGCGACGAGTCGCCCGTGTGGGGACAGCGCCGCGAGGATCGCGCGCGAATGCCCGCCGCGCCCGAAGGTGGCGTCGACGTAGATGCCGTCGCCGCGCAATGCGAGCGCCGCGACGGTCTCGCCGAGGAGCACCGGGACATGGCTCGCGACGTGGCCCGCATGAGGCATCGACGCATCGCGCGATCAGAGGCTGAAGCCCGAGAGCTCGGGCGGCAATCCGCCGGGGAACGCGATCGTCTGCGCGGTCTGCGCCTGCCACTTCGACGCGTCCCACAGCTCGAGCTTCTGCCCCTGTCCGACGAGCACGACGTGCTTGTCGAGCCCGGCATAGCGGCGCAGCGCCGGCGGGACCAGGATCCGTCCTGCCGCGTCGAGCTCGACATCGTCGGCGTGGCCGACGATCAGCCGCTGCAGGCCCCGGATCTTGTCGTTGAACGACGAGAGCGACATCAGCTGCGCCTGGATCGGCTCCCAGGTCGCGAGCGGATAGATCAAAAGGCAGCCGCCGGGGTCGGCGGTGATCACCAGCCGGCCGGCAACTTCGGTGACCAGCCCGTCGCGGTGCCGCGCCGGAACGGCGAGGCGACCCTTGGCGTCGAGGACCAGCTCGGCCACGCCGCGGAAGACCGGGCGATTCGCCGGGATGCCCGTTGGGCCGCCGCCCGTGCCGGGCTCGCCGGCGTCCTTGTCCTCGTTTTGCGCCACCTGAGACCGCTCCTCCGCCCGCGATGTAAGTGAGCGCTCATGAACTGGTTTGCGCTCGGTTTCGAAGCGCCACCCAGGCCCCACTTCCACCCACTTTTTACCACTTGGCGCGACTATATCTGCAAGGCGTGCAGGCGGTCAACGTATTTCTGATTGAAGAACAACGACTTACGCACAAAATGCAACAGTCAAATTTCGTCGTTAAAAGATGGACTTAGCGAGCTTTATCAATGTGCTTTCCCACCATTGGCACTAAATCGTACGATCGTTCTATGAAAAAATGGGGTCAGAGCTATTTATTGGGAATTGGGGTCAGACCCATTTATTGGAAATTGGGGTCAGAGCCATTTTTTGGCCGTACTGGATAGGGAACCGAAGCTGGTCGATCAAAAAAATGGCTCTGACCCCAATTTCCAATAAATGGGTCTGACCCCAATTTCCAATAAATGGGTCTGACCCCAATTTCCAATAAATGG
>JAGXBK010000165.1 GCA_018971195.1 Betaproteobacteria bacterium
GCGAGCGACGTCGCGGCGAGCGCAACGGCACGCGTCGAGCGCGCGCTCGACGCGGCCCGTCGCGCCGGCGCGCCGGCGTAGGCGCCGCGCGCCGGTCGTCGCGGCGTGCGCGCGCGCATTGACGCTGCGATCCAGGTTCGCCATCATGCTCGGCGACAGGGCCAGGCGGTCACCCATTCGGCCAAACAGGGAGAGAATCCATGCGCAAGGGAGTGAGTCTCGGCATTTCGGCGCTGTTGGCGGCCATGCTGGTCGCCGCGCCGGGTTACGCGAAGACGTTCCGCTGGGCGAGCCAGGGCGACATCCTGACCTTCGATCCGTATGCCCAGAACGAGAGCTTCAACAACACGTTCAACGCTTACGTGTACGAATCGCTGGTCCAGTACGACAAGAAGTTCAACGTGGTCCCGCAGCTCGCGCTCAAATGGGAGCAGCTCGGCCCGACGCAGTGGCGCTTCCACCTGCGGCCGAACGTGAAGTTCCAGGAAGGCGAGCCGTTCACCGCCGACGACGTCGTGTTCTCGGTCCATCGCCAGCTCTCGAAGCGCTCGATGACCAAGGCCTACCTCGTCGGCGTCGTCGATGCGAAGAAGGTCGACGACCTGACCGTCGATCTCATCACCGACGGGCCGGTGCCGGTGCTGCTGCGCCAGCTGACCGACGTGCGGATCATGAGCAAGTCGTGGTGCGAGAAGCACAACGTCGTCGACGTGCAGGATTACGTGGCGAAGGAGGAGACCTACGCCGTCAGCCACGCCGACGGCACCGGGCCCTACATCCTCAAGTCGCGAGAGCCCGACGTGAAGACGGTGCTGGAGGCCAACCCCCATTGGTGGGGCAAGCTCGAGGGCAACGTCACCGAGATCGTCTACACGCCGATCAAGTCGGCGGCCACCCGCACCGCGGCGCTGCTCTCCGGCGAAATCGATTTCGTCCTCGATCCGCCGCTGCAGGACCTGCCCAAGCTCAAGTCCGACCCGAACATCAAGGTCATCGAGGGCACCGAGAGCCGCACCGTGTTCATCGGCATGGACCAGAAGCGCGACGAGCTGCTGTACTCCAACGTCAAGGGCAAGAATCCGTTCAAGGACCTGCGCGTGCGCCAGGCGATGTACCAGGCGATCGACATCGAGGCGATCAAGCGCACGCTGATGCGCGGCCTTTCGATCCCGACCGGCGAGCTGGTCACGCCCCAGGTGTACGGCTACGACGCCGCCGCCAACACGCGGCCGCCTTTCAGCATCGCGAAGGCCAAGGCGCTCCTGAAGCAGGCGGGCTACCCGGACGGCTTCGAAGTCACGCTCGACTGTCCGAACGATCGCTACATCAACGACGCGCTGATCTGCCAGGCGCTGACGTCGATGTGGGCGAAGATCGGCCTCAAGGTCAAGCTCGACGCGATGCCCAAGGCGCAGTATTTCGCGAAGATCAACAAGCTCGACACCAGCCTCTACATGCTGGGCTGGGCCGTGGCGACCTTCGACGCGCAGGACGCGCTGATCAACCTCGTGCACACCCGCGACAGCAAGGGCGATGGCGAGTACAACGACGGCTCGTACAGCAACCCCAAGATGGACGACCTGATCGACAGGATGAAGGTCGAATCGGACGTCCCCAAGCGCCTCGCGCTGATCCACCAGGCGCTGATGCTGCATACGCAGGACATCGCCCACCTCATGCTGCACCAGCAGATCATCCCCTGGGCGATGCGCAAGAACATCGCGGTGACCCACAGCGCGGACAACCGCCTGCGCATGCAGTGGGTCCACGTCAACTGATCGCCTGACGCGAAGGCGGGAGGCGGCGAGCGCCGCCCCCGCCCGCCTCCCTTGACCGCTTTCGTGATCCGTCGCCTGCTGCAGGCGATCGTCGTGATGCTCGTCGTCGCGTTCGTCGCGTTCTCGCTGTTCCAGTATGTCGGCGACCCGGTGCAGCTGATGATGGGCCAGTTCGCGACCCCGGCCGACCGGATCCGCCTCACCCACGAGCTGGGCCTCGACCAGCCGTTCTACGTGCAGTTCTTCCACTTCGTCGTCAATGCCCTGCACGGCCAGTTCGGGGTGTCGCTGCGCATCGGCAAGCCGGTGTCGGTGCTGCTGGCGCAGCGGCTTCCGGCGACGCTCGAATTGTCGATCTGCGCCGCGCTGCTGGCGCTGGCCGTCGGCATTCCCGCCGGCGTGTACGCGGGCCTGCGCCCGAACTCGTGGCTCGCGCGTACCGCGATGTCCGCGTCGCTCGTCGGCGTGTCGCTTCCGACCTTCCTGATCGGCATCCTGCTGATCCTGGTGTTCGCGGTGAAGCTCGGCTGGCTGCCCGCGTTCGGCCGCGGCGACGTCGTGCACCTCGGCGGCTGGTCGACCGGGCTCCTCACCCGCACGGGGCTCGAGTCGCTGATCATGCCCACGATCACCCTCGGGTTGTTCCAGCTGACGCTGATCATGCGGCTGGTCCGCTCCGAGATGCTCGAGGTGCTGCGCGCCGATTACATCAAGTTCGCGCGGGCACGCGGACTCTCCGACCGTGCAGTCAACTTCGGCCATGCGCTGCGCAACACGCTGGTGCCCGTGATCACGATCACCGGCCTGCAGCTCGGCTCGATCATCGCGTTCTCGATCATCACCGAGCAGGTGTTCCAGTGGCCCGGCATGGGGCTGCTCTTCGTCCAGGCGGTGAGCTACGCCGACATCCCGGTGATGGCGGCGTACCTGTGCCTGATCGCGCTGGTGTTCGTGGTCATCAACCTGATCGTCGATCTCCTCTATTTCGTCGTCGATCCGCGGCTGCGCGTCGACCGTCCGGGCGCGGCGGGGCACTGACGTGGCGGGCCGCCTTGCCGACGCGCTGCGCGATTCCTGGGACAGCGACCTCGCCTGGAGCTTTCGCCACTCGCCGTACGCGATGGTCGCGGCGATCGTGTTCATCGCCTGCGTCGGCACCGCGGCGCTGGCTCCCTGGGTCGCACCGCATAATCCTTTCGACCTCGCCCGGCTCGACCTCTCGAACTCGCTGAAGCCGCCGATGTGGATCGCCGGGGGCGACCCGTCGTATCCGCTGGGCACCGACGACCAGGGACGCGACATCCTGTCGACGATCTTCTTCGGCGCGAGGATCTCGCTCGAGGTCGGCATCGCCGCCGTGCTGTTCTCGATGGGCCTGGGGGTCGCGCTGGGACTGCTCGCGGGCTACGTCGGGGGCAAGACCGACGCGTTCATCATGCGGGTGGCGGACGTCCAGCTTTCGTTTCCGGCGATCCTGATCGCGCTATTGATCGATGGCGTCGCACGGGCCGTGTTCCCGGGTGCGCACGATTCGATGGCGTTCTGGGTGCTGGTGCTGTCGATCGGCGTCTCGGGCTGGGTGCAGTACGCGCGCACGGTGCGCGGCTCGACGATGGTCGAGAAGAACAAGGAATACGTGCAGGCGGCGAGGCTGTTCGGCATCCATCCGCTGGCGATCATGGTGCGCCACGTCCTGCCGAACGTGCTGGGACCGGTGCTGGTCATCGCGACGATCCACATCGCGACTGCGATCATCACCGAGGCGACCCTTTCGTTCCTGGGGGTCGGCGTGCCCGCCACCGAGCCGTCGCTGGGTACGCTGATCCGCATCGGCAACGATTTCATGTTCTCGGGCGAGTGGTGGGTGACACTGTTCCCGGGACTCGCGCTGGTGATCATGGTGCTCGCGATCAACCTGCTGGGCGACTGGCTGCGCGACGCGCTGAACCCGCGCCTGCGCTGACCCGCGTGACCAAGCCGCTGCTCGAAGTCAGAGACCTGCGGGTCGAGTTTCCGACGCGCCGGGGCACGCTGACCGCGGTGGACGGCGTGTCGTTCGCGATCGCGCCGGGCGAGGTCCTGGGCGTGGTCGGCGAGTCGGGCGCCGGGAAGTCGCTGACGGGTGCGGCGATCATCGGCCTGCTCGAGCCGCCGGGGCGCATTGCCGCCGGCGAGATCCTGCTCGACGGCGTGCGCATCGACAATCTTCCCCACGACGCGATGCGGCGGATCCGCGGTCGCCGGATCGGCGCAATCTTCCAGGATCCGCTGACCTCGCTGGATCCGCTGTACTCGGTCGGCAGGCAGATCATCGAGACGATCCGGACCCATCTCGATCTGGGGGACGCCGCCGCGCGGCGGCGCGCGATCGAGCTTCTGGGCGAGGTCGGCATACCGGCGGCCGGGCAGCGCATCGACCACTATCCGCACCAGTTCTCCGGCGGCATGCGGCAGCGCGTGGTCATCGCGCTCGCGATCTGCGCCCAGCCGCAGCTCGTCATCGCCGACGAGCCGACGACCGCGCTCGACGTGTCGATCCAGGCGCAGATCATCGCGCTGTTGAGGCGCCTCGGCCGCGACCACGGCACCGCCGTGATGCTCGTCACCCACGACATGGGGGTGATCGCCGAGACGGCCGATCGCGTCGCCGTCATGTACGCGGGGCGCATCGTCGAGATCGGCCCCGTGGCCGGGGTCATCCGCGCGCCGAAGCATCCGTACACGGCCGGGCTGATGGGCTCCATCCCTTCGGTGGTCGACGACCGCGAGCGCCTGGTGCAGATCGACGGCACGATGCCGCGGCTCACCGCCATCCCGCCAGGCTGCGCGTTCCATCCCCGCTGCCCCCACGTCTTCGATCGCTGCCGGCGCGAACGCCCCGAATTGCTCGACGCCGGCGCCACGCGCGCTGCCTGCTGGCTGCATGCGCCGGGCGCGCGCGAGCCGAGCCTGGGCTCGCGCAGCACCAAGGTAGGCTCGTGAGCGACCGGCCCGAAGTCCTGCTGCAGGTGGCCCGTGCGGGCAAGGTCTTCGACGTGTCGCCCCCGTGGCTCGCGCGCACGCTGGGGCACCAGCCGCGGCAGCTGCTGCACGCCGTCGACGACGTGAGCTTCGACATCCGACGCGGCGAGACGCTGGGGCTCGTCGGCGAGTCGGGTTGCGGCAAGTCGACGGTCGCGCGGCTCATTGTCGGGCTCTATGCCCCGTCGTCGGGGTCGATCAGCTATGCGGGCGAGGACCTGGCCGCACTCGCCGCGGGGAAGGCGTCGCGGGGCCTGCGCCGCAGGCTGCAGATGATCTTCCAGGATCCCTACGCCAGCCTCAATCCGCGCTGGCGCGTCGCCGACATCGTCGCGGAGCCGATCCGCGCCCACCGGCTGATCGCAGGGACACAGGCGATACGCGCGCGCGTCGATGCGCTGTTGTCGCAGGTGGGACTGGCTGCGGCGGATGGCCAGAAATATCCGCACCAGTTCTCGGGCGGCCAGCGGCAGCGGATCTCGATCGCGCGCGCGCTCGCGAGCGAGCCCGAGTTCCTGGTCTGCGACGAGCCGACGTCGGCACTGGACGTGTCGGTGCAGGCGCAGGTGCTGAACCTGATGCGCGACCTGCAGCGCGAGCTGGGGCTCACCTACCTGTTCATTTCACACAACCTCGCCGTCGTCCATCACGTCGCCGATCGCGTCGGCGTCATGTACCTCGGGCGGATGGTCGAGCTTGCGGACACGAAAGCGCTGTTCGGCAGTCCGCAGCATCCGTACACGCGGATGCTGCTCGACGCGATTCCGGACCTCGCGATGACCGGCAAGGCGCGCACGCCGGTAGCAGGGGAGGTCCCCAATGCGCTGACGCCGCCG